>CAJYXJ010000015.1 GCA_913778085.1 uncultured Chryseobacterium sp.
ATGGAAAACTTGCCCAAGCTAAGGCCAACGAGTTTCCCACATTTCAACAAAATCTTCCAACATCAACAACAGAAATATTAACAAAAAACTCTACTTTTGAGTGTTAGTAAGAACGGGAAGATTACAATTTCTTTACTGATATTAATATCCCCATAAATAATTTTTTCTCCTGCATTGATAGGTAAGTTATGCAATGCTGCTTCTTCCGGTGACATAATCTGTAGGTACCCCGAGTGCTCCCCATTTATAAAATAATCAATATAAATTTCTTTACCTTCTTTGGTTACTTTACGGGCCATTTTTAAAATTACTGTACCAAATTTATCTACTAATGACAGCTCTACTTCCGCCGCCTGCTCACCTAATCTTTCTATATCATCAATATAAAGGATTTTTCTACCCTTACGTTCAATGCCTGCTAATTCATTCAAGTATTTAGCTGTAGCTTCTTCGCCCATTTCATCAAGTTCTTTCGCAAATGCAGCAACTGCTTTTTTACTTCCAGTAAAAACCGTAAATCCTTTATATTCCAATCGTGTTATAAAGTTTCCATACGGAACATTCATTGGGGCTACCGTCGATTGAAAACCAAGCTTAGGTTTCAGACCAAGATTTCCTAAAGTCTCTGCCGTTTCCCTGCTGAAGCCCAATCCTAAAAATTCTTTGGCTTTGGAAAGTTTACCTTTAAAACCTATTTTTAAATCCTCTTAACTCTACTTCAAAACTTTAAAATTAAAAGACTGTTCAAATTTTTCGAACAGTCCTAATTACTATTTTTATATTCTTAATTCTACAATTAGCTACTCTTAAGATTAATTAAGATTCTCTGCGTAATATTTCATCCAAAATAGGTTGAGCATCTGATATTGATATTTTGCCTAAGGTTTTCAATACCAATAACAATGATGTTGGCGTAGTTTTGGACTTTATTAATTTTAATTCATTAATAATGTCACTTTGGTTATTTACCTTCTTGAAAATATCAGTAATAAAAATATATTCTTTTTCATCTGATGAAAAATCTTTTAACATTTCATCCAGTCCTCTATTGTTAATTTTTTTTTGATTGTTTTCCATAGAGATTTTTATAGTATCTTCCATAATAAATATATTATTTAAAAAATTTCACATAAATTTTTGTGTACGGAGGAATAGAAGGTATTAGTTCTTGTATAATAACTTTTACATAACCTTGTTCTAATGCCCTTTGTCCCGTCCATGTTTTAAATGCTGCTTTTTCAGCCGTCATTCCTTGTTGTAATGCTTCGTTGAAAGCAGTAACATTATCGCTTGCTCCAGACCATAAACCTTTGATTCCATTAAATGGAATCTTTCTTATTCTTAGATGCTCTATTAAAGCATTAAAAACTTGTTTGCCTCTGATTTGTGTCTTTAAATCTTTACGATATATAGCAAATTCTAAAAATTCATCAGCACTTATTTCTACAAGTCCGACTAATTCATTTGTCAATAAATCCTTAAAGTTATAAGATCCATCTCTGAAAATAATATCGCAATTTTCAGGGAGAAATTTATTAAATTTATTTAATAGATCCTCTAAATGTTTTAAGGCAGCTTCTTCGCCCATCTCTTCAAGTTCCTTCGCAAAAGTAGCAACCGCTTTTTTACTTCCAGTAAAAACCGTAAACCCTTTATATTCCAATCGTGTTATAAAGTTTCCATACGGAACATTTATTGGGGCTGCCGTCGATTGAAAACCAAGCTTAGGTTTAAGACCAAGATTCCCTAAAGTCTCTGCGGTTTCCCTGCTAAAGCCCAATCCTAAAAACTCTTTGGCTTTGGAAAGTTTATACCTTGCTTTTAAAAACCATTTTTGAAGCTCGTTCCAAACCTGTTGCAGGAATTTTTTCAACCCATTGCCTCCTTTTGAGAAAAGTTCCAGTAAAGCGGACAGTGCCCTGTATGCCTGATCCTTCCCATACTTTGCCGCGGCAGAGATCGCTGCTCCGACTTCTTTGTTTACCGCTTCAACGATTTCCGCAATTTTGCCTAATTTAGCAACTTTCAGAACCTGGGTAAAAGGTATAAAAAAACTGGCAATAAAAGCAATTCCGCTCCCGGCAATGTATGCAACCCTTACCCAATCAAAATCTTCCTTACTGTGAGTCTTACAAAAATCCAGCATTTTAGTATACATTTCTGAAACCGCAGTTCCCAGGTTTTCCCAGAAATGTCCGCCAAATAAAAAATCACAAATGGTATCCAGTGTTTCCATAGCGCCCTGAAAATCCTGAGCGGCATTAAAAGGAGCTTCCAAAATACTTCCTATAAACTTAAACAGTGAGGATATAAAATCCACCAACCCATTCCATAGTCCGCAATAGTAAGCTACCCACAGCTGCATTTTCCCTGCCAGAAATCCTCCTAAGTCTGCATCGGCAAGTTTATAAATGGATTCTACCTCTTTTGTAATAAAATCATTATAATACCTGATAAATTCTTTGATGGCACCTGAGTATTTTTTGATGTAAGTCTCAAGAATATTTGGTGTTAAATCATGAAGATCCAATCCTCTTTTGTCGGCAAAAAGCTTATCAATACTGTTTACCAGTTCATCCGATATAATAATTTTCTTAAGCAAATTATCTTTGTCAAAAAAATAATCTTCACTTTGGGTATCCCAGAAATCATCGGATACTTTCAGATAGTCAAGGCCATCTCCTATTTTATTACAGATCCATCCCGTAGCTTTTGAAATGGCAAAAAAATTAAGAAACCCCTGTTTAAGGGCATTTAACAGATTATTTATATTTACGCTGTCTTTTTCAATATTGCCTTTCTCCAGAAGTTCCTTGATAATATTTATTTCCAACCCGGTTTCTTTGGCCAGCGTTCGCATCGTTGAAGGATTGAAAAATCTTTCATCCAATTCTCCTTCTTTATTATAGAATTGTTTTTTTACCGATGGGGATACCTTAGCATAAAGTTTTTTTGAGGAGAAAAAATCCTCATCGCCTTCAATAAAGAAATAAATATCATTTTCCCCCAATCTTGCTGTTTTATAAGCCTCCCGAACTTTATTTCCGTCATCCGAAAAGAAAAAGTAAACGGTAAACAATAACTTCTCATCAGGATCCCGTACACCGTTGAAATTTTTATCAAAGAAAACATCCAGAGAAGTATACAGATAGCCATCCTTCGCTGTTTTTTTTAAATCATTAATGATATTCAGATTTCCTTTTTTTTCTTTTTGCGCATCAACGAAATAAGTCTTCTTTAAAAAATCCTCACTTTGACTGTTATCTGCCGGCTTCACGGTCACCAATGGGCTCACATGGCTCATGCCTCTTATCGTTTCTCCAAGTCTTACAGGTTGAGGCATGCTGTTGCCGGTATTAAGAAAATTCTGAAAATTTTTATGCCTTTGTTGCATTACTTCAGAAAAATCCAAAAAATTCCCGTTTTGAAAATCTGCTAAAAGTTCTCTTTGTGAAGCATCATCAAAATCCTGTATCTCATTTAAATAATCCTCCAAATTCATAATGCCTGATATTTGGTTAAACCATCTTTTTGCTGTCTCTTCCTGAAAATAGAGAAAGTACCTAATTTTAATTGTAAATTCATTTTTTTCATAAATAATTTTTATAATGTTTTGGTTTTTAATACTGAATTTCATTTTCAGTATCTCTATGTGCAAATATCCATAGGGAGTATGTCAAAACTCGTCGTATTAAATTTTTTATTAATTTTTTTTCAAAATTTATTATTAGCACGAATTACTTTATAATAAAAAATCCGTATCCCATTGTGGAAATACGGATTTTAATGATCAGGATTTCAAATGGGTAAATTGAAATCGTTTTATTTCTGATAAATAGCCGGAAGAAGGTGGTGAAAACAAAAAAAGCAGCCCAAAGGCTGCCTTCATCACTTCACATGATACCTATAAATCACTTGATATCAAAACGGTCCAGGTTCATCACCTTGACCCAGGCTGAAACAAAATCGTTGATGAATTTCTGGTGAGCATCAGCACTGGCATAAACTTCCGCAACGGCCCTCAGTTCGGAATTTGATCCGAAGACAAGATCAGCACGGGTAGCCGTCCATTTTTTCTCTCCTGTTTTCCTATCGGTTCCTTCGTACAGTTCGTTATCACCGGAAGCGGCTTTCCACTGCGTGCCCATATCCAAAAGATTAACAAAGAAATCATTGCTTAAAACACCCGGATTCTGTGTAAAGATTCCGTGGGAAGATCCGTCATAATTGGCATTCAATGACCGCATTCCGCCGATCAGTACGGTAAGTTCCGGAGCGGTAAGGGTTAAAAGCTGCGCTTTGTCGATCAGTAAAGATTCCGTAGAAACGGAGAATTTTTTCTTCAGGTAATTTCTGAATCCATCTGCTGCCGGCTCAAGGTATTTCATGGATTCCACATCCGTTTGTTCCTGTGAGGCGTCCATTCTTCCTGGTACAAATGATACGATTACATTATGGCCTGCATCTTTAGCAGCTTTTTCTACCGCCGCACTTCCGGCCAGTACGATAAGATCGGCAAGGGAAACTTTTTTACCGCCCGTCTGGCTTTCATTGAATTCTTTCTGAATATTTTCAAGAACGCTCAATACTTTTTGCAATTGGACAGGGTTATTCACTTCCCAATCTTTTTGAGGAGTCAGGCGAATCCGTGCTCCGTTCGCACCTCCTCTTTTATCACTTCCCCTGAAAGTAGAAGCTGATGCCCATGCGGTAGAAACCAGTTCGGAAACACTCAGTCCCGAATCCAGGGCTTTTGATTTTAAGGCTTCGATATCGGAATTATTAATCAGGGCATGATCCACTTCCGGAATCGGATCCTGCCAGATCAGTTCTTCTGCAGGAACATCCGGTCCGAGGTAACGGGCTTTCGGTCCCATATCCCGGTGGGTCAGTTTATACCACGCTCTGGCAAACGCATCGGCGAACTCTTCCGGGTTCTCGTAGAAACGTCTGGAAATTTTTTCATATTCAGGATCAATTCTTAGTGAAAGATCCGTTGTCAACATCGTTGGCCGGTGTTTTTTATTAGGATCGAAAGCATCCGGAATAATGGCTTCTGCATTTTTAGCTACCCACTGATGGGCTCCGGCAGGGCTCTTGGTCAATTCCCATTCGTTTTCGAAAAGGTTTTTAAAGAAATAATTGCTCCATTCGGTTGGGGTTTCCGTCCACGTCACTTCCAGTCCGCTGGTAATGGTATCGGGACCTTTCCCGGATCTGAAGCTGTTGTTCCATCCGAATCCCTGCGCTTCGATGCCGGCTGCTTCAGGCTCTTTGCCCACATGATCGGCAGGTCCTGCGCCATGAGTTTTACCGAAAGTGTGACCTCCGGCAATTAAGGCAACCGTTTCCTCATCATTCATTGCCATTCTTCCGAAAGTATCACGGATGTCTCTGGCTGCGGCTACAGGATCAGGATTTCCGTCCGGTCCTTCAGGATTTACATAAATCAGTCCCATCTGTACGGCAGCCAATGGCTTTTCGAGATCGCGGGTATGGATTTTACCGTCTGCATCATCATCCGCCGAAAGCACACCATGGCCTTCAACTCCTTCGGAACCCTGAGAATAACGCAGATCTCCGCCCAGCCAGGTTTTTTCCATCCCCCAGTACACATCCATATCCGGTTCCCATACATCTTCACGTCCGCCTGCAAAACCGAAGGTTTTAAAGCCCATTGATTCCAAAGCAACATTTCCGGTAAGGATCATCAGATCGGCCCAGGAAATTTTCTTGCCATATTTCTGTTTGATCGGCCACAGCAGCCTTCTGGCTTTATCCAGGCTTACATTATCGGGCCAGCTGTTCAAAGGTGCAAAACGCTGCTGTCCCGCTCCTGCTCCGCCTCTTCCGTCGCCTACACGATAGGTTCCCGCACTGTGCCAGGCCATACGGATAAACAGCGGCCCGTAATGTCCGAAATCTGCCGGCCACCAGTCCTGCGAGTCCGTCATCAGTTCATGCAGGTCTTTTTTTACCGCTTCAAGATCAAGGCTGTTAAAGGCTTCTGCATAATCGAAACCGTCATCCATCGGATCGGAGAGATGAGAATGCTGGCGCAGAATATCTACACGTAGCTGATCCGGCCACCAGTCTTTATTCTGGGTACCGCCGCCGGCCACGTTTTCTTTTTTCATGCTTCCGTTGTGGAAAGGGCATTTACTGATGTCTCCTGAAGTATTTTCCATATCGTTAATTTTTTTGTTGATAAACAGTTTTGTCGTTTTGAATAAGGCAAACTTACAATTGTTGTTTCATAAATACAATCTATCAAAAATATTTTTACAATAGTTAAAAACAATGATATGTTTGACTTTTTATAATCCTGCAATTAAATTAATCATTTTTACACAAAATAAAAGATAACGGAAGGCTAAATATTCATATTTGAAACGATACGGGCCTTTAATTTAAGCTTCTTCATCTTTCCGTTATTTTTTATTATGAAAAATTTAATTATCTTTAGATATTTAAGGAATTGTTATCTGATTGCCGGTAATTTGCCACAAATAAAGAATTTGTAATTGTTAAATAAAGGGAATCTAATTTAAATCCTAAAAATAAGACTTGCTAAAACTCTAATTATGAAAAAATTACTGACCGTTGTTCTTGTTGCCTTCATCATCATCCAGTTTTTCCCGATCGATAAGAAAAATCCTGCCCCGACCCCCGGGATGGATTTTATAAAGATTAAAAAGACGGACCCCGAAGTAGCAGCCATCATCAACCGTTCTTGCTACGACTGCCATTCCAATGAAACCCGCTACCCCTGGTATTCCAATATAGCCCCGTCTTCATGGATTTTGAAAAACCATATTGATGAGGGAAGAAAAGAACTTAATTTCTCCACTTTTGCCGTCTATGAACCTAAGACACAGGCACACAAATTGCAGGAATGCATAGAAATGGTGGAGAAAAAGGAAATGCCGCTGGAGTCCTATTTTATCGGCCATCAGGATGCTAAGCTTTCGGACGCACAAAGAAAGATCCTCACGGATTATTTTAAAAAGGAAAAACAGGAAACAGAACGGAAAATGGCACTTTAAAACAACAATTATGGAAGGGAACTGGCAGAACAAGCATGTTGTATTCTTCGACGGTGATTGCGGAGTCTGCAATTTCTGGGTGCAGTGGATTTTGGAAAGAGACAAGAAAAACCAATTTATGTTTGCTTCTCTTCAATCGGATTTCGGACAGCAGTTTTTATCGGAAAGAGGATTAAATACGAAAGTTTTCAATACCATGTATCTCTGGAAGCCTAATCAATATTATCTTGAAAAATCCAGAGCCGTGCTGAAAATCGCAGATCTGCTGGGTGGAATTTATAAACTTTCAGTGATCGGAAAACTCATCCCGAAATTTCTCAGTGATAAAGTATATGACAAAGTCTCGGAAAACAGAATGAAACTGGCAAACCAGAAGTGCTACCTGCCTACTCCTGAAGAACGGAAAAAATTTATACAGGTTTAAGAGCAAACCGGAAGAGAGAAGCCCGATGCCGGAAGTCTTAATATTAAAGCTAATGTATCGTTTAAAAAATTTTTATGATTATCATTAATCTTTAAAAATAAACTAAAGACTGTCTTTTATGGGCAGTCTTTAGTTTTGTGATTAGATAAAAGTTTAAAGTTTCATTACTGATTCAATGACCAAACAGAATATGAATTTGGCGGGGCTTGGATTTTCACCCATTTATCGCCCTGTGTAGTAGGATACCATGAGGAATTTCCCGTGAAGTCTTTGATCTGCTGGCTGGCCCAATTGGTCTGAATCCATCGTTCCTGCCAGCTGGAAGAGCTATTGATATAGACAACCAGTCCAGGATTTCCGTTATAGCCGTTTCTTCGGGCAATGTATTCATCGTTATCAGTATAGAGAATCGAAGTGGTTCCGGTGGCTTTGTTATTGTGGATCCAAATGAGGTTGTTCAGCCTTTCTTTGTTCAGCCATTCCTCGTAATCCCTGTAAAAAATGGTGGGATAACCTTCATGGGTCAGGATGTAAGCATACGCCGGCATTTTATTGTAAATGATATCCGTATCATGATTGGCGACAAAAGTAACCGCTTTAAAGGGGTTTCTTTTCCACATCATATCATCATTCAGGACGTTGAGGTTTCCATTATCGAATGCCTCATCCATTTTGTAATAAGCGGCAAAATCAAAGACCGAACTGTTGGCATTATTGGCCCAGGACTCCAGTGTATTTACATTAGAATCCCATAATTCGCCAACCGAGAAACCACCGACATTGGAATTCCAGTTATTTACTACCCAAGCGCCGAATCCTTTCACATAATCGAATCGCCATCCGTCAAATTTCATGACGTTTTTATAATACTTTCCTACCGAATCATCCCTTCCCCAAAGCCAGTCCTGCACATATGGATTGGCATGGCACAGATCCGGAAAACCACCAAAAGCCCCTTCATCATTATTCCCGTAAGAATTTTTATAAAAGTCGTTGTAGTTTCTGGGGAACTTTCCTGAAGCCACTCCTGAAAAGTTGGTCCAAGTATTAGAACCTACATAGGGATTATATTCCGACTGTCCGCCGCTGTTGTGGTTGATGACAATATCGGCATACACCTGCATATTTTCCGCATGGGCTTTTGTAATCAGGGCTTCCAATTCCGTCCTTGAACCGAAACGTGTTTCCACGCTGCCGTTCTGGTTGTAATTTCCGAAATCATAATAATCCGTTGGATCATAGCCCATGGAATAGGCTCCATTCTGTGCTTTTGAAGCCGGAGGAAGCCATACTGCACCAATTCCTGCATTAGACCAATCGGTGACTTTTGATTTTACGGTATTCCACCAATTGCCGCCATCCGGGACATCCCAGTAAAAGCCCTGCATCAGAACTCCTCCGCCCGGCCCGGCAACAAATTTACCTGTAGAAGAAGAAGTGCCGGTACTGAAAGGCCGCCCGTCGTGATGGGTAACATTCACAATTTTATCGTGAACACCCAGGTCTTTCTGATCCTCAGAGATCACCTCATCACTGGTCCGGCAGGAATTGATTATTCCCAATGCCAGTAATGAAAGTACATAATATGTTTTTTTCATAGAGAAAGTTTTAATTATTAATCTGTTACCTAATTTACAATTTTATTGACATAAGTTCTATACAACGTGAAATAATTTTTATTTTTAACATGAAACCCAACGAAATCATTGCTCAAAATATTCATTAAAAAATCATAAACTTTTAAGATTTTCGGTACAATTTTTCTTTTAATCCATATATTTGCAGACTATGGAATACAACACCCAAAAAACTCAGCTACATTTGCCGGAATACGGCAGAATCATACAACAGTTGGTTGAACGTTGCAAAGAGCTTTCCTCACGAGAAGAAAGAAACGAAATGGCAATGGCGATCATTGATTTTATGGGTCAGCGAAACCCGCAGCTGCGAGACGAAGAAAATTATAAACATAAACTTTGGGACCATCTTTATATTTTAGCCGATCATAATCTGGATGTAGATGCGCCCTACCCTTTTCCTACGAAAGAAGAACTTGAAGAGAAACCTAAAAGGATGGAATATCCTAAGCTTCAGGGCGATTTTAAATTTTATGGTAAAAGTATTCTTCAACTGATTGAAAAAGCAATAGAACTGGAGCAGGGAGATGAAAAGGAGGCCCTGATCGAAGTGATTGCCAACAATATGAAGAAATCCTATAATGTCTATAATAAGGAACACGTAACGGATGATGTGATTTTCCGTCATCTGAAGGAACTTTCGGAAAACAGGCTGGACCTTACCGGAATCGATACGCTTGAAAAGAGTAAAATCTACTATACCAGTAATAACAACAACCGGAACAACCAGAATAACAACCGGAATAACAACAACCGAAACCAAAATAACCAGAACAATAAGAGAAGGCACAATAATAACAATAACAACCATAATAAAAACAGAAAGTAGATATGAGTGGAACATTTCAGATACGGGGAGGAAAAAGACTGCAAGGTGAAATCACTCCACAGGGGGCAAAAAATGAAGCCCTTCAGATTCTATGTGCCGTTTTATTGACTGATGAGGAAGTAAGGATCAAAAATATTCCGGATATCCACGACGTTAATCGATTAATTGAGATTTTGGGTGACTTCGGGGTTAAGGTTACCAAGAATGCACATGGCGATTATACATTCAAAGCCGATAAAGTAAATTTTGATTATATTAAGTCCAGCGAGTTCAAAAAAGACGGAGCCAAACTGAGAGGTTCCATCATGCTGATGGGCCCGATGCTGGCAAGATACGGCGAAGCTTATATGCCGACTCCTGGGGGTGACAAAATCGGTAGAAGAAGATTAGACACACATTTTCAGGGATTGGTAGAACTCGGTGCGGAATTCAATTATGATGAGGAAGAGTATTTTTATTCTCTAAAAGCAAAAGAGCTTAACGGAAAGTTTATTCTTCTGGAAGAAGCTTCCGTAACGGGGACCGCCAATATTGTAATGGCTGCAGCCCTGGCCAAAGGTAAAACAAGGATTTACAATGCTGCCTGTGAACCTTACCTGCAGCAACTCTGTAAAATGCTGAACAGGATGGGGGCAAATATTTCCGGAATCGGTTCTAACCTCCTTACCATTGAAGGCGTTGAATATCTTCACGGAACCGAGCATACCATGCTTCCGGATATGGTGGAAATCGGTTCCTGGATCGGTCTTGCAGCCATGACCAAGTCTGAAATTACCATAAAAAACGTAAACTGGAACCAGCTTGGCGTAATCCCGAATACCTTCAGGAAACTGGGAATCGAGCTTGAACAGAGCAATGACGATATTTTCATTCCTGCCCAGGAACATTATAAAATCCAGAAATTTATAGACGGATCCATCCTTACGATCTCCGATGCTCCGTGGCCGGGATTCACTCCGGACCTGTTATCGATCATTCTGGTAGTGGCCACACAGGCCAGAGGGAGTCTTCTGGTTCACCAGAAAATGTTTGAATCAAGATTATTCTTTGTGGATAAACTGATCGACATGGGCGCACAGATCATCCTTTGCGATCCGCACAGGGCTACGGTAATCGGGTTGAACCAGGAAACGCCATTGAGAGGGACTACGATGGTTTCCCCGGACATCAGAGCAGGAAACGCCCTTCTGATCGCCGCCCTTTCAGCAGAAGGAAAATCGATTATCCATAATATCGAACAGATCGACAGAGGATACGAGAATATTGATGGCAGACTGAAAGCGATCGGTGCTGATATCGAGAGGATTTAATTTTTATATATAAAACAGTGAAACCGCCTTTACGGCGGTTTTTCTTTGTTTTTAGAGCTTCCTGATAGGTTTTATTCAAAGACAAAATAAAACAGCTGCCATGAACCGACAGCTGTTTCTGTAATCAAAACCATATGAAATCACTTATAAATATTTACGGCAGGTATAGGCCACCGCGGTATTCAAAAGCTTATTTTTATTAAGGAAAAATTCCAGCTGCTCAAAATCATCCGGATATACATTGATATACAGCTGAACCGTTCCGAAGTTTCTTCCGTTTATATACTCAACATTTGCCGACAGTACTTTATGACAGATCCCGAACTGATGGTAAATGGTATTCATCAAATATTCAAATTTCATTTTCCCGTTTAATTCTATTTCCACTATCAATTCTTTTTTAGAGAGGTTGAGCGTTTTCTGCAAAACCTGAAGTCCGGGATTAGGAGTCGTCATATCTGGTATTTTGGGTTAAACGTTATTTAAGCAGTTTGAAATTCGGTATTCAATCAATGCTTAACTACAGCAAAAATATAAAAAATAATTAGTCTACAAAATTAGTAGGGTAATAATTTTTAATTTTAACATTTAAATCTGAAAGAATAAAATCCAGCATGGTGGAAAAGACCTGAACTTAAAATGGAAATGAGGCTAATAAGCCGGCAGAAGGAAGATGAATACCGGAATTTTTTCCTGTTTATTTCTGGAAATAAATACTACCGAATTTACATTCAGAAATACGTAATAGCTACAGATATAAAGTATCTATCATTACCCATTACCTATAATTTCAGCTCCCTGATCCGCTCCAATTTATCGGAAGCTGCCAAACCGTTCGGATTGCAGCCGGGTTCGCCCTCCGGAACTTTAAGCTTTTTCTTCTGATAAAATTCCTCCCAGAAAGCATTTGTTTTTCCTGTTTTAGGATCGGTAAAGGTCATTGGTTCCAGCCTGAAAATATGACTATCCCTAAATGCCCTTTCAACAAAATCCGAGCAGTAATAAGCATTTTCATCTAAGATATAATTGAAATTATAAGGCTTCCCCAACATGGAATTTGCTTTTTGAATAGCAGCAGGGACGGCATTTTTGAAATGACCTTTCAGACGGTAAACAACCACCTGCTGCCCGTCATCTGCCTGGTCTTTCAGAAAATCTTTCAGACTTTGCTTTTGGGAACCGCCTTTGGGGGCGGCATGTAAAACGAAAGCCTTCCCTCTGCTTTTTTCCAGGAGCCCGATATGATCGAAGGAAGTATTTTCCTGTTTTTGGGTGACCTTATTGATTGCTCCTGAAAGCCCGGTTTCTTTAGCCGTCACAAAAAGCAGATCACCGTTTTCAAATCCTGAAATGTTGGTGCTTTTGCAGCCCGCCATTACATTCAGAAAGATAATTAGGGCAACAATACACGGCCGGAAATTATTTCTTCTTAAAATTCTTTTCATAAGTATCAATCCATTCTTCGACCGTCATTTTTTTACTCAGTTCAGCAAGCAGTTCCAGCGGAATATCATCCATTTTTTTAAAACGTATGCAGGACTTGCCCATATCCAGCTTTCTTTTGGAATATTTCGGATATTCTTCCACGAACCAATCCAGCAGCTCAGGCTTGGCATACATCCCCATATGATAGAGCGCAATGAAATTTTTCTGGGATGCGATGCTTATAAACGGCAAAGGTGAACCCGGAGTACAGTGATAACCTGCAGGGTATGTTTCAAGAGGCACCGCCCAGCCGATCATTCCGTAGCTAGAGCCTTGGGAGAAACCTTCCGGAAGATTATCATTAACGGTATTAAAAATTTCTCTGAAGACGACCTGTCTTTCTTCGGGGATTTGGGAAATATAATCTTCTGCGGAAAAGGATGATATCTGCATAATGTTTTAGTTTTAATGATTTTTAAAATTAACAAAATTTAAATAAATCCTGCTTATGGACAGACAAAAAAACAGCCGAACTATCGTCCGGCTGCTTATTAAATTTATTTATATTTAAAAATTACTTTTTGATGGCTTTTGCAGTTGAGCTGGTACCGTCACTGTACGTTACCGTCACCAGATATAACCCTGAATTCAATTCTCCCAAATGAAGTTCATTGCCCGGATTTTCAATCGTTTTCACTACTCGTCCTGAAACATCCGCTACAGAAACCGATCTTACCCCTTTTGTTTGAGCAATGTACAGAACATCTGTAAATGGATTTGGATATACCTTGATCTCATTTTTATTTACAGAAGTTTCAGCAGTAGCTAAGGCACTGGCTACTTCAAATTTAAAATCAATGAATTCTCCTCTCGTAATAGATGCACATGCATTAGCTGGTGCGGTGCTGTTGTAATCCGTTACTACCCTCATTCTGTATGTTCCGGCCGCTGTTCCGGCAGGTACTGTAATGGTTCCTGAAGTTGATGTCACATAAGTGGAAGTAACAAACACTCTTTCCGTTGTTTCAAAAGTAAAGTTGTTATTCCAGTCTATCCATACTGCAAATCCGCAAGTAGGACCTCCTGCCGTGAAAGATACTGAAGTACTTGCTCCTGCAGTGGTGGATATTTTGTTATTCGATGATGTTAAATTCTGATATCCGCCAGCTGCTCCTGCACTTGAGGTGTATGCCATATTGGTAACCGCTCCTGTAGAACTGAAAGCAGACACCCAGGAATTCTGGTTGGAAGACGAAGGCACACAATATCCTGTTCTTACCGTAACAGCATCAGTCCATATACTATTATCACTGCCGCTGCATTTTGATCTGACAAATATATAGTAATTAGTATCAGGCGTTAAATTCATTATTGTTGCAG
The DNA here is from genome assembly GCA_913778085.1 of uncultured Chryseobacterium sp. Lineage (GTDB taxonomy): Bacteria > Bacteroidota > Bacteroidia > Flavobacteriales > Weeksellaceae > Chryseobacterium. The sequence continues at coordinate 14,052 of CAJYXJ010000015.1, forward strand.
AAGTACCTGTAGCCGAAACGGAATTGGTAGCATCTAAAACAGTCGCAGATGTTGGAGGCGTACTGCTTGTACTGTAATATACATTGTACCCGTTTGCAGGGACCGGGCTAGGAGCCGTCCAGTTCACCGTTACTGAAGTTGTCGTTAAATTTGAAGTGGTTATAGCAGTTGGCTCTAAACACGAAGGGATGGCTTGTACTGTAATATTATCGATATATATGCCCTGATTGATAGCAGCCATTCCATGTTTAAGAGCAAGTTGAAGATCTGAACCTGCAGGAATATTTACGGTATACATTCCGTAAGTAGTCGTCAGAGCCAAGGGAGATCCGATCTGTGTGAATGAGGCCGGATCCGTAGGATTTGACAGGGTACCTACTGATAAAGTCGTAGTGGTTCCTGATGATGCCCTTGCATAAAATCTTACCCGCTTGGTACCATCTGACAGGCTTACAGTAGGAGGGGTAACCAGCATCTGCCCCCCCGTAAGACCGCTAGAATTATATAGATAATAACTATTAGGCGTAGAATAAGGAGTGGATGCAATCACATATCCATATCCTGCAAATGATGCACTTTCCAGATAAGACCAGCAGCTCGGTGCATTATTATTTGTTGAAGAGCCTGTGGTTGTGGTATCAAAATTTTCCGTGTAAGGAACGGTGAATGTTGAACACGCTGTTTTAAATGTTCCTGCGAAGGACCATACGCTCTGGCTTGTTGCAGTGCTGCAGTTGGTTCTCACCCAGTAATAATAGTTTGTATTGGAAGTAAGACCTCCGATGGTAGTACTTGTCCCTGTAACTCCGGGATAAGTAGGAGTAGCAGTGTTGGCTGGTGTTGTATTGGAAGTGCTGTGATAAACGTCATAACTTACGACACTGCTGGAAGGAGCCGTCCATGAAACCAAAGCAGAATTTGCCGTAATGCTTGCCGGTGCCTGAAGAACAGGAGGCGCACAGGTAGAGTAGGCATCTGCCGAAAAAGCAAAGACATTCGGGATACCGGGACCTGCCGTTTTCGTTACCGCAACACTCTGGATTGTTTTGGCCTGATTGGCTGCATCAATCGCCATCTCAAACTGATACAGTCTTGGGTTCGTACCGCCTTCCGGTGAAGGAACATCATCTGCAGTGGCAGGCGTTGCTCCCGGCTTTTTAACCCTACCTATTCCCTGGATGGCAAAATTTGTCGCATTATACCAGTCTGCAATGCTGATCCCTGTAAATGTCTGTGAAGTACCGTCGGAGAAATTCACCACTGCGGTTACTGTAGACGCACCGCTACCGCTTACAGCAAGCATATAAAGCTTGGTCGCTGCTTTCGGGGTCGTAAATGTCAGGGTCCCGGTATCATTTACCGCCGTAAGCCTTAAGGAATTGTTTGCGCTTAAACTTGCCAGCTGATAACTTAAACCGGGAGTCGCTGCCACTGCAGAAGTGATCAGTCCGTTTACAGGAATCCCGTACGTAAGTGCTGCACTGGAAGATGTCAGCTGAAAATCACGGGCTACAAATGCATAGCCGGCACCATCTACATCATTATTGGTAGAAACTGTGGAAGATCCTACACCATTAGCAATTACATCTGCAGTAAAACCTGAAGAAACAGGCATCTGCTGATAATTTTGTGCTGCCACGGAACAGGCAGCGAACAGAGCCACCGTATTGACAGCTCCAAAAAGTAGTTTTAATTTCATATTTACTAACTATTGTTGATGTAAAATTATAAAAAAACTAACATAAAAACTAATTTAGCTATAATTTTATATAAAAATTTTATTAATATTAAAAAATAAATAATTAATCACGTTTATTTGAAATAGATATTCAGAAAGATATGATGGCTAAATTTTTTATATTACCCAAAGAACAACCATTATACTTGCAGATTTGAAAATCATTATAAAATCCTTTCTTTACAAGCTTTATTTTAATATTGGAAAATTAAATCTTATTTTTGTCATACAAATTTTTTGAACAATGCCGAATATTTCAAACAGAGCACTGCACATGCCGCCATCGCCGGTAAGAAAACTGGTTCCTTTCGCCTTAAAAGCAAAACAGAGAGGTACCAAAGTCTATCACCTCAACATCGGGCAACCGGATATTGAAACCCCGGAAACGGCACTGGATGCTTTAAAGAATATCGATCTGAAAGTACTGGAATATGCTCTTTCTGAAGGTAACATCGAATATAGAAAAGCACTTACGGACTATTATCACTCACTGGATTTTACAGATCTAACGCCTGATCATTTTATCGTAACAAACGGTGGATCGGAAGCTCTGAATTTTGCCATCTCTACCTTATGTGACGATGGTGATGAAGTAATTATTCCTGAGCCGTATTATGCCAACTACAATGGGTTTACCAGCACATTCAACGTGAATGTTGTAGCCGTTCCATCAAGCATTGATACCGGTTTTGCACTTCCTCCGATTGAAGAATTCGAGAAAAAGATAACGGCCAAGACCAGAGCTATCGTGATCTGTAATCCGGGAAATCCTACCGGTTATCTTTATACCCGCGAGGAACTTCAGAAATTAGCGGAAATTGCTTTGAAGTATGATGTTGTTGTGATTTCCGATGAAGTCTACAGAGAATATGTGTATGACGGAAAACAGCAGATCTCCATGCTTGCTTTTCCTGAGTTGGCAGAAAACTGCATCATCATCGATTCGGAATCCAAGCGCTATTCGATGTGCGGCGTGAGAATCGGATGTATGATTACGCGTTCCAAAAAAATCCACGACGCGGCCATGCTTTTTGCACAGGCAAGATTAAGCCCTGTTCTGCTGGGACAGATTGCGGCAACGGCAGCGCATAAGAACGACGGTGCTTACATCAGATCCGTAAGAGAAGAATACACCCATCGCAGAAATGTCCTGGTAGATCTGCTGAACGCTATTCCCGGCGTGATCTGCCCAAAACCTAAAGGTGCCTTTTACTGTGTAGCGGAACTTCCGGTGGACGATACTGAAAAATTCGCACAGTGGCTTCTCGAAAGTTATTCCAATAACAATGAAACGATCATGGTAGCTCCGGCAGGAGGCTTCTACAGCAACCCTGAACTGGGCAAAAAACAGGTGAGGATCGCTTATGTTTTAAAAGAGCAGGATTTAAAGAGAAGCGCGGCTATCCTTAAAGACGCTCTAGAAAAATACAGAGCCGAATTCAGTCTTTAATCATTATTATACATACAATATGTCAGCAATAAAATATACCGGTCTGAAAAAACTCTTACTGCCTGTTTTATTGCTGATTTTCTTTTCCTGTCATGAGAAGGAATCCAAAGCGGGCCATCAGAATCCCAACGAAATTATTTCGGTCAGCTATTCCGATATCGGCGGACATCTTGGGAATTACAGGATTGTAAAGGTAACCGAAGATTCCATCCTTGCTGAACAGGGAATTACGAAAAAGAAAATCCATAGGGCATGGAAGTCGGCCATCAGTCGGCAGACCTGGAAAAGACTTACTTCCACCATTGACGTAAAAACCCTGGACCGGATCAAGAGCTCGCCCAGCCAGCAATCTGTGGACGGATTAGATGAAACCTTCCAGATCAGGACATCGAAAAAATACCATGCATACGTGAACGCTTTCGCAGATACGGCGCATTACGAACAGCTGAAGAAACTGAAGGATCAGATCCAGGCCCTCCTTCCAAAAGAATACAATTAAAATGCACGAGAATTTTTCACTAAAACCATACAATACATTCGGAGTCGATGTAAACGCAAGATATTTTGCTGAAGTAAATAACGTTGAAGAATTAAAAGAAGCCCTGGATTTTTCAAAACACAACAGGCTGTCTCTGCTTTTTCTCGGAGGAGGAAGCAATATTTTATTTACCCGCGATTTCGACGGATTGGTTATTAAATTAAACCTGAAGGGAATTTCAATTCAGCCACTGAATGAAAACGAAGCATTGGTTACCGCTAAAGCAGGTGAAAGCTGGCATGAATTCGTGATGTTCTGTCTTGATAAAAATCTTGGCGGACTGGAAAATCTTTCGCTGATCCCCGGAAACGTAGGCACTTCTCCGATGCAGAATATCGGGGCGTATGGAACTGAAATCAAAGATATTTTCGTGAACTGCACCGTGCTTAACCTTGAAACATTTGAAACTGAAATTTTTGATCTCGAAAAATGCAGATTCGGCTACAGGGATTCCATCTTCAAACGGGAAGGCAAGGGAAAATATGTAATCCTTGAAGTCACTTTCAGACTCACCCTCGGAAGCCACCGCATTAAAACGGAATACGGAGCGATACAGGCCGAACTGGAAAAATCAGGTATTGGAAATCCGACCATTCAGGAGGTATCCCAAGCCGTTACAAGCATCCGGAAGAGCAAACTTCCCGATCCGAAGGAAATCGGAAATGCCGGCAGCTTTTTTAAAAATCCGACCATTCCACTAGCCCAATTTGAAGCGTTACAACGGGAGTTTGAAAATATCCCCGGTTATCCGAATGAAGACGCCGTAAAAGTTCCGGCCGGATGGCTGATCGAGCAATGTGGCTGGAAAGGGAAACAGATCGGCAATGTTGCTTCTCACAAATTACAGGCTCTGGTTATAGTAAACGCAACAGGAGAAGCCACAGGAAAGGAAATCTATGACTTTTCAACGGAGATAATCAATTCTGTTAAAGAAAAATTCGGGATCGAACTTGAAAGAGAAGTGAATATTATTTAAGTAGTTTTGGTAAAGTTCCATATAAACCTTCTAAAAACAAATACACAATATGAAAATTGCTATTCTCGGTGCCGGAAACATGGGCCTGTCTTTTTCAAAATCGTTTTTGAAATATGAGCTGATTAAACCGGAAAACCTCCATCTGATCACAAGAAACGAATCTAAATTCTCCAAAATCGCTGAAGAATTCCCTAAATCCAGGATCTCTGTTTTTGAGGAAGTAGAGGAGCTGGATGCTGATCTGATCATCATTGCCGTAAAACCTCAGGATTTCGCCTACGCTGCAGAGAATTTTAAGTTTCAGCTGAAAGAAAAGCAGATGGTTCTATCAATTATGGCAGGCATCAACATCGAAAAAATTCAGAAACTGCTCCGCCATCCTGTGGTCGTACGAGCCATGCCGAACTCCCCTACCCTTCTCGGAATGGGAATCACCGGCTACACCGCAGCAGAAGGTATTCCATTCAGCCAACTCATCCACATTGAACGACTGCTGAACTCAACAGGAAGATCCGTCTATCTGGAAGATGAAAACTTACTGGACAGTGTAACCGCACTTTCCGGAAGCGGACCGGCCTATTTCTATTACATCGTCGATGCTATGATCAAAGCCGGAACCGAGATGGGAATCGAGGAAAATCTTTCTAAGCTCTTCGTACAGCAAACGATGCTGGGCGCCTATCACCTGATCAATAACTCCGACAAAAGCCTTGAAGACCTGATTAAGGACGTAGCTTCAAAAGGCGGAACCACCGAAGCTGCCCTGAAAACATTTAATGACAACCAACTGAAAGAACTTCTTAAAAACGGAATTTTAAATGCGGAAAAACGGGCAAAGGAATTGAACGGTTAATTGGTCTAAAAACTTTGACAAAGTTAACGAGCATTCCAGGCTGAAAGCCTTGAGGTTACGCACGCATCTGTAAGAATTCGTGAATAATTGGGAGAATTCTATCCTAAAAGGTATTCATCCTGATAAAGAAGTTAAAAAATTCACAGCTAAAAAGCTTCTAAAATCTTTTTTATACTAATAACAAAAAATATTTACAGTATAAAACGATCGAACTTCTTTTCCATATTTTTTTTAATTAAAAATCCTAAAAAGACCCCAAAAGTATTCAGGATAATATCATCCACTTCAAAAATGCCCATTCTTGAAAAATACTGAAGTGCCTCAACGATGGTGATTGCCGAAACAAAAGTGAACAGAAGATTTTTAAGTTGCTTAAGACTTGGAAACAGCCATCCCAGAAAGCCGAAAGGCATAAACATCACAATGTTTCCTACAACGATCATGAAAGCATCTTTCCACGAAATACAGCCTTTGATAAAGTTGATGGTGGATATGATGGGTTGTACCGTAAGTAAATTTTCATCCATCTGCTTCCGGCCCATCCCAAAAAACATCAGATACAGCAGGAGCAGGGTATAAGGAAAAATAATAATCTTATAAAATTTCTTTAACATCGTTTACAAATGTATTCATTTCAAAACATTAAATTTGTGTATTAAAACAAATTCATGAAATACGTTTTGCTTACGCTGATTTCGGCGATGCTGCTATCCATTTCCTGGCCTACCTACGGGGTTCCGTTTTTTATATTTTTCGCCTTGGTTCCACTGCTGATGATGGAGCATGGGGTATCTAAATTTTCGGATTACAATCGAAAAAGCTGGGTGGTTTTCGGATTGTCCTACTTATGCTTTGTAATCTGGAATGCCGTAACGACAGGCTGGCTGTACGGTTCCAAAAACCCTGACGGAAGCCATTCGATGATGGCGGTTTTGTTCCCGGTGCTGGTTAATTCCTTTCTGTATGCACTGGTTTTCCAGTGTTATCACTGGTACAAAAATGCCCAGGGAACGTATTGGGGACTTGCCTTCCTGATAGCGATCTGGATGAGCTTTGAGAAGTTCCACCTGGGTTGGGAACTTACATGGCCGTGGCTGAACCTGGGGAATGTTTTCTCAGACTATCCTAAGCTGATCCAGTGGTACGATACCCTGGGTGCCACCGGCGGAAGCTTCTGGATTCTGCTGACGAACGTTTTTATTTTTTATACGGTAAGAATCTGGCAGGCCGGGAGAAAAAGAAAAGATTTAATTAAAAACACTTCCATCGCAGCCGCATTGATTATCCTTCCAATGATCATTTCGGTAACAAAATTTAATCGTTTTGATGAAAAACCCATTGGCAGCGTAAATGTTTTAATGCTTCAGCCTGACCTTGATCCGTATGCTGAAAAATATTCACAGGACAGCCTGACCATCGAGAACGATCTGCTCAGCCTCGCCGAACGGAATTCAAAAGGGAAAATTGATTATTATATCGCTCCCGAGACTGCTCTTCCGGGGAATGGATCCATTTCTGAAACAGCTTTTGAAAAGAGTCTGATCATCAACAATGTGAAAGGCTTTCTTTCAAAACATCCGGGTTCGGTTTTCACAACAGGAATTTCTTCCCATCACTTTTATACGTCGGAAAATAACCTGCCTACAGAAGCTTATCAGATTAATCCGGGACTTTGGGTGGAGCGATTTAACTCAGCCATTCAGGTGATCCCGAATCACAAAATAGAAGTTTACCATAAGGGCAAACTGGTTCCGGGGGTCGAAATATTCCCATACATGAGCTACCTGAAACCGCTTTTGGGCGATGCAATGATCAACCTGGGAGGAACAGTAGCTTCTCTGGGAACCGATAAAGAAAGGACTTCGTTTTCGAACCCCTTTAATAAAGGCAAAGTAGCTCCGATCATCTGCTATGAAAGCATTTATGGTGAATTTACGGGAGATTATGTAAAAAAAGGAGCCAATTTCCTGGCCATTATGACGAACGATTCCTGGTGGGGCGTTACAGAAGGGCATAAACAGCTTTTATCCTATGCCAGGCTGAGAGCCATTGAGACGCGCCGGGAAATTGCCAGGGCTGCAAACAGCGGAATCTCCGCCCATATCAATGCAAAGGGTGAGATCATCGAAGATACTTTCTATGGCGACAAAACCGCACTGTATGCCAAAATAAACCTGTATGACGGAATGACGTTCTATACGAAAGCCGGCGATCTGCTGTCCCGCTTTTCAATTTTTGCCTTCGGATTTCTGCTGTTTTATTTTCTAATCAAATGGTTTCAGAATAAAACTAAGAAAAATTGACATTAGGATCCATTGAATTTTCAAATGTATTATTCTTAAAGTCAATGCTTACTGCAACGGATACCGTGTCAAAATCAGGATCATCAGCCAACGGTTTATTTATAAATAATTTTATAAAAGATTTGCCTATCTGAAAAATTCTTCGTTATTTTGCACTCTCAAATATTATAGTACAAATAAGAACATCGAGATATGTCAAGAATTTGCCAAATAACAGGAAAGCGTGCAATGGTTGGTAACAACGTTTCTCACGCTAATAACAAAACGAAGCGTCGTTTTGAAATTAACTTATTAGAGAAGAAATTTTACCTTCCGGAGCAGGATAAGCACGTAACACTGAAAGTATCAGCTCATGGATTGAGAGTGATTAACAAAATTGGAATCGAGGAAGCTATTGAAAGAGCAACCAGAAACGGATTGATTAAAAAGAACTAAATCATGGCAAAAAAAGGAAACAGAGTTCAAGTAATCCTTGAATGTACAGAGCACAAAGAAAGTGGAATGCCGGGAATGTCAAGATACATTTCTACAAAAAATAAAAAGAACACTACAGAGAGATTGGAATTGAAAAAATACAATCCTGTTCTTAAAAAGGTAACCGTACACAAAGAAATCAAGTAATTTATAAAATATAATTTACCATGGCAAAGAAAGTAGTAGCAACCCTACAGAGCGGACAGTCAAAAAAAATGACTAAAGTGGTGAAAATGGTGAAGTCTTCTAAATCAGGAGCTTACGTTTTCGAAGAAAAAGTAATGAATGCAGACGAAGTAGACGGTTATTTGAAAAAATAATCTCCACTTTATTTACAATATAAAAAACTACTCAGCTTTTGGGTAGTTTTTTTGTTATCTTTGCTTTTAATCTAGCTGGAAGTCCGGGAACGGAGGCTCGAAGCACACGACAACCGTGCACTTCAGGCTTCCATTACTCAGCTTCCTTCATTAATTTAATTCCATAATTCATAAGATGAGTTGGTTTAAAAATATTTTTAAAAAAGAAGAAAAAGAAACTTTAGACAAGGGATTGGAAAAGTCCAGCCAGGGGTTCTTTGAAAAAATGACGAAAGCCGTAGTCGGTAAAAGCAAAGTAGATGATGAAGTACTGGATGATCTGGAAGAAGTACTGATTGCCTCCGACGTCGGTGCCTCCACCACCATCAAAATCATCGAAAGAATTGAAGAACGTGTTGCCCGTGATAAATACGTGGGCGTAAACGAACTGGATAAAATCCTCCGGGAGGAAATTTCGGGGTTGTTGCTTGAAAATCCTCATGCAGGAACAGGAAACATCGATTCATCCAAAAAGCCTTATGTCATCATGGTCGTAGGCGTAAATGGCGTAGGAAAAACCACCACAATCGGAAAGCTTGCCCATCAGTTTACCACAGAAGGTAAAAAAGTCGTTCTTGGAGCGGCCGACACGTTCAGGGCTGCTGCAGTGGACCAATTGGTCATCTGGAGCCAGAGAGTGGGTGTGCCGATTGTAAAACAGGAAATGGGTTCCGACCCTGCATCGGTTGCTTTTGACACGGTACAGAGTGCTGTGGCGCAGAATGCCGATGTTGTGATTATCGATACTGCCGGAAGGCTTCATAATAAAATCAACCTGATGAACGAGCTTTCCAAGATCAAAAGGGTAATGCAAAAGGTCATTCCTGATGCTCCTCATGAGATCCTGCTGGTTCTTGACGGTTCTACCGGCCAGAATGCTTTCGAGCAGGCCAAACAGTTCACTGCCGCCACAGAAGTAAACGCACTGGCCGTAACCAAGCTCGACGGAACAGCGAAAGGAGGCGTGGTGATCGGTATTTCAGACCAGTTCCAGATCCCGGTGAAATATATTGGCGTCGGAGAAAAGATGCAGGACCTGCAATTATTTAATGGTACAGAGTTTGTAGATTCATTTTTCAAGAAAAGATGATGTCTATCATGTTTTCCCATCATCAATAATGAACCAAATTAATATTAACATTAAAAAAATTCAGCTATGGGATTTATTACATGGATTATTTTCGGACTACTGGCCGGAGCAATTGCTAAAGCGATTATGCCTGGAAAACAAGGCGGCGGAATGCTTATCACGATGATTCTAGGAATCATAGGAGCCTTTATCGGAGGATCGATAGGCGTTTACTTACTTCACTGGGGAGATGTAGATTCTTTCTGGAACTTCAGAAGCTGGATCTTAGCCATCGGAGGTGCTTTGATTGTTCTGTGGATTTACGGAATGCTGACCAGAAGGGCTTAACCGGTATCATAAAAATTAAAACGGCGGATCTGAATTTCAGGTCCGCCGTTTTTTTTACAATATAATTTAGTCTAGTTGATCTTGATCTGATAAGGCATTTCCATCTTCACTTCAGATTGCAGTTTTCTTTCTTCCACGATCTGTTCGAGCAACTCATAGTTAGCCTTTCCTATTTTGTTCTTCACTACTCTTGCCGAAATATCATCTTCATTTAGATCTTTAAAGATTTGCTCAAACGGTGACATTCTTTTTGGGAAAGAGGCTACATTATACGACTTCAGCCCTGCTTTCTGAGCGGCAAATTTTACGGCATCATTCAATGTTCCCAATTCATCCACCAAGCCGATTTGTTTGGCTCTTGTTCCGCTCCATACTCTTCCGCCGCCAATGTTGTCGATCTGCTCAAAAGTCTTTTTTCTGTTTTGAGTAACGAAATGTACGAATCTTTTATAAGTTCCCTCAACACTTCTGGTAATCATATTCACCCCATATGGCGTAACCCCGTTTAGCGACGAATAATACTGTGAATTGGCATTCGTAGCAACAATATCCGAACGGACCCCGTTTTTGTTGGCGATATCCTTGAAGTAAGGAATAACTCCGAAAACCCCGATAGATCCTGTAAGCGTATTCGGCTCCGAATAGATTTTATCGGCGGCCATCGCAATATAATATCCTCCCGAAGCGGCATAATCCCCGAAAGAAACCACAAGCGGCTTTTTCTTTTTCAGCTGCTGCAGTTCAAATAAAATCTCATCCGAAGCGTTGGCACTTCCTCCCGGAGAATTGATCCTGAAAACAACAGCTTTTACTTTATCATTTTCCTGAAGATCTTTGATGTATTTAATATATTTTTCCGAATGAATATCATTATAATTATCACCTCCGTTAATGGAACCGGAAGCATACAGAACCGCTACTCTGTCGCCCGAATTCTCGTCATCGGAATAGGAAGCAATATATTTTCCTAAAGAAATTTTATTTAACTTATCATCTTCCTTTAAATTCAGCTTAGTACGGATCAGGCGGTCATACTCCGTTTTCTGGATTAATTGATCAGCCAGCTTATATTTCAGTCCTAAATCCGGGATCATCCCATAGAGGCTGTCTACTACCGTTCTGAATTGTGCCGTATCGATTTTTCTTGAAGCGGCCATCCTTGAAGAGGTATTTTTCCAGATGTCATTCAGCAACGTACTTAGCTGTTCTTTGTTTTCAGGAGAGATATCGTTTCTGATGAAAGGTTCCACGGCAGATTTGAACTTTCCGTGGCGGATCACCTCTATTCCAATTCCATACTTGTCCGCAAAATCTTTATAAAAAGCGACTTCCGTTGCCAGACCTTTCAGCTCGATCATCCCTGCAGGATTCAGATAATACCGGTCTGCCACGGATCCCAGATAATAGGCAGCCTGAGAAACGGTATTTCCGTAGGAATAGACAAATTTTCCGCTTTTTTTAAAATCCTGGATCGCATTTCTGAGATCATCAATCTGGGTAATTCCGGCATTCAGGTAATCGGCTTCAATGCTTATTCCCTTAATATTATTATCGGTCTTGGCTTTCCTGATGGCCTCGATGGCGTCGTAGATCAAAACATTTTTGGTCTCATCACTGATGTCGAAGAATCCTTTCTGCTCTTCTGTAGGGCTGTCTATAATATTGGTCTTCAGATTAATGGTAAGAATAGAATTCTTTTTTACCACTACCGATTTCTCGCTTCCCATAGCACTAAACACAAGCATTATGATAAAAAAGAAGAAAAACACGACACATAAGATGACGATTGCCACTATATTTGCCAGTACATTTTTAAAAAAACTTTTCATATAATCAATCATTTTTCAATATGTCGCATCATAAGGTGGTTTTGTTACTCGGAAGTAATCTCGGAGACCGAAAAAAAAACCTGGAAACCGCAATAAATAAAATAGAAGAAGGTGGAAATCAAATATTAAAAATAAGTGAATTTTTAACATCCGAGCCCGTAGAATTTGCCAGTTCCAATATTTTTTGTAATATTGCATTGATAATATTTACAGATCTTTCGCCCATTAGGCTACTTGAGCAGATCAAAAGCATTGAAGCGGAAATGGGAAGGGTAAACGATTCTAAAATATCAGGCGGATATACTGACAGAGTAATCGACATAGATATCGTTACCTTTAATTGGCTTAATTTTAGCTGTGAAAGATTGGAAGTCCCTCATAGGAAACATATTTTTGAAAGAGAATTTTCTAAAATATTATTAAAAGATTTTATCTGATATAAAACATAAAACATATTGTATGAAATTAGGTTTATTATTATTGGCCGCATTTCCTATTGCTACGTATGCACAGGATAGTATAGCTGTTACTTCAAATGATAAGTATCCGAATACATTCTCTTCAGGTTCTGCCAATGTTCAACCTTTTAACAACAAAGCCAAAAGATTCAACGACTGGTCCGTATCAGTAGGTGGTGGGGCTGCCTTTATGGTACATTCCGACCTTAAATCCATCTATGATAAAAAGATCAATTGGGGATACAATGCGTATGCAAGTTTAGACAAGCAAATTACGCATGTTCTCGGTTTAAGCCTTATCTACCAGAGAGGTGAAACAACACAAAAGGCTCAGTTGGAAGGTGCAGCAGGTATTGCTGCCGGAGTTGCCACAGCAAACACAAAGTATAACCAAGTTGCTTTAATGGGAGACATCAACTTCTCGAATCTATTGAGAAGAGTAGATAACCATTCTCCCTACAGATGGGCATTACATGGTTATGCGGGTGCAGGTTTCATGGGTTACAAAACTTCATTGTACGACAACAATGAGTTCAGATGGAGCAATGATCCTAAAAGAATTCCTTTATTTATCGAGCAGAAATTTGCGATCAATTCTTTTTACTGCCAGTTTGGTGCAGGGGTGAAATACAACGTTTCCAAGCTGATCGATATCGAAGCCAGAGCCATGTATGTCATGAGCGGCGACGACGAGTTTGATGGTGGAGGGTACGCTGGCCCTGGAGATTATGACCCGGCTTCCAAAGTATCGAAGTACAACATGATCAACAAAGGAAGATCCGACAATGCATTGACGGTTAACTTAGGTCTGTCTTTCAAACTTGGAAAACACGAAAGTCACCTGGCATGGCATGATCCTCTTCAGGAAGCTTATTACAGAGCGAATGTTCTTGAAAACAAAAGTACGGAACTTGTCGTATGTGAAAAAGGAGACCTTGACAACGACGGTGTTTGTGACGATTGGGACAGACAGCTTGATACTCCTGCAGGAGCTAGAGTAGATGGCGCGGGAGTTGCATTGGATATGGATCTTGACGGTGTAATCGATTTATACGATAAATGTGTAACCGTTCCGGGACCGGTAGAAAACCAAGGTTGTCCTACCACCACAACAAAATAACTTAAATCATTTAATTAACTAAATAAAAAATACACTATGAAATTAAGTTTAGCAATTGTTGCATTGGCTTTAACTGTTCCTACAGTTGCTTTTGCACAAGACTCAACTGCAGTGGCTTCATCAGGACAATATCCGAATACTTTTTCTTCGGGCTCTGCGAATGTTTCCCCGTTTACAGATAAATCAAAAAGATTTAACGATTGGGCGATTTCCATTGGTGCCGGTGTACCATTGATTCAATCTGCAGACTTAACATCCATAAAAAACGGTAACGGTTCGAACCTTTTTGGATATTCTGCTTATGTAAGTATTGATAAAGCAATTACCCATGCTTTCGGTCTTAATTTACAGTATGACAGAGGTGAAACCAGACAAGGTTTTTTCAATACTAAAGATTCTGCTCCGGCAAACGCTTCGGTAACTCAGCAGGTAGGTGCAAGAACCCAGTATGATGCCATCTCGTTATTAGGAGATATCAATTTTTCAAACCTGTTAAGAAGAGTGGATAACCATTCACCTTTCAGATGGGCACTTCACGGATATGCGGGTGTAGGAGTTTTATCTTACAAAGCATACCAGAAAGATGAAAACGGTCAGAGGCTTGCAAATCAGGTTAAAGCATTTGAACTAGGATCAATGTTTGCTCAGGCAGGTGCAGGTCTTAAATTTAAAGTAAACAGAAGACTTGATATCGAAGGTAGAGTCATGTATGTAGTGACCGGTGACGATCAGTTCGACGGCGGAGGTGCTAAATACAGTGCAATCAACCAACGTGAAGAGCAGGTTTCCGATAACTTCGTTAACGCTACTTTAGGTATTTCTTTGAAACTTGGAAAACACGAATCTCACTTAATGTGGCATGACCCACTTCAGGAAATCTATTATAAACTTGATGTTTTGGCTAATAAAAACCAGGATATCGAAGTTTGTAAAAAAGGAGATCTTGATAATGACGGAGTTTGCGACGATTGGGACAGACAGCTTGATACTCCTGCAGGAGCAAGAGTGGATGGTGCCGGTGTAGCTCTTGATACGGATCTTGATGGTGTAATCGATCTTTACGATAAATGTGTAACCGTTCCAGGACCTGTAGAAAACCAAGGTTGCCCTACAGTTGCTCCTACACCAGTAGGACCTGTAACCGATGACACAAGAACTTTAGAAGGAATTGAGTTTGATCTGAATTCAGACAGAATTTTACCTTCTAATACTCCGATCCTCAACAACGCTGTTAACTATATCAATTCTTCATCAGGTACTTATACGGTAATCGGAGCTACCGATACAAGAGCTTCTGAAGCTTACAACCAGAAATTATCTGAAAGAAGAGCAAACAACGTTAAAGATTATTTAATTAAAAACGGAGTTCAGTCCGGTAAACTTGACGCAGTAGGTAGAGGTGAAAAAGACCTTAAATATCCTGAATGCGACCCGGCTACTAAATGTCCTGAATGGAAAAACAGAGCAAACAGAAGAGTTTACTTTGAAGCTAAATAATAATTTTATTATTAAATTATATAAAAGCCATGCATTGCGTGGCTTTTTTTATTATATTCCTTTATTATTTTTATCCTATGATTTCCCAGCAAGATTTTCAGGAACTGAAGCTTAAGACATTAAAACATTTTTGGGGCTACGATCATTTTCGTGATGCACAGGAAGCCATTATTGATTCTGTAATTAATAATAACGACACCCTTGTCCTGTTGCCTACAGGTGCAGGAAAGTCTCTATGCTATCAGCTCCCCGCCCTGCTTAAGGAAGGAACCTGTCTTGTAATTTCTCCTCTGCTGGCCCTGATGAAAGACCAGGTAAATCAGTTAAAATCAAAAGGAATAGAAGCAGAATACCTGTCTTCCGAACTTGATGAATACGATGCGGAGACAATCTATGACCGTTGTAAAGAAGGTCTTACCAAAATATTATATATTTCTCCGGAGCGGATTACCAATAAACAGTTCCTTCAGCATATTGACGAAATCACCCTTTCTTTTATCGCAGTAGATGAAGCACACTGTATTTCGGAATGGGGGCAGGATTTCCGTCCCAGCTATCAGAATATAAAAGAATTCAGAAAAAATAATCCTGAAATCCACTGCCTGGCACTTACGGCAACTGCAACGCCGAAAGTGCTGGATGAAATTAAATTAAAACTGCAATTAAAAAATCCTGAGGTTTTTCAGAAAAGTTTTAAGCGGGATAATATTAAAATTTTTATGGAAGAAATTTCAGATAAATTCCAGAAAGTATTTGATATTTTAAAATTCACCAATGAATCCGGAATCGTCTACGTAAGAACCAGAAGAGAAGCGGAACAGCTGAGTGAATTTCTACAGAAGAATCAGCTTACCAATGTCGACTTTTTCCACGCGGGCTTATCCACCAAAGAGAAAAATACCAGGCAGCGGATCTGGAATACCAGTGATAATCATGTCCTGATTTCTACCAATGCTTTCGGAATGGGAATCGATAAGGATAACGTACGATTTGTGATCCACTACTCTCCTGCCCCGTCGATTGAAAACTATTATCAGGAAATCGGAAGATCCGGAAGGGACGGTAAAGAAAGTTTTGCATTTCTGCTTTGGAATACACAGGAAATCCTGAACTTTGATCAGATCCTTAAAAACCAGATTCCTAACAAAGCGGAATTCCTGAAGATCATCACTTACCTATATTCTGTATTTCAGGTAGCAGAATTTGAACTCCCGGAAAAAATTTTTCCGCTCAACATCAATGCAATCCATAATTTCACCAGGTTATCAACGGCTAAAATCAAAAATGTCTTGGGTTTCCTTCACAATCAGGAAATTATTTATTTTAACGATTACAAAAGCCTTTCGTCTCTCCAACTGATGATGGAAGCGGATGAAATCGATCAGCTGCCTAAAAAAGACGCCTACTTCCTGGAGCTGATGCTCCGTACCATTTCAGGAGTTACTACGCATAAAGTAATGTTCAGTGAACAGCAGGTAAGCAGTAAAATCGGGGTAAGCACGGAACTTATTAAGGAAAGACTGAAAGAACTTCACCAGAACGGCTATGTGGAATATGTAGACGGAGCCTTATCGAGCATTAAATTTTTAAAACCGAGGGACGAAAGATTAAACAGTTCCGTTTACTGGAAACTTTTTGAGCATATTCAGAAAAATAAAATTCAAAAATGGGAGGAAATGAAGTTTTTCCTCGAGGATAATCAGTACTGTAAAATGAAGCTGATCCTAAGCTATTTCGGTGAAAAAAATGCAAAGAATTGTGGACAGTGCTCCGTTTGTGAGAAAAATAAGCAGTCTATTTTTGGGAAGAATATTTCAAATCAGATCCTTAACCTGCTGGGCAAACGGCCGGCAACCATTGAAGAGCTGTCTATCCAGCTGAGCTATCATTCCAAAGAGAATATTCTGGAAAATCTGATTTTCCTTTTGGATACGGGAAAGATAAAGATGCTTAATTTCAGGACCTATGCGATTGCATAAATTATGAGTAACGGATAATGGTTTATATTTAATAATAATTTTTTTAATTTTTAAACCTTTCTTAAAGAGCTTATCTTTGCAGCATGAAATCATTGAAAGTCGTATTTTTAGGAACTCCGGGGTTTGCGAAAACGTCTCTGGAAGCCATTCACCAGTCTCACCATGAAGTTGTGGGTGTTGTAACGGTGGCAGATAAAGCGAGCGGACGCGGACAGAAAATCAGCCAGTCGCCGGTTAAAATTTTTGCAGTAGAAAATAACCTTCCTGTTTTTCAGCCCGAAAAACTGAGGAATCCTGAATTCCTGGAAGAACTGAGAAAGCTGGAAGCGGATGTTTTCGTAGTGGTCGCTTTCAGAATGATGCCGAAGGTTTTATTTGAAATGCCTAAAATGGGAACTTTCAACCTTCACGCTTCCCTCCTTCCCGATTACCGGGGAGCAGCTCCGATCAATTATGCGATTATCAACGGTGAAGAAAAATCAGGAGCAACCACTTTCTTTATCAATGAAAAAATTGACGAAGGAAATATTCTGTTGCAGGAAGAATTAACGGTTTTGCCCGATGAAAATGCAGGAAGCCTTCACGACCGGCTCATGGCCATGGGTGCCAGGCTGGTGGTGAAAACCCTCGACGGACTTGCAGAAAATTCAATTGTCGAAAAACCGCAGCCGCAGGTGGAGTATCCGAAGAATGCCTTTAAGATCTTCAAGGAAGATACCCGAATCGACTGGACTAAAAATTCTAGAGAAATCCATCAGTTTATTCTGGGAATGTCGCCGTATCCCGCCGCTTTTACGACGTTGAAAATCGGAGAGGAAGAAAAAGGATTAAAGATTTTCGGTGGCAGATTTGAAATTTCAGAACACGGCAAACCGGCCGGAAGCCTTGACATTTCTAAGAATGAGTTTAAAATCTATACGGCAGACGGAATCTATTTTCCTGAAGAGCTGCAATTGGAAGGCAAAAAAAGAATGAACATCAAAGATTTCCTGAACGGATTCAGAAGCTTTGAACACATAAAAATGGCTTGATAAAATCAAGCCATTTTATATGTTGTCAATAGTGAATTTTGCTTCGCAAGTCAATATTGAATTTTTAAACCTGCAAAAAATTGACAAGCGCAGCGAATTCACTATTTACCATTCACTTTATAGCTGCACCATCTCCGTCACCTCAACATCATATCCTCCAACCTGAGGCTTGATGTTCGGATTCTGGGTGATTACCTTAAATTTATTAATTCCTAAATTCTTCAAAATCTGTGTTCCGATTCCATAATCCCTGTAATTGAATGCCAGGGTCGGATGCTGTTGCTGTCCGTCCTGATAATTCAGGAACTGCTGTAGCTTTTTCAGGGTATTTTCAGAATTTGAAACATTGTTGATAAAAATAATGGCTCCTTTCCCGGCTTCATTTACCATATGGGTTACTTTTTCCAGCAAAGGTTTTTCCCCGTTGTTTAATCTCGTTAGCACATCAAAATACGAATCGGAAGACTGTACCCTTACCAAAACCGGTTCGTTTACCGTCCAGCTTCCTTTCGTTAAAGCAAAATGGATCTGATCATTGGAGGTTTCCCTGAAAGCATAGAACTCGAAATCACCGTAAGCGGTCTTTACTTTTCTTTCTTCAAGCCTTTCAATCAGGTTTCCTTTTTTAAGCTGATAATGGATCAGGTCTTCGATGGAAACAATTTTCAGATCATGTTTCTGTGCAAGAGCATATAGCTCCGGCAAACGCGACATGGATCCGTCTTCATTCATGATCTCGCAGATCACCCCTCCTTCTTTCAGACCCGCCAGACACGTTAAATCGATGGCTGCTTCGGTATGTCCTGCTCTTTTGAGAACACCCCCTTTTCTTGCGCGAAGCGGGAAGATATGTCCCGGCCTCATAAAATCGGTCGGCTTGGAATTTTCATCCATTAAGGCAAGAATGGTTTTCGCCCGGTCGGCTGCTGAAATTCCGGTAGAGGTTCCGTTGCCCAAAAGGTCTACTGAAACGGTGAATGCCGTTTCTTTAGGATCGCTGCTTCGGCTTACCATCACTTCAAGGCCCAGTTCGTCACATCTTTTTTCAGGAAGCGGCATACAGATCAGCCCTCTTCCGTGAAGCGCCATGAAATTGATAATTTCAGGAGTCGTCAGTTCGGCAGCACAAAGAAAATCGCCTTCGTTTTCCCTGTCTTCATCATCTACTACTATGATTATTTTACCATTTTTAAGGTCTTCGATGGCCTCGGGAATAGTATTTAACTTAATATCAGACATTTTTACTTTTTAAATTTTCACAAAGATACTTATAAAAACAGGCATCTTCCAATTAATATAAACTCTTTATTATTCGCCAAATACAGCGTTTTTTGCTTTTCTGAAAATATGATAAGAGGCCAGCCTTTTCTGATGGTCGTAGATGTGGGAGTTGATCATCAGCTCATCTACCTTAAACCTTTCCTGAAAATTTTTTAGCTGTTCTTCAATTTCAGACTGATCTCCGATCAAAGTATATTTGAGTTTCTGCAACACCATTGATCTTTCCATCGGCGACCAAATATCATCCATATTGTCTACCGGCGGTGCAAACGGCTTCCTGTCGTTCCGGATAATGTTGATGAATGCCTGGAATAAAGTAGTGGACATTCGGTGTGCTTCTTCGGAAGTCTCTGCAGCCACTCCGTTGATGCATGCGATAATGTAGGGCCGATCCAGGTATTTCGACGGTTCGAAATGTTCCCTATAAATATTGAAGGCCATTTCCATCTGCTCCGGTGCAAAATGCCCGGCAAAGGCATAGGGTAATCCCAACTCTGCTGCCAGAAAAGCACTGTCTGTGCTGGACCCGAGAATGTACAGCGGAATATCCAACCCTTCTCCAGGAATAGCCCGTACCAAAGCACTTGAATTTTCTGTGGAGAAATATTTCTGCAGCTCCAGGATCTGCCTTGGAAACTGCTCGTTGATAATCGCCGGATTTCTTCCCAAAGCCTGGGCCGTAAGACCATCTGTTCCGGGAGCCCTTCCCAAACCGAGATCAATCCTTCCCGGGAAAAGGGATTCCAGGGTTCCGAATTGTTCCGCAATAACCAAGGAGCTGTGATTAGGAAGCATAATCCCTCCCGATCCAACTCTTATTTTTTTAGTTCCATTGGCAATAAAGCCGATCAGTACCGAAGTGGCCGAGCTGGCAATACTTTCCATATTATGGTGCTCCGCAAGCCAGAACCTTTTATAATCTAAACTTTCAGCATGGTTGGCAAGAGACAGGCTGTCCTGAAAGGTGTCGTGAACAGTTTTTCCCTGCTTTACCGGCGCAAGATCCAATACTGATATTTCAAAATTTTTCATACGATCTATTTTAGTTTCAAAAACTGAACAAAGATAAGGCTAATAAAACTCATTAGTTACTTTTTGTAATTGATAGGATTGATGGTGACGGAAAGGGAAAAGCTATTGGGAAATGGCTGTGTTCAAGTTTAAAGATATTTTATATATTTACTGAATTACTTTACTAACAATCAAAATCAAGCATACTGTTTTAATTTTTCTGACAGAAATTATGACCAATACCGTCAGTACACTTTTAAAAATTATACATTTTCATAATGACGATCTATTTTGAGCAATCTGCTCTCTTGAAATCATAGATGCTATTCTGATTTTTATAATTTATTTACTGATCAAAAATTTAAAAATTTTCTAAACTGATAAGGGTATCATGAAAAAATTCACTTTACAATTAGGTTTAATATTGATTCTATTTTTAATTATCAATACCTCCTATTTTTGGGAAGGTGAATTAGGATTATTATCTATAGTTGCCCTACTTATGGCCTTTATCATCTATTTCATTTTATTTGTAGAATTTGTAAGGCAGCTTTATATTTCATTTAAAAATAAATTCACTGAAGAAAAAAGAAACCTTCTTATTATATGTATGCTTTCCTGCCTAGTTTTAATTATGCTCAAGCCAGAAGGACTTATCAATTTTGAAAATTTGTTAGAAGGAAAAGACCGCTTTTTTGCCCAAGCCGAAGGAGCCGCCAATTGTACGACTACATTAAAATTAAAGGATAACAAAAAATTCATTTATGAAAGCATTTGTTTTGGGATAAAACGCATTAAAGGCGGATACACAATTATAAATGATACTGTTTATTTTAATTCAAGAAAGACATTTCAATATACATATGGTATTATTGATAAAAAGGAAAATATAATCAGGCTTTACAGGAGTAAATCTGATAATAAACCTTATGGAATTCCAATTTTGAGAAGTTTTAAAAATTAATGAAAATCGCTACTTTAAACATCGACTGGGCCAGGAAAAAGAATCCCCAGAAAACCGCAGCATTCCTGAACGGGTTTAATTTCGATTTCCTTATTCTAACCGAAGCCGTTGATCTGGATCTTGAAAGGTTTCCCTATAAATATCCCTGCTCGCCTATTCCGGAACACACGGTCTATGAAAACCTCAACTACACGGAGTATCTGAAAGGCGAAAAAGCTTTCCGGACGATTCTGTATTCTAAAATTCCCTGCTCGAAAAAATATCCGGTGACGGATGATAAAACCAACCTTGCTCTGGA
Source organism: uncultured Chryseobacterium sp. (assembly GCA_913778085.1). Lineage (GTDB taxonomy): Bacteria > Bacteroidota > Bacteroidia > Flavobacteriales > Weeksellaceae > Chryseobacterium. Next base: position 35,628 of record CAJYXJ010000015.1, read on the forward strand.
GTTTGAAACGGCATTGGGGAATATTGTATTCTACTGCACCATTATCGGAACCTGGTTCAAGCGCCAGCCTTTTGCGGATAACGAATTGCACAATACCATTTCAGATTGCAGACGGATTCATGCAGAAAACCCCAACCTCTTTATTGTCGGCGATTTCAATACTTCCTTTAAAACAGGCGAAGAAAGATTATCCATCAGTTCCAAAATTACGGAAGCCCTGAACAGTTTTTTTCTGGATTTAAAAGTAAAGACTATTACTTCGGAAATTGAAAATAACATTGATCACATTGTGGTTCCTGAAAGTTTTGCCGATTATACGATTGAAACAGGAATTTTTGCAGAGAAAAACCTGGTCAGTGATCATCAGGGGATCATTGTTTCCTTTAAAGGGTTTAAATAGTAATTAATTCTATTTTTACCGCCAATTTATTAATATTGCAGTATAATTTAAAACCATGAAATCAAAGATTATTTTCCTTTTTATTGCCTTGCTGCCTTTAACAGGCTGTAATTTTAATCAATTCTATAAAGACCGTGAATCCGACAAAGCCGATGGCGAAAAAGTACCTCAGAAGTTTTACTGGGAAATTCGATACGGTGGAAATCAGGATGACATTTACAAACTGTTCGGAAAAAAATTTTTTAGCGTAACAAGCAAAGAAAAACTTATAGAACTTTTAAATGTAACCGGAAAGATCGGCCCGGTACAGGATTACAATCTTTCTCACTGGGAAACATTAGTCGTAAAAGGCAGCAATCCTAAAAGTGAATATCTTTTTATCTATGATGTTAATAGAGGTACGGAAAAAACAAAAGAAACTTTTACCTTAGAAAAAGACGAAAACGGCGAAATAAAAATTGTGGGGTACCACATCAATCAGGATATGCTGAACAAATAAAAAACGGTCGGTAATTGATGAAATTACTGACCGTTTTTAAATTCTCTTCAGAAGACGTTATTTTTCTTTGCTATAACGTTTAAAAACCTGTTTTTCTTTACCTTCCTTTTTGTTTTGAATCACCAAAACATCTTTACTCAGTTCCTGGATTTCAAAAATTTTTTCTTTTCCCAATAAAGTAATTCTAAGATTTCCTTTGGTTCTTTCAATTTTAAAAGGTCCCGTCATCCCGCCAATCATTCCATTAGATGCCTCATCAATCATTTCCAGACTTGCCGTGCTGTCTTTTTTAAAGGTAAATATTCCGGTGGAATTGCTGTTCGCAATCGATTTTTGCGACCATGAGCCAATCAGTAAATCATAATTGAATTTGGAACTATGATCTGCATTCAGCAAAAAAACAAATAGAAAAGTAAATAAATATTTCATTGTAATTAGGTTTAAGACTTAAAAATATGAAAATTAATCAGCAATTTATTTATCCCACTTTTGATTTGATATCCAAATTTTTTATTTCGATTTCTCTTTCAAATACGTAAAATGATTAATCAAAATTCGGATTTCATTGAATTCAAAATGGCTCGGCAGCGCATTCTTCCATTCCGTTAAAGTTTCCTTCGGATCTTTATAGAAAAGCTCTTCAAAGGCTTTGATCTTATCGGAAGTAATCACCCTTGAAATATCCAGCAGGCCCTGTTCGGCAAACTTTGCAAGGTGCCCGATCACCGTTTCTTTAACCAGGCCTCTTTCCAGAGCGATTTCTGCAATGGTTTTTCCCTGTTCAAACAACTGGAACGTAAGAACCTGGGAAGGAACTTTGGCAATTTTCATGCTTACTTCCTGGTTGTTCTTTTCATCCAGCAATTTAGTTTCCAGCAAATGGATATCCTTCAGGCTGTTCAGGTATTCTTCAATATCTTCCAGCCAAACCCTAAATTCTTCGTTGTATTGTTTCAGGCCTTTGGTTCCTTTGATCTCTGCATAAAAATCCTTTAGCGGACTAAAAATTTTATCCCGGATTTCGGTAAAAAAGAAATTAACGGCACCTTTGGTTTTGCTTTCAATCTCAGACCACTCCTCTTTCTGTTCAATAAAATTATTGACTTTCTGAGAAATAACCCGTTGCAGTTTTTCGTAAATTTTTCCCAGGTTTACGATCTCATGCTTCAACTGAAGATAAAGCTGGTTGGTTTTTACATGATCAATGCTTCTGGTAGCCACTGATAGTTTGTTCCACTCCTCCACTTCATTTAAAAACCACAGGCAATCAATCGTACGAAGGACCTTTTTAACGCTGTAATCGTATTTTTCGTTATTGAGAATGGCTTCTACCTTATCATTGGCTACCGTATCGGTATGGAAAGACAGGATCCTGTTATCTTTGAAAATAACTTCCGGCGTTATCCTGGATTTTAAAACAATTCCCTCCAGGGTACGGCAACGCGACAAGGCGACATATACCTGACCCGCTGTAAAACTTTTTCCGGCATCGATGATTACCCGGTCAAAGGTAAGCCCCTGGCTTTTATGGATCGTTACCGCCCAGGCCAGCTTGATGGGGAACTGCTCAAAACTTCCCAATACTTCTTCCTTGATGTTTTTATCGGTGTCCAGGAAATATTTTTTCTGTTCCCAGACCTCTCTTTTTACCGTAATTTCACGTTCGCTTCCGTCGAGGATCACTTTGATTTCGTTTTCATCCAGCGCGGAAATTTCTCCCAGCTTTCCGTTGAAATACCGTTTTTCCCCGGAAACATCGTTCCGGATAAACATGATCTGGGCACCGATCTTCAGATCGAGGAACTGCTCGTTCGGAAACTGGTTTTCCCTGAATTCCCCGAAAAGCTTGGCTTCGTAGGTCTTGGCTGTGATTTTAATTTCATCCAGCTTTTCCTGATTGATGTCGTCGGCCATTTTGTTGTGCGAACACAGGTAAACGTAGGGTTCGTCTTCCGAACTGAAGCCCGGGTCGTACCTTTCATTCAGTTTTTCAAAATCGATATTGGCCACGTCGCCGTCCCGGATCGCATTCAGGATGGCCAGGAAATCCTCATCGGACTGACGGTAAACTTTGGTAAGCTCAATGGTAATCAGTGGAATTTCCTTGATCGCATGGCTGTCGAAAAAGAATGGGGAATGATAATACATTTTTAAGATATGCTCATCCCGCACCACCGGAGGAAGCTGATACAGGTCTCCGATAAACAGCATCTGCACGCCACCGAAACGCTGGTTATTCCTCCGGATAAATCTTAAAGAAAAATCCATCATGTCCAGGACATCGGCCCTAAGCATCGAAACCTCATCAATGATAATGATCTCCACTTCGCGGAGAAGCTTTAATTTATCTTTCCGGTATTTGAAATGCGGCATCAGGTCGGCAATATTATTGGCCAGACTGGTGTCGATCCGTTCCGTAGTGGGTAAAAAGGTTCTCAGCGGAAGCCCGAACATCGAATGGATGGTAACGCCACCTGCATTGATCGCTGCAATCCCGGTAGGAGCAACAACAATGTGTTTTTTTCGGGTGCGCTTTACAAAATCATTAAGGAAGGTGGTCTTTCCCGTTCCTGCTTTTCCCGTTAAAAATACGCTTCGGTTAGTGTGTTCCAGTAAGTCAAAAAAATGATTGTTCATCGCTGCCAAAATTACGGAAATGAATCCTAAAAACCTTACCTTGGCACAAGTTTTGAAAATTTTGAACCAGATTATTTTATTATGTTAAAAACGATTCCGTGCCTTTCCGCTGTTCTCCTGGGTTTTGCTTTATTTTCTTCCTGCGGCTCTGCAAAAGAGGTGGATGCCAATCTGCCGAAAGACATTTCGGAACGGCCGAAGGATGAAAGCAGCCAAAAATATGAACAGGCACAGCTGGATCAATTGAGAGCCTCCATCGAATCGGAAGTTACCAAAGAAAAATGCACCAGCACCAGTGAATGGGCCTTTGCACCGATGGGAGCCAAAGCATGCGGCGGTCCTCAGCTTTATATTGCATACCCTAAGAAAATGCAAACTAATATTCTGGCAAGGATTAATGATTATACGGAAAAGGTTAAAGCGTTTAACCAAAAGTATGGTGTCATTTCCGACTGTATGATGGTGAATGAACCTACCGGAATCAAATGCATCAACGGAAAAGCAGAACTGATCAACCCGTAACACATTATTATATATAAAATTCCTACAGGATTTTTTCGCTAAGGAAAAAAAGCATTGCCGAATAGAGCAATGCTTTTTTTATCTCAATAGTCAATTTCTGCGAGTGAATGGTGAATCTGCTGACAGAGCAAAATTGACGATTCATTATCCACATTTACCGTCAATATTAAGTTTTAAGCTGCCGAAAGTTATCGTTAACCTTCACCTTGATTTGTTCCAGAGGAGCAATATCTGTGTAGTATAAATATATAAACCAAGACTAGAACTCCGTAGGAGTTCTATCTTCTGCAGTATTACAGATAGCACACCTACGGCGTGCCGATACCTATTGTATTCGATTTTCGGCTACACAGATCATATTCCTATAGAATATTTTTTATTAGTGGTCAAACCTAATATTAAAAGGAAATTCACTTATGAAGCAAAATTCACCATTCCCTGTTCATATTTGCCGTCAATATTTAAATTTCAATCTGTAGAAAATTACCGTTAACCGCCACATTCATTTGCTCCGGAGGAGCAATATCTGTGTAGTATAAATATATAAACCAAGACCAGAAATCCGTAGGAGTTCTATCTTCTACAGTACTACAGATAGCACACCTACGGTGTGCTGATACATATTGTATTCGATTTTCGACTACACAGATCATATTCCTATGGAATATTTTTTATTAGTGGTCAAACCTAATATTAAAAGGAATTCACTTGCGAAGCAAAATTCACAATCAATTTTTGTCAATTGTCAATTCCTGCGGGTCAATTTGCTTCGCTTGTCAATATTTTATATTCTTTTTTAATTAATAATCCAATGAAGCAGCAAAAATCTCTCATTCACTCTTTATATGTCAATTCAACCTTTGCAAATTAATAGCCAATTCATTATATTAAAATTCACTTGCAAAGCAAAAATCACTATTCACCATTCATCGCCTTAACGTTTTCCTTATACCAGGAAGAATATTTTACATAATTGTCTGCAATCCTGTTCACTTCTCCTTCCAGCAATTGGGAATTGATGTCCTTGATCTTTCTCGCCGGGACCCCGCCCCAGACTTCTCCGGATTTGATGTGCGTTCCCTGGGTTACGACGGAGCCGGCGCCTACAATTGAGTTTTCTTCCACCAGGCAGTCATCCATGACAATAGAACCCATCCCGATCAAAACATTGTCCCTGATGGTACAGCCGTGAACAATCGCATTATGGCCGATGGAAACATTATTCCCGATATTCAGCGGGTGCTTCTGATAGGTACAGTGCAACATGGCGTTATCCTGAACATTTACTTTGTTTCCCATTTTGATGTAATGCACATCACCGCGGATCACGGCATTGTACCAGATGCTGCAGTCGCTTCCCATGGTAACGTCCCCGATAATCGTGGCGGTTTCCGCTAAAAATGTATTATCCCCAATCTGTGGCGATTTTCCTAAAAGTTCTTTGATCAGTGCCATATGTTTAATTTGAAAATTCGATAATGTATTTATTTGAAATTGGTTTTCGAGGATCAATTCGGCTTTCGACTTTTAAATGATGCCGATAGCAAAAATCTAACTTCCGATGCCTGCCTTCTAATTTCTAATTGCGTATTTTTGTATCTCAAATTTAAAGAAAAAATGCGTACTATACTTATAGAGCCTACTGAAAACCCGAAAGTGATGAAATTTGTGGCTGATTATAACCTGATTCCGGGATCTTTGGAGCTCGACAGAAATTCAGATATTTCAGAAATTCCCCTGGCCCAGGAGCTTTTTAATTATCCTTTCGTTGAAAAGATATTTATTACCGCCAATTTTGTAGCCGTGGCCAAACAGGATACGGTAGAATGGGAACATGTGGCGGAAAGCCTGAAAAACGTTATTGAAGACGAATTGCTGGCCAACCCGAGAATCTATCTTCAGAAGAAAAAAGAGCTGTACCAGATTTACGCCGAAATGACGCCAAACCCGAATGTAATGAAGTTTGTCTCGAATAAATTACTGCTTGAAGGTTTTGTAGAAGTAAAATCAAGAGAAGGAGCCGAAGGCGTTCCATTGGCGCAGGCGGTCTTCAAAGAATTTGATTTTGCCAAGGAAGTTTTCATTTCGGATAATTTCGTGGCCGTAACCAGAGATAACTCTGTAGAGTGGCATGAAGTGATGATGGCCGTTCGTGCACTGATCGCAGAATACCTGCAGAATGGTGGCGAAATTTCCAATATTGAAGCCCAGAAGCATGAAAATCCGGTGGAGAAGATCATCAACAGGGATTATACGGACGACGAACAGAAAATTTCCGATATCTTAAATGAATATGTAGCCCCGGCAGTAGAGAACGACGGCGGGAAAATTTCCTTAATGGAATACGACCAGGAAAGCAAAACGGCCAGGATGCTCTTGCAGGGCGCCTGCTCGGGATGTCCAAGTTCTACAGCTACCCTTAAAAACGGAATCGAAAACATCTTAAAACAATTCGTTCCGGATCTGGTGGAAAGAGTGGAAGCCGTAAACGGATAAAATATTTTTATGATATAAAAACCTTAAAATGAAAATACGAAGTATAAAACTGCAAAACTATAAAAAATTTGTAAGCGAAAAAATTATCAATTTTACAAATACAGATGGAGAAATTAATGAAAAGACATTACTAATTGGTGACAATGGAAGTGGAAAAACCTCTATCTTACAAGCAATAGTTAGTTTAATCGCTTCTGCTACAAGACTAAATTTTTATCCAAGTCGACTAGATTGGTCTGGTTATGATTATAGGTTTATACAAAACGGCAATATGCCCATAAAGATAGAGATTGAAGTTGAATTTTCTGAAAATGAAATCAAATCTACCCAAAAATATTTAAAAAATCTAAACGATAAAGGGTATAAACTGAGAGAAACTATTAGCAATAGTAATAAAGTTAAATTAAGTTTAAATTATAATAAAGACAGACTATTTATAATAAATGGCGGATTAAATGATTTAAAAAAATTTAACGGTTATCAATATGCTAAAATGCTATCATCATATGTTAAGAATAAAACACAACTTTTTGAAAATGTTGGTAACATTTACTGGTATAATGAACAGAGAAATGCTGAAAATTTATCTTTTCTACTAGATGACAGCAAAATCAATCAATTGGATTCTATTAGGAATTATTTATCAAGTTCGTACTCATTTCATATAAGTTTAAAAAATGGTGCTAGAAGATTATCAGAAGGAGAATTTGATTTTTATGCTAAATTATCGCAATTGTACACTCAAGTTTTTCCAGATCGCAAGTTCGTTGGGCCTGCACCAAATTTTGATGTATATGAGAAAGCAAAAACGCCCGATTTTTTTCTAAATGATGGTAAAAATAATTATGAGTTAGCAGGCATGTCGGCGGGAGAAAGGGCGATTTTTCCAATCTTAATGGATTTTGCACGTTGGAATATTAATAACTCCATTATTATAATTGATGAAATTGAATTACACCTTCATCCACCATTGCAACAACAATTAATAAGAGTTTTATCAAAGTTGGGTGATAATAATCAATTTATTTTCACTTCCCATTCAGATTCTGTTTTTAATATGTTCGAATCATCTGAAATAATAAGGTTAGAAAATGAGTAAAACAATAAAAATATATTGCGAAGGCACTAACTCTAGTTTTGACTGTAAAATTTTAAATTTAATTATATCAGATATAATAGGAAAAATCTTACTTCAACCAATCGGTAGTAAAAAAGGGGCAGGACCTATAATTAATTATGATTTTCCTATACCAAGTATAGTAAAACCAGACTTTTTCTTTTTCTTTAGAGATAGAGATTTTGATTTAGCCGTACCTAATAATGAAGAACTGACTATTCAAGATAATAAAGATTCATTTCAAAATGTAATTGGGCAGCGTTGTCTTTCTTATAGATGTACAATTGAAAATTATCTTTTTGATGAAAAAATTTTATTTGAGTTTCTAAAGAAGAAAAATCTTCTACTAGAAAATAGTATTGGATCAGAAACAGATGTTAAAAATAAAATGATTAAGGCAGCTAAAAACATTAAATATTATCAAGCAATTCGTCATACCTTAGGAGTGCTAAGAACAAATTTAGATTTAGGAACTTCATTTTTAAACAAAAATAAAAGTAGCGGTGACTTACCAAATGATTTAACATTAGAATATTGTAAAAACAAAGCATTAGAAAAGATTAAAAACATCAAAGATGAAACTAAAAAATGGGATAATTTTGAAATAGAACTACAAAAATTCTTAATGATTTTTAATGAGACTATATTTTACAATAATCTGGAATTTCTAACATGGTTTCAAGGTAAAGACTTTGCTACAGCTTTACAAAGAGAATTACAAAATTTTTCAAAAAGAGATTTAAATGAGTTTTACCAATTTTCTCTAGATCAATTTAACTATTCGAAATTTGCAGATTTAGTTCAGCTTAAAAATCTAATACAAGAGAAAATAAATGAATAGAGGAATTTTATTAGTCAACCTGGGATCACCACGGTCAACGGCAGTAGAGGATGTAAAAGAATATCTGGATGAGTTCCTCATGGATGAGCGGGTTATCGATTACCGCTGGTTCTTCCGTGCCCTGCTGGTACAGGGAATTATTTTAAAAACAAGGCCTAAGAAATCAGCCGAAGCCTATAAAACCGTATGGACGGATGAAGGTTCGCCTTTGATTGTGATCACCGAAAAAATCCGGCAAAAACTTCAAAAGGTGGTAGACGTTCCGGTGGAGATCGGAATGAGGTATGCCCAGCCCAGTATTGAAGCGGGAATTCAGAAGCTGGTGGATCAGGGTGTTTCGGAAATCGTTCTTTTTCCGTTGTATCCGCAGTATGCCATGAGTACAACAGAGACCGTTATTGAAAAAGCGGAGGAAGTAAGGAAAGAAAAGTTCCAAAAAGTAAAGATCAATTACATCCAGCCTTTCTACGACCGGGATATTTACATCAATTGTCTTGCGGAAAGCATAAAGGAAAAGCTTCCTGAAAACTTTGACGCTCTGCAGTTTTCTTATCACGGAGTTCCGGAAAGGCATATCTATAAAACCGATCCCACAAAAACCTGTAATCTGAACGACTGCTGTTCAAGAGAGAGCAATCCGAGCCATAAATTCTGTTACCGTCACCAATGTTTTACCACAACCAATAAGGTAATTGAAAAACTTGATATTCCGAAAGAGAAAACCATCGTATCTTTTCAGTCAAGGTTAGGTAAAGATAAATGGATCGAACCTTATACCGATGAGACTTTGGAAACCATACCCGGAAAAGGAGTAAAAAACCTGGCTATTGTCTGTCCGGCTTTCGTATCGGACTGCCTGGAAACACTGGAAGAGATTTCCGTGGAAGGAAAACATCAGTTTACCCATGCCGGCGGAGAAAGCTTTCATTATATTCCGTGCCTGAACGATGAAGACCGCTGGATCGAAGTGGTCAAAATCCTGTGTGAAGAAAAACTTCATGAATTTTATTTGGTATAAAATTTTTGAATCCCCATAAATAATAAGACCACAGGAAATTTTCCTGTGGTCTTATTATTTATGGTTTAGATATTACTTTTTAATTAAATTTCCTGCTTTCTGTCCGTTTACGGTCACGATGTAAATTCCGGGAAGTATATTGCCCGGAAGACTGATCTCCAGCCTGTTTATACCATCTGTTGTTTTAACCTTTTCTGAAATTTCTCTTTTCCCGGTCAGGCTCATCAGCTCCACTACGCCATTTCCTTTCTTGCCTTCGAATGAAACAGTAAACTGATCTGTAGCCGGATTCGGGCTTATGGTATAAAGCAATGCATCCGGAGCTGCCATTTTTCCGGCAGATGAGGTTCCACCTCCCACGCCTACGGCGTTCCATGCATTTGCGACTTGGGTAACTTCAGCACCTCCTGCGCCATACAGATCAGCTGCTGCCTGAAGAGAGTAGGTTCTGGCATTCATATACGTAGAAGAAGAAGTAAGATAGGTGGTCAGCGTTCGATATGCTATAGCTGCCGCTTTATCCAGCCCGATTCCCGTAACATTGTAGGCAAAACCTTTATCATTGGTTCCGCTTCCTCCGGTTACCAACAGATAATACCAGAAATTAAGTACCCCGGAATTGGTATGAACTCCACAATAATCATTCGACTGGGTAGGACTTGAACATCCTGATGTTGTCGTTGCCTTCCAATAGGTTCCAAGGTAAGTATCCGGCTGTCCGTATGCATTCGGGTTTGCCATATCCCGGATCACATAGCTGAAATCTTCCCCCAGTTTCCAGCTTGCCTGGTTAGGCCGTGCCCAGCGTTCTATGGAGTTTCCGAAAATATCCGAAAATCCTTCATTAAGTGCGCCAGATTCTCTCTGATAAGCCAGATTGGCTGTTTTGGAGGTCATGCCGTGGGCAATTTCGTGGCCGCAAACATCCAAGGCTGTTAACGGTTTTCCACCGTTCGTAGAAGAGCTTCCGTCGCCATACGTCATCCGGGCCCCGTCCCAAAATGCATTAAAATAATTGGTAGAATAATGCACATAGGATTTTATACTGAAATTATTATTGTCGATGCTCTTCCTTCCGAATTTGGTATACAGATAGTCCACAGTCATTTCCGCTCCCCAATGTGCATCGGTTGCATACTGGTCTTTATTGCTGTTGACGTTATTCCAATTATTATCTGCATCTGTAAAGTCTACGGCAGAAGAATAGTTTGTTCCTTTCTTTAAGTTGTAGGTTTCTATCGCAGTTCCGGCATTTCTTCCGGTTTCGCGCAGCCTGTAGCTTCCGTTGTAAGAATCCGCCGTGATGCTTCGGGTTCCGCTGTAAGCAGTAACGGCCGTTCCCGGAGTATTAACTTCATGGATGATGGCATCAACGCCCAATATTTTACCGTCTTTTGCATCTACAAAAACATATTGCCTGCTTAACGGTTTTTCAGCATAAATGTCAAACTTATAAGCAAGCCTGAGATCATTCATTTTTTCATCGGCTGGATCTGAATAATAAACGACTTCCCCTTTGGGAGCAAAGCTTGCATTTTTATCATCCGATTCTCTTTTGATGAAATCTTCTTCTTCCCTGTTCTGCCATTTGTAGGATTCGGCGCTTACAAAGACCAAAGCGCTCTGCAAAGCGATATGTTCGGAAATTTTCGGACTTTTCTCCAGGTTTTTTGGAGTTTTAACGATCCATTTCCCTGATTCTCCTACAATTTTACCGTCTTTGGTCTGCACAGCCATCATTCCGTATTCTACAGGAATATCATTAACAGTCTGTTGGAACCGGTAGGTTTCGTATCCCAGCTGGTCTTTTTCAAGTCCCAGATTCCGGCCCTGTGCTGAAGAAAGCCTTTGAGAAGTTTCATCATACAACACGGGACTTCCCTGGAAAACAGGCCGGTCTTTTTCAAACCTCATAAATTCCGCATGAAGGCCGTCCTTGGAAGAAACCAGTTTTGACGGGAGATTCTGTGCAAAAACGAATGAGGATACAGCAATGCTTGAGGCTAAAATAAATTTAATTCGCATAATAAGATGGATTGGTTTTTAAAATTAATTAACAAATTATTTACACTAAATTAATAATATAATTAATTAAAATTCAATCGAAAATATAAATTAATAGTAAAAACACAATTACAATATTATATTCAAATACATTTCAAATGTAAAATTTTACACTAATAATAATTTTAAGTTAAAATATTTTATATAAAAACATCATTTGATAAATTATTTTTTCGATATGTCTGGCATTGTAATTCAAAATATATTGAATTATTATCAGATCAGAAATTTATTAATATCAAAAAAAATATTTAAAAAAATCAAATACCCCCCATATAAAAACACTATATCTCATAAAAATATATTTTTTATAAAACAAACCCCTATAATTTTACAATAAAATTTTAAAATTTAAATATTTTTACTACCTTTACCCCATCAAAACAAAATCATCAACCTTAAAAATTAAAAATGATGAATGCAACTGCCGAAATTCTAAAAAGTAAAATTGAAAATTTCAATCCTGAAATGCTGGAAGCTTTTGCACAAATGATGGAAAGCTTTGAAGCAAAAGCACCAATGGCGGTTTCTCCGTTTCACCTAGACGAAATTTTATACCGGATCCAGTTTCATAATGAAAATCCTGCTACCAAACTGGATTTTTATGAAAATATAACGGAGCTGAAAAAATATTGTGCTTAGCATGAATGTATTGCTCTCCTCCATCGCCAAAAACGACATTAGGCTGCTTATGAGGGTTTTCAATGCGGAAGAAGAAAAGAGGGGAAACGATTTCCTGGAAAGCCTAAAAGAATCCATTGACAGGATTCTGCAAAATCATCAGGCAGGAAGCAGTGAAATTTTGGTAATGCCCATGCAGGATTTTCCGGTGAACGTCCATTATATTTTCGAGGATGAAGAAAATATTCTGATTACTGCCGTTTTTAAAATCTAATCGGTTCTGACTATTATTATATTGGACCTCGCAGGAATTTTCCTGTGAGGTTTTTCATTGTACTATAGCTAAACCTCATAAGTTTTAGAAACCTATGAGGCTTGTATTACCTGACCGGCGTCCTGAATTCCCCATACCCCATCAGCCCGTCATAATTCCTGCCGAATGGCGCATAATATAAAAAGGCCTGATAGAGATTCTCCGTCTGCCAGAAGTTGCCGTTCACTTCCCCGAAATTGAGACTTCCGTCCGGATTTTTTGTCGCTAAAATATAGTTGTAAAATCCCTGCTTCAGATAAATCCGGGCGACATATTTTTTGGTTGCTTCATCATACTGCATTTGATTCTCTTTACCAGGCAGAAAATTATTAAATCCTCCCAGCACATAAATTTCTTTATCCACCGGCTCGGAATCCAGTGAGAAATGAACCCATGAATAATCGGCTTCCCTGGCCGCATCCCTTTCCCGCCCCAGATCATTCCTGCGGTAATACCAGGCTCCGTTTACATCCGGCTGATACTGGTAGTTCAGCGGAAATGCCCACACCGGATGCAGGTAGGTCTGGTTTACCCCGTCGACCTGCTCGGCAGCACGAACCATATCCGCCGCCATATTCATATTTTTATTATCAAAATAGTAAAACTCGTTATTTCCCGGAAACACCAGCGACATCTGCTGGAAAAGCAGCTGGTTTCCAAGCGTTGTGCTTGGTCTCAGATTATTGACAGCTATATTAGGATTGTTATTCTGCATCACTTTCAGTGTGATGGAATTAACGTTGGAAGACAGGTCACCGGCTTTGGGAACAGCTTTTACTTCTACCCGCTGCTGGGCTTCCGGATTCCGGGCATCCGCAAAACGGGAAACGCCCACAGCCAGTGTTGCTCCGTTTTCCACAAGATAAAATCTTTTCGTAAAAAGTGGTTTTTCTGCAGAATCCTTGTAGATGATCAACTCGAAATTCCCGGAAATTTTCGGCTGGATTTTGTCATTCGGAAATGTCAGCGTATAATGGGTATAAGCCTGCAGGGTATTGAAGGAATACTGGAATTTATCCAGCAGCCCGTTCATGCTTCCATTGGCTATTTCCGTAAAAAAAAGATTGTCGTCTTCCCAGTTGCGGTTATAATGCTTGATGGTATAGCGGTAAATTTCACTTGCATTGGTAAGATCGTCAAAACTCAAAACCAGCTGCTGGCCGAAATTAATCACCGGTGTTTCATCATTAGTCTGAGGATTAAACAGCTGAATGCTCTGGATATTCTGTCCGCAGAACAGTCCGCTTAACGAAAGTAAAAGGAGTCGCAATGTTTTCATTATGACGAAGATAAAGAAAAATCGTTTTTAAACGGTAAAAGCAAGCCGTCTTATTCATTAAAAGTTCATTAAAATTTCCAATCCGGACTTTTGTACTTACCTTTGTTCGTAATAAAATATTCATCCTATGCTTCAGATCCAAGGTTTCGTGTTCAATTTTGCGAGCGAAAATACCTATGTCCTTTACAACGAAAATAAGAAAGCGTGGCTCTTCGATCCGGGGAACCGGAATGAGCCGGAAACAAAAGCCCTTGAAACCTTCATCCGGGAAAAAGAACTGACCGTCGAAAAAATCCTTCTGACCCATGCCCACATTGATCATGTTCTTGGTCTGCAATGGGCTTCCGACACCTATCAGGCTCCTGTAACCATGCATCAGGAGGACAAGGAAGTGCTGGATATGTTCCAGATCAGCGGCATGAGATTCGGGATGCAGCTGGAGCACATTGACGTAGAAATTAATTATGTAAACGAAGGGGACGAACTTGATTTTGACGGTGAGAAATTTAAAGTTTACCATGTTCCGGGACATTCTCCGGGAAGCGTGGTTTACCATAATGAAAACCAGAAATTTATGATCTCCGGCGATGTTCTGTTTGAAGGAAGCATCGGCAGAACCGATCTTTACAAAGGAAATTACGAACAACTGATTGACGGCATAAGAACCAAACTGCTTATTCTTGATGATGACACGCAGGTTTTTTCCGGACATGGAAATCCGACGACGATTGGTTTTGAAAAGGCACATAACCCATTTTTGAAGTAATAGCGTTTTTGCCTGGTACTGCTATATAGTTTGAAACAGGAAATATTGTTTCAGACTATATTTATTTGCAGGTGATTACAAACACTATTGTTTTAGACTAATGTAAACTGCATTTTATTACAAACAGGGCTGTTCTAAACTTCCTGCGTTTGCAGGTAATTACAAACACCGCTGTTTCAGCATTATGTAAACTGTATTTTATTACAAACAGGGCTGTTTTAGACTTCCTGCGTTTGCATTTGATTATAAACAGAGTTGTTTTAACCTATACGGGATGTATTTTGTCTAAAAAGCTGATTGACTTTAATTTAGCAGCAAAATTCAATTTATTTCTATATTTTTCCATAATTATCTGGGCTATGATTTACATTATCTAAAGCTTTTTGCCATATTCTGAAAACTAAGAAAAATGAAATACGAATTATGCAATTACATTGGCAACGACGGAATAATTGAAGTGAAAACAGAGAACAAAGTGCCTGTAAATTGGTCTCCGTATAAGATTCAGACCAATCTTTTATTTTAACTTTTGAAAGCATTTTCCTGTCAGAGAATTAAAATTTGATGACACGCCTAATTGGAAAACCTTTCCATAACAGCTTTTGGAAAAAAATTTAACGGTCACTGTAGATTTTACCAAAAGCGTCGTAAAAGAAACTGTGTGGAAATACATTGATGCACTCATACCTAAAGCATCATGTGCTTTTAGATTACTGATGGAAAATCATAACTATGAATATAAAAATCCTAATCAAATTAATACAAGAGAAACATCATCAAAGCGGAATTGAAGTCAATCCTCCGGCAACACTTTCAGATATCACAGAATTTGAAAATAAAATCGGCTTTGCACTACCATCAGACTTTATAGAATTCTATTTAACCTGCAATGGTTTTGGCTGCAATGAAGACATTTTTAATATGATTCCTCTCCAAAATATCAGAAAATATGAGGAAAACTTCGGGAAGAATTGGTTTCATATCTCCGAATATATGATTTATTCGGAGATGTGGGGACTGAGACGTACGTCAGAAGGTGATTTTGAGATATTTTACAGCAGCTATCCCGATAAAGTGATGACCTCTTCTATTAAAGAGTTTCTTCAAAGATTTCTTGCAGGCAATGTATTTGACAGCGGAGGATTATATGAATGGCAAAAAGAACCGGGAATAATATAAATTATAATTATTCAAATTCTTTAATAAAAAAACCGCCAGAAAAATCCGACGGTTGATCCATTTTATGAAGAAAGTAATTTTAGAAATCCAAAGTAATGGAAGCTCTTACCGCAGCACCCATAATTGGTCTTGCCATAATAATTCCGTCTCCGGTTGGAGATCCTGCTCTTGGATCACCTTCTGTGATTCCGATCGTATTGAAAATATTGGTTCCGTCAACCGCAAACCGAATTTTTCCTAACTGATAAGAAGTTCCCGCTCCAAATTCTGAGAAAGAAGGCAGCGTCTGCGCATTTTTCTCGTCCTGGAAACGTTTTCCGTAATAATTCATGCTTACATACGCTCTCCATTCTTTCGTAAGATTTACCGCAGGAGAAATATTGAAATAGAATTTAGGCATTCTCCTTACCGTATTATCATTATAGTTGAATGTAGTTCCATCAGCATTTCTTCCTGTAAAATCCTTGTATTTAGGATTTTGGATCGTTCCGTTGAACGTTACTTCCAGTAAATTATTGAATAATCTTGCATACCCTTCCAGTTCTACCCCCATATTGGTTGTATTGGCAAATTTATTTTCTGAAGTTCCGTCCGAGAACACATCGGTAAACGAAAGGTTTTTCAGTGTAGAATAGAACGGAATTACGGCCACGTCAAATGTTCTTGAATAATATTTATACCCTGCTTCCACCTGGTTGGTCGTCACAGGTTTAATAGCTGATAAATCATTCATATTATTATAATACGCTTCCTCATTCGGCGATCTGAAACCGTTGGAAAAACGTGCATATACCGCATTTTCTTTATTGATTTTATAGTTCAGAGCCGTTGTAAAAGAAACTCTGTTCACATCAAAATTCCAATACGTGTATTTATTGCCTAAAACAGACATATTTTCGTCCGCAGTGGTCGTTGCAAAACTGTGCGTTCCGTCCGTTGTCAATCCTGAATTATTAAGATTTCCGCTCGTTGTGTTTACTCCGTATCCTTTATAGAAATCTTTGCTGTAGCGGATTCCTCCATTAAAGCTTAAAGCATCAGTAATGTTGTAGTCTAAATTCAGATAAAGATCGTTCAGACTTCCCTGGATCTGGGAATCTCTCAACAGGAACGACATATTGGTAACACCATTGTACGTTTTAGAGTAACCAACACTGTTTGGTGTTAATGAAGTATCCACTAAATTTAAAAGTTCCGGTCTGTCTGAAGCTGTGGTTAAAATGTTACTCCAGTTCCAATATTGGTGCGACTTCCAGTTGGATTTATAGAAACCTGCCGTTACATTTCCTTTATCAAATTTATAGCTGAATTGAAGATCGTTCACAAAATTATTCATCTGCTTGTCGATTGCCCAGAAACCTAATTTCTGAACATATGCCGGATTTACAACCGCTCCGCTGCTTACTAAAGAATACTGATAATTGGTCATCTCATAATCTCCACCTTGAGAAACAGGCTTTGTTGCGAACTCAGCGGCAGTTTTGGGTCCTCCTGCAGGGAAAATCCCCGTATAATTCATATTGATACCGGTATATCTTGTTTTATTTAAAACAGAGAAATTATTACCAAGATCATATTTGAATTCCGCTCCCAAAACATCCACTTTCGGGTGAATTCCATCCTCTAAATTTCTGCTGAAAAATCCTCCTCCAACCTGAGGAATGTTCAGCTGACTGATATTTCTGTAACTATAGGTTCCGTAATTGGCATCAAAACCTGAAAATTCTTTCAGATCATTTCCATTCTGCACCAAAGGAATCGGGAGGAAGAATGTGTTTCTGTCGTCCAGTTTTTTATAATACACCTTTGCATAACCTTTATCAAAAACATATTTCAGATTCATCCTGATCTGTCCGCCCTGATTGGCTTTAAATCCTGTCTTTCTGATACCGTCATCCGTTCTGTAAAAACCTCCTACATTGAAGAATAATTTATCCTGAACCAAAGCTCCGCCCAGATTTACATCAGTACGCATCAAACCGTAGGTACTGGTTTCCAGTTTTGCCGTTCCTCTGAAATCGTTTCCGCCTTCTTTAGTGATAAAGTTAATTAAACCTCCCGGAGAATTGTTCGCAAAAATAGAACCTGAACCCCCTCTCAAAGCCTCCAATCTGCTCACCGAATTATCCACACGGAAGAAGTTATCCGCATTGGCGAACTGTAATGCCCCGTCCTCAAACACAGGAAGTCCGTCTTCCTGCACCTGTACAAATTCGTATGCTCCCGCAGAAGGAATACCTCTTGCAAAAAGATTATTCCCAACTTCACCTCCCGAAGTCTCCACGGCAAAGCCCGGAACCCTTTGTAGTAAAGCAGCTGCACTGATCGGGTTCTGCTTCTGAATTTCTTTCGCTGTAAAAGTGGAAATCGCCGTACTGGATTCTATTTTGGGTTTTGGTCTCGAGTTACCGGTAATTACTACTTGATCAATAGACTTGGTTCTCGTAAAATCCTGTGCAGTATCCTGAGCATAGGTGTTATTGAAATAAAGGGTCGCAATTCCGGCCAGCAAAAAAATTGATTTGTTTTTCATATTCAAAATGTTTTTATATAGTTTATTTTTAATTTTGTTTTAATTGAAGGTAAACCCCATTTGTCCACCCAAAACCGTCCTGATTAGGATATTCTCCGCCTCCGGCAATAGTCTCGATGTCTAAAGCATTGTATTTTTCCATTAGTTTTCCGGTGTTTTTATAAACTCTTTCTACATTGGCGCACCAGTTATTTTTAATTTTTCCTGCCAGATCATCAAAGCCGTAATTCTTCATCGCTTTAAATCCGAGCCACTGATACGGCGCCCAAGCATTCGGAAGATCCCATTGCTGACCTGAATTTTTTGTCGTCGTTACCAACCCGCCCTGATACAGAAATTTTTCTTCAATATTTTTAGCAACAGCCGCTGCCTGATTTTCAGTGGCGATTTTCATGAATAAAGGATAAAGAGCAGCAATATGTTCAGACGGTGTTTTTGTGTTTTTTTGAATATGATAATCTTTGTACGTTCCGGAATTTTCTTCCCAGAAATACTGATCAACCATTTGTCTTCGCTTTGCTGCTTTTTTAGAATAATCAATTTCTTTTTCAGTCAATTTTTGAAGTGATGAAGATATTGCCAGTGTTTTTTCCAAATGCCATAAAAGGCAGTTCAGATCCACTTCGGCAAGATTCAAGGTTTCAATAGTCTGTATATGTTCTGCGTCTGCAAACCATCTGCTGGAGAAATCCCAACCCGATTCACAGGCACTCCTGATATTCCTGTAGAACTCCGTTCCTGCATTTTCACTATCGTTGATATCAATCAGGTAACTTTCTGGCCGCGGTTCGTTTTCCGCATCGTAATACCTGTTCAAAATATCTCCACCATCCGTTTTTACTACCCGTTTTACTGCCGAGCCGTTTTCCAGCTGCGCCGCTCCGTCCATCCAGAAAGCATATTCCTTTTCCAATGCATCATAATAGGTAACGTATACGGACTCATCACCCGTGGTTTCAAAAAGCAGATCCAGCATCAGCGAAAAATAAGGCGGCTGAGAGCGGGTAAGAAAATGCGTGCGGCTTCCGTTAGGTACAAAACCGTATTCCCGGATCAGGTAAGCACAGTTTTCAATAATATTTTCCATCATTTTAAGCCGTCCGGAAACCTGCAGACCCAGCATAATGAAATAACTGTCCCAGTAAAAAAACTCGTTGAAGCGACCCCCGGGCACCACATAAGGCTCAGGAAGCCTGAGTAAAGTTCCCTTTTCTTCATATGAAGTCCTGGTAAGCTCATCCCAAAGCCTTTCGATATGATCTTCAATCGGTAAATGGTCTTCTTTCTGAAGGGAAACTTTGGCTCCCAGAAATTCAAAATTTGAAAGGATAAATTTTTTCAGGTTGAAATCCATCATCAGCTTTTCCCTGTGGTATTTCTCATTAATTTCGGGAACCGGAAACAGCGGAACCGCATCGGTCATCATTTTCTGGTCTTCAAAAATTTCAGATCTCTGGACCTCATCAAAAAGATCCTGAATTTCATGTATATATAACGGTTGGTTCATTTTTAATTTTTGGGTTGTATTTTTAATTTATTCATAAGCACAGCAGAAACAATGAGTAAGGAAAGCGGAATCAGCGAAAGATAAAAGGCCTTTTGCCCGCTGAACTCCTGGAATACGAATCCGGTAATCACAGAGCCTATCGTTCCTCCTATAGCAGAGAAAACCACGATCAGACCGGACATCGAGCTGTGCAGGTATTTAGGAACGGATGCCAGGATCACGGAGTTGATGCTCGGATAAATAGGAGCCAGCAAACCACCCATCAGCGGAAACAGGTATATGACCAGAGGCGCATTCAGCCAGGTAGTCCCTTCGCCTATATACAACTCATTCGTCAAAGGCAATACTAAAAGAATACTTACCCCAAATCCTACGATACAGAACGAAACCACATAGATCCAGCTGAATTTTTTTGAAAAAAATCCGGAAAGAAATCTTCCCAGCGCAAAAGCTCCTGCCAGCACCGCACCCGCCTGGATGCTCATCGAAGTCGGCATCTTTAAAATATCTTTATAAAAAGTCGGTGTCCAGGTCTGAAAGCTCTGCTCCACCAGCACAAACAGAAAGGCGCAAAGCAAAAAGAAGAGTACTTTTTTATACCTGAATAAACTTACACTGTTTCTCAAATCTCCGATAAGATCAGTTTTTTCACTTTTGGCATCACGTTCATCCAGCTTTGAAAAGAACAGGAATATGAAAGACAAAGCGGAAAGCCCTCCCAAAACCCAATATACCCTCAGCCAGTGGGTCGATCCGGGATCACGGTCATCGGTAAACAGACTGAACATAATATTTCCCATCAAGACCCCGATCATGAAAAACCCTTCCAGATACCCCATAAAGCTGGAATGCTCCTTATCTGTAGAAGTCACCAGCCCAATGGAAGTAAAGACAGAAATTTTGATCAGTGCGAAAGACACCCCTACCACAGCAAATAAAAGCTTAAAAAACCAGAAGGCATCGGCAAAAGGCATGATAAAGCACATACAGGTCACCATCAGCAGGGCTGCCAGCATGGAATTCCGTATTCCTATCTTCGGCAGGAAAGACGCCAGGATGAATGAGCAGATGGCAATCGGCAGGTCTTTGAAACCTTCCAGCACACTTGCATGAGACTTGGTAATGCCGAAGTTCTGCTGCACCTGTAAAATCACGGTTCCTACTGAATTCAGCAGAATAGCAAAGACAAAATAGTTCAGAAATAAGACTGCCCTGATGTTGAAATTTTTCATTTACGTACTTTCTTGCCGGCTAAGATAGAAGCATTTGCCTTAACGTTAATTTAACACAGTAAATCAATATTTGAACAATATTAATATAATTATTATTTTAGCGCCTTAAATAGCATTAAAATAATGAAAGTTGCTTTTGAGAGAATTATCCCCGATGAAAGAAACTCCTTCCGCACGCTGCATAATACCGTACTGATTTCAGGCTTCAGGTGGGAGTACCATTACCATCCCGAAATCGAGCTGGTCTGCGTAGTTGCCGGAAGCGGAACCCGGCATGTAGGCTATCATAAAAGCAATTATACCAACGGAGACCTGGTTCTGATCGGCTCCAATATTCCGCATTCCGGATTCGGGTTGAATTCGATTGATCCGCATGAGGAAATTGTACTTCAGTTCAAAGAGGAAATCCTCCAGTTCCCGCCGGAGGAGGTAGAATCCAGATCTATCAAAGATCTTCTGGAACGTTCCAAATACGGAATCCTTTTTCACCAGAATATCAAAAACATCATGCTTCCGAAGCTGCAGCTGATGGTAGAAACGGAAGGCTACAAAAGATACCTGATGCTGCTGGAAATCCTGTTTGAACTTTCACAGTGTACCGACTACGATCTTCTGAACAAAGAAATTATGCCCTACACGATTATTTCTAAAAACAAGACCCGCCTCGAAAATATTTTCACTTTTGTCGAGCACCATTATGATCGGGAGATCAATATCGAAGAAGTAGCCGAACTGGCCAACCTCACCCTGCCCGCCTTCTGCAATTTTTTCAAGAAAGCAACAAAGATTACCTTTACGGAATTTGTAAACCGGTACCGCATCAACAAAGCATGCCTGATGATGGCACAGGATAAAACGATTTCAGAATGCAGCTACAGCTGCGGGTTTAATAACGTTACCTATTTCAACCGGATGTTTAAAAAGTATACGGAAAAAACCCCTTCAGAGTTTATGAAAAATTTTTCGCACAACAAGGTGAGTGTCGATTTAAATCCTGAAAAGAAAATAAAGCCCAACTCAGGCTTCTGATATGTTTTAAACAATTGTGGATAACTCTAAGAAAGACTGTGATCATCCAGATATAAAAAACAGGAACAGGCATTATAAATTATCTAAAAATCAGATAATAAAACATTAAAAAAGTTGAAAATTTATTAATATTTATCCACAATCACAGGTGGATAAGTTTGTGGATAAGTTTTCAACAGCCGGTAATTCTGCATTAAAAAAGCTGCTCCAAAAAAGAACAGCTTTCTATATTTTAATGACAGGATTAAAATTATTTCCATTTGATATTGCATCCCATGCTCGGTTTCTGGATTTCTTCCTGCGGCTCACCCAATAAAAGATTTTCAAAAGCGATGATCAGGTCCTCTCCTGTTACTTCCTTGTGATTTCCGGGTCTGGAATCATCCATTTGCCCCCTGTAGATCAGATCCAGTTTCTCATCAAAGAAAAAGAAATCCGGTGTGCAAGCTGCATCATACGCTTTAGCAATGGCCTGGCTCTCATCATACAGATAAGGAAAATCAAAATTTCTTTCAATCTGGAACTCGATCATTTTTTCCGGAGCATCTGCCGGATATTTTTCTACGTCGTTGGCATTGATCGCAATAAATTCAATTCCCCTTTCGTTGTAATCTTCATAAAGCTCATTCAGCTTATCGATAACATGAAGTACAAACGGGCAATGGTTGCACATAAAGATGACCAAAGTCCCCTTTTCTCCTTTCAGATCATCCAGTGACTGAATTTCGTTGCTTTTAGACGGGTTTGGCAGTTCAAAAAACGGTGCTTTTGTACCAAGATCGATCATATTTGAAGGCGTGTTCATAACTTTTTTATTTAAGCACAAAGATAAAAATTTCTTTGATTAAATGTAGGGAAGAAGGAAGCCGGATGCTGGAAGTTTATTCGGCAACATTACAAATAGTCATACCTAATCGTTTGCTACCCCTGTCAGTAGGAAATCTATTTAAAAATCCTGACTTATAAAACTGACCTTTGGCTCCTATCCTAATAACCTACTGAAAATAAATTAATAGGATTGAGTTCACATCAGATATGACCGTAACTGTTCAATTAATTTCTACAAAAGCTTAAAAACTAATGACTAACAAAACTTCCAGCATCCATTCTCCCGACTTCCAGCCCATTTAAAAGTTAAACTTTAAATTTTATTTGGAAGTTATAATCAAAAGTTTGTAGTTTTGCTAACACTGTTAGACAAATAAAAATCATGGGTTTACATGAACGCCGTCAGAGAGAAAAAGAAAATATACGTACCAGTATTCTGGAGGCGGCATTTTCTCTGGCTAAAACCGAGGGTTGGGCTTCACTTTCCATGAGAAAGATCGCCGATGCCATTGAATACAGCGCACCGGTAGTCTATGATCATTTCGAAAACAAGGAAGCCATCCTTTACGAAATTTCATTAAACGGTTTTCATTGTCTGCACATCGAACTTTTGAAAGCTCAGCAGGCTCATGATATTCCTGAAGACAAACTAAAGGCGATTGTAGATGCTTACTGGAAGTTTGCTTTCAAGAACAAAGAATATTACCAGCTGATGTTCGGATTGGGAATGCAGTGCAGCGGAAAAGGAATGATGAAACAGGAATTTTCTTCTTTTCAGGATATGCTTTACGAAGGAACTTTGGAAATTATTAAGAAGAAAGGTTCAAATCCTGATAATGCCTGCCACTCATCTCATGCCTTATTTTCAGCAGTACACGGGCTGATCTCCATTATGATGATGCGTAATGATGATATCCCTTCTACCATGAATAAGACGACCCTGGACGAAACCGTTTCGGCATTTATTAAGTCTTTGTAAATTTTTTTTGAACTTAAAATTAACACCGTTAGGATTATTAACACTTAATTATTTTACAAAAAAAGAAAAATGTATTAAAATTTCATCTCATTACTTAACACTGTTAGTAAAAATAACGCAATATATAATTTATTTAACATATTTCAAACAACATTAAAATTATTCCTTTATGAAAGCAGCTATCTGAAATTGCCTCTACTAATTTTTTATATTTTTTAATTAAATATTAACACCGTTAGGAAATATAACAGAATTTACATTAGGAAACGTCATTATTAAATCTAACATTTCATTAAAAATTTAAACTCAACATGAAAATATTTGGAAAAACGAGGATTATTGTACTGATCGCCAGTATTATCCTTCTACAAAACTGTACCCAGGCTGCAGAAAGTTCCAGTGGCGCTCCTCGTGCTCCCGAACTTCCCGTTTATACGGTAATCTCTTCTCCTGCTACTGTTTATCAGGAATTCCCTACAGCCCTGGAAGGAAAAAACAATGTGGAAATCCGCTCACAGGTCGATGGTTACCTGGATAAAATCTACGTGGAGGAAGGTGCTTACGTAAGAGCCGGGCAGCCTTTATTTAAAATCGATTCAAGAAGCTACGGCGAGCAGATGAACATGGCATCCGCCAATCTGCAAGCAGCCAATGCAAATATTCAGAAGGCCAAAGTAGAAGTTGACCGGCTGGAGCCTCTGGTTGCTGCAAAAGTAGTTTCAGATGTCCAATTAAGAACAGCCAAAGCAAATTATGCTGCCGCCGTAGCCGCCGCTTCACAGGCTAAGGCATCCGTGGGAAGCGCAAGGATTAATGTAGGATTTACGACCATTACCGCTCCGGTAAGCGGTTATATCGGAAGGATTCCGTACAAAAAAGGAAGCCTGATTTCGAGAACCGACCCTAGTCCATTGACACTATTATCGGACATCAGCGAAATCTACGCGTATTTTTCTTTAAGTGAACTGGATTTTATCGCCTTCCAGAAGAAATATCCCGGCGCCACTTTAAATGAAAAACTGAAAAATATGCCGATGGTAGAACTGGTTATTGCAGACAACACCATCTATCCTCAAAAAGGAAAGATGAGCATCGTTGACGGACAGTTCGATAAAACGACCGGAGCCATCAGCGTCCGTGCCGTATTCCCGAATGCCGGAGGAATCCTGAGGACCGGAAATACCGGAAGGGTTCGTATGCCGCAGTTATTCGGCAAAACGTTGGTTATTCCGCAGGAATCTACTTACGAAATTCAGGATAAAACCTATGTGTATGTACTGGGGAAAGATCATAAAGTAACCGGAAAACCTGTTAAAATTTCAGGAAAAACAGACAGTTACTACTTTATTTCCGAAGGAATTGCTGCCGGGGCTAAAATTGTATTTACCGGATTGGGGACTCTTAAAGATGGGGTTTCCATCAAACCGAAAGCGATTTCTTCCGACAGCCTTCTCAGAGCAAGACCTTTATAAACGTTCAAACTTTTACTTTTTAACCACAAAAGTCACAAAAGCTTTTAGACACATGAGTCACATGAGATTTTAAGTTTATAATATTACGTATATCTTTAGAAAACAGAAGAATAAAAATCAAAGATTTTCATGAGGTTATTCTGCTTTAAATTCTCAGTTTTTCATCTAGAAAGGATATGAACTGCATTATTTAAGTGCAATCATCTGTGTAGATCCGTGAAATCTGTGGGAAAAAATGCAACCACAAAAGCTTTAAACATTAGCGATTTATCTTAAACCCGACGAAATATTTCTGTGCCTTTTGTTGTGAAAACAAAAGTTCCATTAAAAAATAAACTTCTTATGTTAAAACAATTTATAGAAAGGCCGGTGCTTTCCACGGTCATTTCCATCATCCTCTTATTATTGGGCGCTTTATCGCTCTTTAATTTACCGATTGCCCTCTTTCCGGATATTGCGCCGCCAAGTGTTCAGGTAACTGCCTTTTATCCGGGTGCGAATGCGGAAGTGGTCGCCCGTTCGGTGGCTACTCCGATTGAAGAAGCCGTAAATGGTGTGGAAAACATGACCTATATGACTTCCAACTCGAGTAACGACGGTACCATGACGCTGAGTGTATTCTTTAAGCAGGGTTCCGATCCGGATAATGCTGCTGTAAACGTTCAGAACCGGGTATCCAAAGCGATGAGCCAGCTTCCACAGGAAGTGGTGCAGGCGGGAATCTCCACGCAGAAAGTACAGAACAGTATGATTATGTTTATGGGATTAACCAGCAATAATTCTAAGGAATATGATGAACTATTTCTTCAGAATTATTTAAAGATCAACATTATTCCTCAGATCCAGCGTATTCCGGGCGTGGCTCAGGCACAGGTTTTCGGAACAAGGGATTACTCCATGCGTCTCTGGCTGAAACCGGACCGTTTGGCAGCCAACAATCTTTCTCCGCAGGAAGTGCTGAATGCGGTAAAGGACCATAACCTGGAAGCAGCTCCTGGACGTCTCGGACAGGGAAGCAAGGAGACTTACGAGTATATCCTGAAATACAAAGGGAAATTAAATAAAAACGAAGACTACGAAAACATTGCCATCAAAGCCAACAGCGATGGCTCTTTCCTCCGGCTGAAGGATGTGGCACGGGTAGAATTCGGATCTTATACCTACACCGCAGCCAACAGGGTTGACGGGAAACCGGTAGCCGGATTTGCCATTATGCAGACTGCCGGTTCCAACGCCAACGAGATTTTAACGGAAATTGAGAAACAGGTCGATCAGTTTAAAACAACCCTTCCTCAGGGCGTTGAGCCGATCATTATGTACAACTCCAAAGATTTCCTGGATGCTTCTATTCATCAGGTAGTAGAAACGTTAGTGATTGCCTTTATCCTCGTATTTATTGTGGTGTATATTTTCCTTCAGGATTTCAGATCGACGCTGATTCCGGCCATCGCTGTTCCGGTTGCCATCATCGGGACCTTCTTTTTCCTGAATTTATTCGGGTTCAGCATCAATATGTTGACCTTATTCGCTTTAGTACTCGCCATCGGTATTGTGGTAGATGATGCGATTGTGGTAGTGGAAGCGGTTCACTCGAAAATGGAACACACGGGCATGCCGGTGGAACAGGCCACGATGAATTCGATGAGCGAAATTTCCGGAGCCATTATTTCCATTACTTTGGTGATGTGCGCCGTGTTCATTCCGGTAGGTTTTATGCAGGGTCCTGCGGGTGTTTTCTACAGACAGTTTGCCTTTACCCTGGCGATTGCCATCCTGATTTCAGCTGTCAATGCTTTGACGTTGAGCCCAGCTTTATGTGCGCTGCTTCTCAATGATCCTCAGGGCGAACATGGAGAACACGGCAAAAAGACCGGTTTCGGGGCAAGATTCTTTAATGCTTTTAATACAAGCTTTAATAACCTAACTAAAAAATACATCTACAGTCTTAAGTTTTTAATTAAAAATAAATGGGTTGCCGTAGGAGGTTTGGTACTTCTCGTTGCCGCCAGTGTTTTCTTAATTAAAAAAGCACCGTCCGGATTTATTCCTACCGAAGACCAGGGCTTCATTTTGTATGCCGTGAATACGCCTCCGGGAAGTTCCCTGGACAGAACGCACCGTGCTACCGAGCAGATCGACAAGATCATCAACGGTGAAAAGGCAAAGAATCACCTTTGGGTTTCCGATGGTCTGAATTTCATCAGCAATGCCAATGCGTCTCCGTATTCTGCCGGATTTATCAAACTGAAAGATCATGACCAGCGTGGCGCCGTAACCGATCCGGATCAGATTGCGGCGGGACTGACGGGAAAAGTTTCCCAGGTAAAAGATGCCAGTGCCTTCTTTTTCAACTTTCCTACCGTTCAGGGATTCGGGAATGTTTCCGGCTTTGAGTTTATGCTCCAGGATAAGACCAACGGCTCGCTGGAACAGTTGGGAACTACGACCCAGGCCTTTATCGGTGAACTGATGAAACGCCCGGAAATCGCTTTTGCTTTCACCACTTATGCTGCCGGAAATCCCCAGTTCACGATTGAGGTTGATAATGATAAGGCAAATCAGTTAGGCGTTTCCATTACCGAACTCATGCAGACGATGCAGATTTATTACGGAAGCAGCTTTGTGTCGGATTTCAACCGGTTCGGAAAATACTACCGGGTGATGGCACAGGCCGATATTCCTTACCGTACCGATGCCAATTCCCTGGAAGGAATTTATGTGAAGAATAAATCGGGCGAAATGGTTCCCATAAAAACGCTGGTGACTTTAAAAAGAGCGTTCGGACCTGAAACGGTTACCCGAAACAACCTGTTCAATGCCGTTACCATCAACGGAACACCGAAACCGGGGTACAGTACCGGAGATGCGATTAAAGCGGTAGAAGAAGTTGCCCAGAAATCACTGCCGAGAGGCTATGGCTACGAATGGACGGGAATCACCCGCGAAGAAATTAAAACCAGCGGACAGACCGCCTTCATCTTTATGTTGAGTATCCTGTTTGTCTATTTCCTGTTGGCCGCACAGTATGAAAGCTATATCCTTCCGTTTGCGGTCATCCTGACAATTCCGACAGGGATTTTCGGGGTATTCGCCTTTACGGGACTGGCGGGAATCGATAATAATATTTATGTTCAGGTCGGCCTCATCATGCTGGTCGGATTGCTGGCCAAAAACGCGATCCTGATTGTGGAATTTGCCGTACAGCGAAGAAATGCAGGAAGAACGTTGCTGGAATCTGCGCTTCAGGCATCGAGATTACGTCTGCGGCCGATTTTAATGACCTCTTTCGCGTTTATTGTCGGGATGTTGCCGCTTGTTTTCACACAGGGTGCTTCCGCGAAAGGGAATCATTCCATCGGATTCAGTACGGTGGGAGGAATGCTGACAGGAGTTGTATTCGGGATCTTCATCATCCCGGTCATGTTTGTAATCTTCCAGTACCTGCATGAGAAAATGCCGAGCAGAAAAAAGAAAAGAATCCAGAGACAAAAACTGGAAGCAGAACTTTTAGCAACTACGCATTAATTAAATGAATACCAACCTTTGAGCGGTTTATATTTCATTTAAACCATTAAGATGCTGATTAAAAAGTTAAGAGTTATTGAGATGAGCTTCGTCTTGGTACAATGCCTAAAAATAAATCAGTTTTTTCTTAATAGCTAAGATTAAATAGCATCGATCAATAACATAAACTATAAACCTATATATAAAGCAAGCCGTGCTCCTACTAAAGACAGCCTGCAAAATAAACCCTCAAAGTTGGTATTCACTTAAAATTTTAAAACTATGAAAAGAATAAAAAATATCATCATCACTTTTGGACTGGCTTTAGGTTCGGTTTCCTGTGTGTCGAAACTGGCTTATCAGGAACCGAAACCTGAACTGCCGGAAACCTTCCGGTACACCGCTACTGCTGATACGGCAAGTGTAGCCAATCTGGAATGGAAGCAGTTTTTCAGCGATCCTATTTTACAAAGCCTGATCGAAAAAGGAATTAACAACAATTACGACCTGCAGATTGCGCTGAAGCAGGTTGCCGCATCACAGGAAAAGCTGAAGCAGGCAAAATATCTTCAATATCCTGACATCGGTTTCGGCGTTTCCGCACAGATTTCAAAACCTTCCAAAAACAGCATGAACGGGCAGAGCCTGAATTTGTTTTTAGGCCAGAATCATGTGGAAGATTATAATGCCGCGTTCAATTTATCCTGGGAAGCGGATATCTGGGGAAAAATTAAAAATCAACAGGAAGTTTCAAGAATGCAGTACCTGCAAACCTATGAAGCCACGAAGGCTATCCAGACCCAGGTTGTTGCAGCGATCGCCCAGGGCTATTACAATCTGCTGATGCTCGATAAGCAGCTCCAGATTGCAAAATCGAACCTGGAATTGAGCACCAATACCCTTTCCATCACGGAAAAGATGTGGCAGAGCGGCGATACGACTTCTTTAGGCGTGCAGCAGGCCACTGCCCAGAAGCAATCTACCGAGCTTCTAATTACCCAACTTGAGCAGAACATGGCCATCCAGGAAAATGCGTTGAGCATTCTGGTCGGTGAAAATCCGGGCAAGATCAGCCGGACAATTGAAATGTCCGAAACCTCTTTGCCACAGAATATTTCGGCAGGGCTTCCGGCAGCTATGGTAAGTCGGCGTCCGGATGTCCGCCAGCAGGAATTGGTTTTGCTGGAATCGAACGCTTTGGTGGGCATTGCACAGGCCAATATGTATCCTGCCTTGCGGATTACGGCTAATGGGGGCGTAAATTCTTTTAAGATCGACAACTGGTTCCAGATTCCTGCTTCGCTTTTCGGTTCTGTTTTAGGAGGTCTTACTCAGCCTGTTTTCCAGAAAAGACAGCTGAAAACGGATCTGAACGTTGCTAAAATCCAACGTGAGAAAAACGTATTGGCCTTCCGCCAGTCTGTTTTAAATGCAGTCGGTGAAGTTTCAGATGCCCTGGTTTCCAACGAAAGCCTAAAGGTTCAGGAACAGAAAGCTGCCGAACAGGTGACTACTTTAAAAAACGGGATCAAAAGTGCCGAAATGCTGTACAAAGGCGGAATGGCAAATTATTTAGAAGTGATAACCGCCCAGGGAAATTCTCTGCAGGCTGAGCTGAATCTGGCGTCCGTCAAAAGACAAAGGCTAAGCAGCATTGTAGACCTGTACCGGGCGTTAGGAGGCGGTTGGAGGTAGTAAATTAAATTATATTTGTTTTGAATGCGGCCTTTCGGGGCTGCATTTTTTTAATAATAAAAAAACAAGACAATATGTCACGGAATAGACAATGTGTCACTAATAATGACAATATGTCGGTTAATAATTTATAGGAATATTTTTTGTGCATAAAAACTTCAGTGCTAGCTGCACCAAAGTTATTTTTCAGCCTTTAGAATCACTGAATTTGATCATTTAAGTGTGCAAAGGTATAAATAATTATATCTGAAACAAATTTTGGTGCTATTTTAACATAATTTTAACATATTAATTTTGTACCGATGAAAAAAAATGTACATGTTACTCCAAAAGGAGAAAATTGGCAAGTTAAAACTGCCAATAGTAGTAAAGCGTATAGAATAGTTGATACGCAAAAAGAAGCTATTCAAATAGCTAAGAATGTTGCCATAAATAATCAATCTGAATTATTAATACATAGGCAAAACGGACAAATAAGAGCAAAAGACTCTTATGGAAACGATACATTTCCACCTAAAGGTTAATTTATGAAGAAGTGTATTATATCAATAAATCAATATGCAGATTTTATAAAAGCTACAGATTCAAAAAAGCAGAGAATTATTAGACAACAAAAAAAACCTAATGTGTTTAGAATTGCTTATTATCAACTTGCAAAAGCAAGAATAAGAAAAACATTAAAGGACAATGGTTCTCTAAAGCATATAAATGACGCATTAGCAAACTTGTCTGCAAGAGTTCCTCAATCAAAAAGGCAATCTAGTGATAAGACTGTTTCAATTGAAGCATTGGAAAAATTTTTAATGATGAAAATTCCTAAAGTATTAAGAGATAAAAATTTAGAATTTTTAAGTACGAAACAGTTTAAAAATGATATTGAGGTTAACGGAATTTCAATAATTATATCACCAGAAATTATTTTTAAAACAATAATTGACGGGAATGAAGTGTTTGGAGGGATTAAACTTCATGTATCAAAATCAAACTATTTTGATATAGAACAACAACAAATTATTGCTTCTGGAATTTGCAATTTTTTAGAAAAAAATGTTGCGACTGGAAAACAAATTGTTTTGCCAGAATTTTGTATTTCTTTAGATATTTTTGGAAGTGGATTTATATCAAATTCATCTGCAAAAAAAAATATTATCAATTCTTATAAAAAGGAATGTCTAGAAATCATCAAGATTTGGGACGCAGCCTAAATTAATTTATAGTTAGCACTATGAACTGAATTTCATTTTTATGAAATTCAGTTTTTTTATGTAATAAACTAATCACTACAATGTAATGTTAAACCTTGATTTATTTTCTAAATATAAATCTTCTCAAATTTTATCACTAATATATCCTACTAGCCGATCAAAATCCTCCTGCGAATATCCCAACGGCAGATAGTGAATATCATCCGCTTTCCGGTACCAGGTTAATTGCCGCTTGGCGTATCTCCGGCTGTTTTTCTTGATTTCGGAAACTGCAAAATCCAGGTCCCATTCGCCATCAAAATATTTAAATAATTCTGAATAGCCTACGGTGTTCAAAGCCGTCAGATGCTTAAATGATTCAAGGCTTCTGGCTTCCTCCAACAATCCGTTCTCCATCATCAGGTCTACCCTTCTGTTGATACGGTCATATAGTTCTTCCCTCGGGGCTTCAATTCCGATGCGGAGGGTTTTAAAATCCCGGGAATCCTGGGATACGGCGATCTGCTCAGAATATTTTTTACCGGTCTGCCAGATGACATCAATGGCACGCAGCAGCCTTCGGTGGTTGTGAAAATCGACGACAGCAAAATATTCCGGGTCGAGTTCCTTCAACAGTTTCTGAAGTTTTTCAATGCCTTCATTATCAAAAATAGCCTGTAATTTCTTTTGGTTTTCTTCATTGGCTTCCGGCAGGTCGTTCAGTCCTTCGATCACTGCTTTTTCATACATCATGCTTCCGCCCACCAAAATAACAATATCACGATCTTTAAAAAGTTCGTTAAGTTTTTTTAAGGCATCTTCTTCATATTGCCCGATGGAATAATAATCTTCCACCGAAAGGTTACCTATAAAATGGTGCGGAGCCTCTGCCAGTTCTTCCGCTGATGGGGAAGCCGTTCCGATTTTGATTTCCCTGAAAAACTGCCTCGAATCGCAGGAAACAATTTCGGTACTGAAGTATTTAGCCAGATCGATGGCCAGTCGTGTTTTCCCGATTCCGGTAGGCCCTACCACAGAAATTAAATTTTTCCTTTTCACAGGGCAAATTTACGAAAATGAGATTATTTCAATATACTGCAAAAAAGCAAAGGACTTTCGTTGTTTAGCTATTTAAAAGTTTACAGAATAATCCTAAAACCTTTTGCCATTAAACCGTTAAGAAATGAAGGGGTTAAATTTTGTTAGAAAAAATCAAATAGGTTTTTTAATTACTACGCTTGAAGCAAAGCTCAGCTTCATATTTCTTGACGCCTTCATCAGAATCTTATGGTTTAAATGTAGATAAGTATTATTTCCGGCCTTAAGTTTCCGGCAAATGCACATTAGCAAAACTATAGAGTTAAATGTTTATCTTTGTACTACAATAAAAAACTATGATTTTATCAATGACCGGCTTTGGTAGAGCCGAAGGTGTTTTTGAAGGAAAAAAGATCACGATCGATATCAAATCGCTGAACAGTAAAAGCTTCGATTTGAATATCAAAATTCCGCTCCGCTACAAAGAAAAGGAATTCGAGATCCGAAAGATTCTTAACGACCGGATTATCCGCGGAAAGGTAGACTGCTACCTCAACCTGGAGAACCTGGAAGAGTCTACCGATGTAAAAATCAACAAAAGCCTTATTGATTCCTATATCAGCGAACTTAAAAGTGTAGCTTCCGACGGTCCTGATTTCGAGTACCTGAAAATGGCCGTACGTTTTCCTGATGCGATCACCTCAAGACCTGATGAACTGTCTGAAGGCGAATGGGAAGCCCTGGCAAAAATCGTACATGCGGCGGTTGACCGTTTTGAAGAATTCAGAAAAACGGAAGGCAATATCCTGCATGAAGAGCTGCAAAGAAACCTTCAGAACATTGAAAAAAATCTTGCCGAAGTGATTCCTTTTGAGGAAGAACGGATTGTTGCCGTTAAAGAGCGTTACCAGAAGTCACTGAAAGAATTTGAAAACGTAGACGAAACCCGGTTCTACCAGGAAATGGCGTACTTCACGGAAAAACTGGATATTTCGGAAGAGAAGGTAAGGCTTTCTCAACACCTGAAATATTATAAAGAAGTTATGGACAACGAAGATTTCAACGGGAAAAAACTAGGATTCATTTCCCAGGAAATCGGCCGTGAGATCAATACTTTAGGTTCAAAAGCCAATCATGCTGCCATCCAGAAACTGGTGGTGATGATGAAAGATGATCTGGAAAAAATTAAAGAACAGACGTTAAACGTTCTCTAATTTAAAGTGCTTTGTTTAAAATTCGAGGCTATAAGCTTTGAAAACAGATGATCTTTAAATAGCAGACTTAACTTTAAATCAAAGACTTTGAACACTAAAGTAATCATATTTTCCGCACCGTCGGGAAGCGGGAAAACAACATTGGTAAAACACGCTCTGGAAGTATTTAGCGAACTGCAGTTCTCGATTTCCTGTACGACCAGGCAGCCGAGAGGCAGTGAGGTGCATGCGGTGGATTACCATTTTTTAACACCGGATGAATTCAGGCAGAAAATTTCGGAAGATGCCTTCGTGGAGTTTGAAGAAGTATATACCGATAAATATTACGGAACCCTGAAATCCGAAGTGGAAAAGATCTGGAACCAGGGAAAAGTGGTGATCTTTGATGTAGACGTAAAAGGCGGGATCTCTTTAAAAAAATATTTTGGATCGCAGGCGTTATCTATTTTTATCGAACCGCCTTCCATTGAAGAACTGGAACGGAGATTGATCTCCAGAGGAACCGATGATGCGGAAACGATTAAAATACGCGTTGCCAAGGCAGAAGAAGAAATGTCTTACGCCGGAGAGTTTGATAAAATCGTGATCAATTCCGATTTAAACGAAGCAAAAAAAGAAATAGAAAGTTTAATACAACATTTCATCGGAAGCTAAGGTTTAATTTTGACTTATGATTTCCGATAAACCAAAACATTAAGGTGGATATGAGTACCGAAACATTAGAAAAAGCTAAATCTGCAATTCCGGTAAGGGGATTTTTAGATATCAAAGACCTGATTATCCCTGAAGGCGAGGAACTCGTAAAAGCGATTCTAAAGCTGAAAGAAGAAAAGAATGCAGTGATTTTAGCGCATTATTACCAACCCGGAGAAATCCAGGATATTGCCGATTTCCTTGGCGATTCCCTTCAGCTGGCAAGACAGGCGAAAGATACCGATGCCGATATGATTGTATTCTGCGGAGTGCATTTCATGGCCGAAGCGGCAAAAATTTTAAATCCGACCAAAAAGGTAGTTCTTCCCGATACGATGGCAGGATGTTCCTTGGCAGACGGATGTTCAGGAGAAGGCCTGCGAAAAATGCGCGAGCAGCATCCGAATGCCTTGGTTGCCACTTACATCAACTGTAATGCGGAAACAAAGGCTGAAAGCGATATTATCGTTACCAGCTCCAATGCGGAAACCGTAATCGAAGCCCTGCCGAAAGACCGTCCGATTATTTTCGCTCCGGATAAAAACCTGGGAAGATACCTTTCTCAGAAAACCGGCCGCGATATGATTCTCTGGGATGGCAGCTGCATCGTTCATGAAGCTTTTTCCATGGAAAGAATTGCCAAACAGCTGGCCGATAATCCGGATGCCAAATTAATTGCCCACCCGGAAAGTGAAGAAGCGGTTCTGAAGCTGGCTCATTTCATTGGCTCCACTTCTGCTCTCTTAAATTTTGTGGAACAGGACGACTGCCAGAAATTCATCATCGCTACGGAAGAAGGCATTCTGCACGAAATGAAGAAACGTGCTCCTCATAAAGAACTGATCCCGGCACTGGTTTTTGACGAAACCTGCAATTGCTCAGAATGTTTCTACATGAAACGTAATACGATGGAAAAGCTTTATCTGTGTATGAAGTATGAGCTTCCGGAAATCCTGATGGATGAAGAATTAAGATTAAAAGCTTTAAAGCCAATTGAAGCGATGCTTGATCTTTCAAAGAGTATAAAATAAAAGAAAGCACTGTCTGTAGGCAGTGCTTTTTTATTTTCAATTATTGTTCATAACAATCCGCGCTTACATCTACGCACCTCTGACAATCTTGAGAAAGTGCAAAGTACTGCGCGCAGGTGTTGGAATATTCGGGTCCTGTTCCGTAATTATTGTTGACAGGACATCCTGCACAGTTTAAGGAACCTTTAATGGACTTCAATGCTGATCTGGTTAATTTTTTCATACGAATGTGTATTATAAAGGATTACTCGGACATTCCAGAGGCTTATAAAAATACAGGCAAACTTTGCGCCCTTTGAAGTCGGTACATGCTGCACATCCGGCCGGTGCACAGTCTAAATCTGTAGAACATTCATCTCCGGCACTTCCTTTTATTGTGCTTAGATCCCTTCTGTTTAGTTTCTTTAGATTTTTCATATTTTTTAGTTTAAAAATTTATCAATTATTAAGAATTGAAGCATTCAGAACTTACCAATACACATGATTTACACCGGCTCGGCAATACGTTATAATCTTCACAGGAATAGTTATAACCGTTGGATGCTCCTCCCGGACCATATCCTCCTGTCGGACATCCGGTGCAGCTGAGCGCTCCATTAATCTGATAAAGATCCTTTCTTGTTAATTTTTTCAGGTTTTTCATAGATGATTAATTTTTAATTTGATGTTTTAAATATAGTATTTTTTCATATAACTTCTACGCATGACTGAGAATATTTCTTATTGATGTGAAAAATTATATCTAGTACAATATTTCTCTGAGTAAGATATCGGCTATTGAAATGATAATCATTGAAATTTAGTTTTAAAAAGATGTGAATAATCTAAAATTCTCTTGCTTTTCTAAAGATAATTAGTACATTTGTTTCAGTTACGATGAATTTTTTAAGAAACATATCTGATCTTTCAGCTCGAAATTTTTCAATTTCGGAGGTTTCTTTTGTTTCTACTATTACAACAACTACTACTATTACCCCATAAGGGGGTCTATTTTCACATATTATTCATAGGCGTGTACTCTTTTCTGAAAGAGTAAATTTCATTTTTTCTATAACTTAAAACAATTCACAATGAAAGTTTTAAAATTTGGAGGCACCTCCGTTGCCAATGCTCAAAATATACGGCAGGTCGAAAACATTATAAAAAAAGCATCTGCAGAAAGTAAAGTAGTGGTAGTCGTTTCAGCACTTCACGGGGTAACCGACCAATTGATCAATGCAGCAGAATCTGCCGCTGATCAAAAAGAGTCTTATCCGGAAATCCTGAGAGAGCTCGAAAACAAACATCTGAATCTTGTAAAAGAACTCATTCCGATTCTGGCGCAAAGCGCGTGGCTAAGTTTTGTCAAAAAGCATTTCAATGATATTGAAGAGATCTGCAACGGGATTTTCGTTTTGGGAGAATTTACCGCAAAAACGAAAGACAGGATCACTTCATACGGAGAATTTCTTTCTTCCCGAATCATTCATGCAAAGCTTCAATCCGAAGGTTTGGATGCTTCGTGGATAAATTCTGCCGAGCAAATCATCACCGACAGTAATTTTACTCATGCAAAAGTAAATTTTGAACGTACGGAGGAAAATATCAGAAAATATTTCGCGGAAAACCATAACCGGATTACCATTGCTCCGGGTTTTATCGCCAAAGACGAAGACGGAAATCGTACAACGCTCGGGCGGGGCGGCTCCGACTATACCGCATCCATCATTGCTGCCGCAATGGATGCAGAAGAACTTGAAATCTGGACGGATGTGAGCGGCATGATGACGGCAGATCCCAGGTTGGTAGCCGCAGCAAAACCCATTCCTGAAATCTCGTATGCCGAAGCAATGGAACTTTCCCATTTTGGGGCAAAAGTTTTATATCCGCCGACCATTCAGCCGGTCATGGCAAAAAATATTGATTTACGAATCAGGAATACGTTTGATCCTGAAGCGTATGGAACCTTAATTTCCTATCAGCCGAAGATATCAGGCAATGAAAACCAGGAAATTGCAGTGGGAATTTCAAACATGAATGATATTGCGCTGCTCACCCTTGAAGGAAGCGGGATGATCGGGATTCCGGGATTTTCCGCAAAATTATTCCAGTGTCTCAATCATGAAAAGATCAGTGTGATTCTGATTACCCAAAGTTCGTCGGAGCATTCCATCACCGTAGCCATTAATGAAAAAGATGTTCCCGTTGCGAACAGAGCAATCAATACCTCCTTTGAAGATGATCTGAAATTAAAAAGGGTTGAACCTGTAAAAATTGAAACCGGTCTCGGCATCGTTGCTCTGGTAGGAGACAACATGAAAAGCAGAAGCGGCGTAAGCGCAAAAATGTTTGGCTGCCTCGGGAACAACGGTATCAATATCCGGGCGATTGCACAGGGCTCTTCGGAAAAAAACATCAGCATCGTTATTTCACAGGAAGATATCCGGAAAGCAGTTAACATCCTTCATGAAGAAGTTTTTGAATCTGAGATCAAGCAGGTTCATGTTTACATCTGCGGAACCGGGAATGTAGGTACAAAATTAATCCGCCAGATCTATGATCAGAACGAATACCTGAAGGAAAACCTTTTGGTCAATATAAGAATCGCAGGGCTCTGCAACAGCCGGAAAATGCTTTTTTCCGATAAAGGAATTTCTGAAGATGACTTTTTAAAGCTTAATGAAAACGGGAACGAATTTTGTGAGGAAAATTTTGCTGATGAAATTATTTCCAGAAACCTGAGAAATTCCGTTTTCGTAGATGTAACGGCAAGCCCGGAAGTTCCTCCTGTCTACGAAAAACTCTTAAAACGCAGTGTGAATATCGTAGCCTGCAATAAAATTGCGGCCTCTTCAGACTTCGCGAATTATAAAAATTTAAAAAATACAGCCCGGAACCACAACTGCCGGTTTTTCTTTGAAACCAATGTCGGAGCCGGGCTTCCGATCATCGGAACCATTAACGACCTTATCAGAAGCGGTGACCGGATCAATTCTATTCAGGCTGTGTTGAGCGGAACATTGAATTTCGTATTCAATCATTATGATGGCAGCAAGCCTTTCTCAGAAGTGGTGGCACAAGCCCAGCAGGAAGGGTACACCGAGCCGGACCCAAGGCTTGATCTGGCAGGAACGGATGTTGCCCGGAAAATACTGATCCTGGCAAGAGAAGCAGGCTATCCGCTTGAGTTCGATACCATTGAAAATGAAGGCTTCCTGCCTGAAGAATGCATGAAAGGAAGTGTAAAAGATTTTTACAAGGCACTTTTCAAATATGAAGATCACTTTAGAAATCTGCTCGAAAATGCGAAAAGCGACGGAAAGATCTTAAAATACGTTGCCGAATTTAAAGAGGGAGAGGCAAAAATAGGATTGCAACACGTGGCTCCGGAAAGCGATCTTTTTCATCTGTACGGTAAAGACAACATCGTGATCTTTAAGACGCTAAGATATGCTGAACAGCCTTTGGTGGTGAAAGGCGCAGGAGCCGGCGCAGAAGTTACGGCCAGTGGTATTTTTGCTGATATTGTACGTTCCGTTTAAAATGTTACCTATGAAAAATGTAAGATTAAAAGTACCGGCCACCGTGGCCAATCTGGTTTGCGGATTTGATATCCTGGGAATGGCCATCCACGAACCTTATGATGAAATGGAACTGAAGCTGCTTGAAACGCCGGAAGTGATTATCCGGCATACCGACGGTTTCGGACTGCCGGAAGAGCCATCCGGAAATGTAGCCGGCGTTGTCCTAATGAAGATCATGGAACACCTGAACCTCAAAAATGGGTTTGAGGTAATCATCAATAAAAGAATAAAACCGGGAAGCGGGCTTGGGTCTAGTGCTGCCAGTGCTGCAGGAGCTGCCGTAGGAGCCAATGAGCTTCTGGGAAATGTCTTCACCAGGGAAGAGCTCGTTTATTTTGCCATGTTTGGTGAAGAGCTCGCATCCGGTGTGAAGCATGCGGATAATATTGCGCCGTGTATTTATGGCGGAATCACGTTGGTTAAATCCTCGGACCCGGTAGATATTATTCCGCTGAATGCCCCGGATTTATTCGTAACGGCCGTACATCCGCAGATTGAGGTAAAAACATCAGACGCAAGACAGATTCTGAAGAATAAGATTCTCCTGAAAGATGCGATAGAACAATGGGGAAATATTGCCGGACTGGTCGCCGGAATTCAGAAAAACGATTTCGGACTGATCGGCAGAAGCCTGAAAGATGTAATCATCGAACCCGTCAGAAGCATTCTCATTCCGAAATTTAATGAAATAAAAGAAAAAAGCATGGAAGCAGGAGCCTTGGGCGGAGGCATTTCAGGCTCAGGACCTTCCCTGTTCATGCTGTCTGAAACTGAAAAGATTTCGAAGGACATTGCAGAAATAATGAAGACCGTTTACGATGAGACCGGAATCGACAGCCTGGTCTATGTTTCAAAAATAAACCCGTCAGGAATTACCATCATTGATTAAAACCGAACAGAATGAATTACTATAATTTAAAAGATAAAAAAGAAACCGTTGATTTCCGTACCGCAACCGTGAAAGGCCAGGGAAAAGAGAAAGGCTTGTTTTTCCCTGAATCTATTCCACCGTTAGACCGGCAGCTGGTCGAAAACCTGCACCAGCTTTCCGATGAAGAAATTGCCTTCCAATGCATGAAAGACTTTGCAGGAGATGAAATTCCGGCGGACATTTTAAAAGCAATTGTCTCAGAAACCGTCAGCTTTGAAATTCCTTTGAAAAAAATTAATGAACATATCTATTCCCTGGAGCTTTTTCACGGGCCAACGTTAGCCTTTAAAGACATCGGTGCAAGATTCATGAGCGGCTGCCTGTCTTACTTTCTAAAAGATCAGGATAAGAAGGTTACGGTTTTGGTAGCCACTTCAGGAGATACCGGAGGCGCAGTGGCACATGGGTTCTATAAAACACCGGGAATAAATGTCGTGATTTTGTACCCGAAAAACAAAGTAAGCCCGGTTCAGGAAAAACAGCTCACGGCGCTTGGTGAAAATATTTCTGCACTGGAAATCAAGGGCAGCTTCGACGACTGTCAAAATCTGGTAAAACAGGCCTTTTCGGATCAGGAAATTACTTCAAATGTATTTCTGACCTCGGCCAATTCCATTAATGTGGCGAGGTGGCTTCCCCAGCAAATTTACTATTTGCTCGCATTGAAACAGTGGCAGAAGACAGAAAAGGAGCCGCCTGTGATCTGTGTTCCCAGCGGAAATTTCGGGAATATCTGCGCCGGGATCCTTGCACATATAAGAGGTTTGCCTGCCGAACATTTTATCGCAGCCTGCAATAAAAACGACAGTATTCCAAGGTATTTAGAAACCCGAGAATTGGTTCAGAAAGAAACGGTACCAACCCTTTCCAATGCAATGGACGTGGGAAATCCGAGTAACTTTGTAAGGGTCTCCCAACTTTTTGAAAACCGGTTTGAAAAAATAAAAGGTGCCGTTTCAGGGTATTCTGTTGATGACGAAAAAACTTTGGAGACCATAAAAGAAGTCTACGAAAAATACCATTACCTGCTGGAACCGCACAGTGCAGTCGCCTATACTGCCCTGGAACAATATTTAGAAGAAAATCCGGGCAGAAAAGGTTTTATCCTGGGAACAGCCCATCCTGTGAAATTTCCTGAAGCCATCGAAAAAGCAGTAAAGATAAAAACCGACCTCCCGGAATCTCTGGAAGAATTAATGAAAAAAGACAAAAAAAGTATTGAAATGCAACCTGATTTTGAAGAATTAAAACGATTTTTGCTTAATAAAACGAAAGAAGAATGAGCAAGATTTATCTTGAAGATATAAAAATATATGCCTATCACGGGGTTTTGCCGGAAGAGAATATTATCGGCACCTATTATATTCTGAATACGGAACTTCATACAGACTTATGGAAAGCCGCCGAATCTGATGACCTGAATGATACCAT
Organism: uncultured Chryseobacterium sp.; assembly: GCA_913778085.1. Classification (GTDB taxonomy): domain Bacteria; phylum Bacteroidota; class Bacteroidia; order Flavobacteriales; family Weeksellaceae; genus Chryseobacterium. The sequence continues at coordinate 77,244 of CAJYXJ010000015.1, forward strand.
CAGCTATGCGGACATCAATGATATTATTCATGACGAAATGAAGACGAAATCCAAACTGCTGGAACATGTGGCGGGAAGAATTATTGCTGCTCTGCACAAAAAATTTCCGCAGATCGATTATATCAAATTAAAGATCACCAAAACCGCTCCTCCGATGAAAGGCGAAATGCGTGGGGCGAGCATCGAACTGGAACAGAGTTTTAAACCTCAAAATTAAGCTTTCTCCCGTTTAATTTATTTAAAATTATCCCTTGTGAAAATCATCAAGTTACTTCTTCTGATCCTTTTTATCAATGCATCGGCACAGACCGTCGCTGATAATACGATGGTGCATTACAATTTCCCGAAAGTAAAATCGAGCATTACGATGCCTGTAACAATTCCTTTAGCGGAAATCAGCAATCTGATCAATGCTTCAGTGAAAGATCTTATTTATCAGGATGATTCGTATACCGATAACAACAATGACCAGTTTAAGGTAAAAGTCTGGAAAACCCGACCGATCCGTCTTGTCGGTGGAACCAGCCAGAACCTCCTGATTGAGGTCCCGTTAAAAATATGGGCAGAAAAGGGCATTGGCACATTAGGCATTTACACCTACCAGAATACGGAGTTTGAAACGGTAATGTCTTTCAGTACAACGATTAATTTCCAAAATAACTGGACCGTAAAGACCACTACCGAACCCAATGGATTCCGATGGGTGGTAAAGCCTGTCCTTGACTTCGGCAGGATCAAGATTCCGATTACCGGTCTGGTGGAAAAAAGCCTGATCGAGCAGCAGCAGAAATTCAGCAAAACAATCGACCAGCAGCTGGCCACTCAGCTTAATTTCCAGCAATATGCAATATTGGCCTGGAATACGTTTTCAAATCCGTTCAACATTTCGGAGGAATACAATACCTGGTTGAAGGTTACGCCAATTAAAGTAAATATCACGCCGTTGAAATTTTACGGCAATCAGATCAATACCGATCTGGGAATTGACGTCTATTCCGAAACCTTTACCGGAAACAAGCCTTCCTCTACCCCGCTTGTAAAAACGGCTGCTGATTTTAATTTCGTTCCTGCTTTAACCGATAAATTCCTGCTTCAGACAACGGCAAATATTCCATTTTCAGAAGCAACGGAAATTGCACGGAACATGTTTTTAAATAAAGAATACGACCTCAGAGATTCTTCCGTAAAAATCAAAGACATCAAAGTGTACGGCGTAGAGGACAGAGTAATGATCGAAGCGGAAACGGAAGGCTATGTAAAAGGGAAAGCTTTTATTTCCGGAATTCCCGTTTATGATGAGGCCAATAAGAAAATCGTGCTGTCGAATACCAAATTCAATCTGAAGACCGCCAATTTCCTGCAAAAAACGGCAACCCTGCTTTTCAAAGGCCGTATTGTAAAGATGATCGAAGAAGAATACGGAATCCCGACACAGGAACTGGAGAACAGCTCGAAAAAAAGTATTGAAGAAGCTTTTAATAAAGAATATTACAAAGGATTAAAAATGACCGGAAAAGTCTTTACCCTGAAACCCGGCCAGATCCTGATGAACCCGTACGGTATTACCGCTGTTATTGATACGAACGCGACTCTGCGATTGATTTTAAACGGAATATAAAATAATTAAAAATTATAAAGCTGAAAGACAGGCAAAAAGCGATATAGAAAGCATCGGCACGAAATAATTTGCTTAAAAATTTTTGTTGAAACCTAAATTTTAGTATATTTGCACACCTCAAAATGGTAAATGGTACTTTGGCCGAGCGGCTAGGCAGTGGTCTGCAACACCATCTACAGCGGTTCGAATCCGCTAGGTACCTCAGAGCTTCTTTATACAGTATTGAATTTCAATAAGTTATAAAGAAGCGTTTTTATTTTGTGTCTACAATAAAGAAATTAAATCTTATAAATTATAAATCCATTTTAAAATTATTAGAGTCATCTAACTTTTATTTTGATATTTATTTTATTATCTACACTTTACAAATTAGAATGATATTGAAATGAAATTTTATCTACAATGGACATCAAGGGGAAATGCGGTAGCGTGTTTTACCGGAAGATACTAAAGAAGCTATTAAAGTTTTAGATAAACTGGTTAAAAATATTCAGGAATTCAAGGATAAGAACAGAGACGTTTGATTATTTTTTGTATATTCGGACAACTAAAAATCAATATAATGGAATATAAAATCTTACACCACCATACATATGTTGGATTATCTGGTGATGTTGTTATCATTTAAGACAGGGTTGGAAATTATATGGTAACTTAGTAGTTGCTAACGAGCAATTTTACCAATCCGTTACAAAAGAAAGGTAAAAAACTTCCTACCTAAAAAGCGGGATATTTTTTGCATAAAGATTTGATTGCTTTTGTGAGTGCAAAGATTATTCCGCATTAAGAATTCCTCTAATTTTAATTACATTTTATTTGTATATTGCCGACACAAAAAAATTAATTATGCCAAAAAATGAAAACGGTGATTACACATGCATCAATCACCCAGATGTTAATTTAGGAAACAAAACGTTTGTTTCTTTTAATCAAATGGTTTATAATCCTGCTAGCGGTCAAGTCGCTCACGTTGGAAATGCAGTATTTCCCGCTAAAATTCAATTTTGCCCACAATGTGGTTATATTGAAATGTATACGATTAAAGCTGAGGAAGATTTTCCAAACTTTACTGGAGAAATTAGAGTACAGCCATAAAAGTGAAATTACTAAAAAGGGTACTGCGTTTTAAGGTACCCTTCTATTATTTAAAAGTGCCGAAATATTTACGAAAAAAGTAAATGTGCTTCTGCTTTCAGGCGCCGAACCAGCCCATTGAGCTTCACACCCTGAGCGGTAATGTGTTTCGTGACAAACCAATTCCGGATGGCTTCTCCCGAGGCCCAGTCGTTCACGAGCTTGAAAAGCCCGTCCGATTCTTCGGTATTGTACATATAAGATACAAATGCGTCGAATTGGTTTTGCGTGATTAGCATCGCCACCTTACGGGCAACGATTCTTTCGTAAACGCCCAGATCCTGCCGTAATGCTTCTTCCGCTTCCTGTTCTGTATGGATTGAAGCTCTCTTTTCGGCAATAAGTCGATTTCCTGCCCCTTTAGAAAGTTTTCTTTGTCGTCCCGCATTGCTCGTCCGTATCCTTCAGTCCAGATATTTCCATTATTAGAGAAAATATCTCAAGTACGACAGCGAAGTCAGGGATGGAACACATCCTTATTCCTATGGTCAATTTTGTGAGGCTATTTGAGAGTAAAAAACAAATAGTGGTAGGAAAAACACGGTAGATAAAAATAGAAAATTAATTTTAAAATCCCCACCTAATAAGTGGGGATGTTTTTTAACCAAATCCCCATCCATAATTTGCGGCTTTATGTAATTTGCAATTGTTTTTATCTGTATATTAGTAAAAATTAATAATAACCATGAAAAAAACAGAAAAGCTTTTTGCTACCCACAATTCTGACAAAACACCTTTAATAATTGGAGATGTAGAAATACCCGCTTACGTTCTTAACAACGGTATGAGAGTTTTTTCTCAAAACGGTATTCAAAAAGCAATAGGATACACTGGAACGTCGGGCGACTGGCTCCCTAATTTTATTAATAGAAAATATTTACAAACAGAAAAAAGTGCTGGACTTTTAGACATAATTTCAAAGCGTGTAGAGTTTAATCGTTTAGGATCAGGAGGCTCTGTATCAACAACATATGGATATGACGCGACCATATTAATTGATCTTTGTGATGCTATTATTGAAGCAAAAAATGCTGGAACATTAACGGATCGAAATTTAATTTATGCTGAAAGAGCAGAAATAATAATCAGATCTGTGGCAAAAGTAGGTATAGTCGCACTTGTTGACGAAGCTACAGGTTATCAATATGATAGAGAAAAGGATGCCCTTCAAATTATATTGAAGGCATATATTAATAAAGAACTATTAAAGTGGCAAAAAATGTTTCCCGATTTATTCTATTATGAAATTTTTAGATTAAAAAAATGGGATTTTACTGTATCTGGAATAAACAAACGACCTGGTGTAATAGGAAAATGGACCAATAAGTTAATATATCAGCAATTGCCACCAGGTGTTTTAGAAGAATTAAAATCTAAAACACCTAAAAGTCAAGAAGGTAATTACACTGCAAGATTTTTTCAAAGCTTAACACCAGATATAGGCCACCCGCAACTCACTGCGCAAATCTATAAAGTTATCGGGATTATGGAAATATCATCAAATTGGGAAGAATTTACAAATCATTTTAATAAAAGCGTTAATAGATCAAACGGACAAATGGAAATTGATTTTGATAATACAGATTCTGAATAACAGTAAAATTCCTAGAGATATTTAGCGCCTTTCTGTAATTTGAAATCTGTATTATTTGTATATTGGTGAAACAAAAAAATAGACCTATGAAAGCAGAATCACTAATTAAATTATTAAATGAGTATCGGCTGCAAAAAGAAGCGATGTCTCTACGTCATTTAGAACATATAAAAGATCTAAAAGAGAAAGATGAATATGAGGCTCGATTTCATTCCGCAAAGTATAGAATACTTATAAATGCTATCAATGAAGACTTTATAAATGCCGCCGCAGAAAAAACAGGAGTTGATTTAGATTTTGTACACATTGGTCCTGATGGTGTTGAAAAATCTCTTAGAGAGGTTCTTATTAAAGAATCATTACCGATCTTAGATCAAATGGTGCTTAATAATTTTGACAATGATTTTGAAGAATTATTTAAAAATAAAAAACTCCCCACCTAAAAGGCGGGGATATTTTTTGCATAAAGTTTCTAGAGATTGATGGTTTTTAATATGGTGAAAATTTGTCTAAAATTTTTAGATCATTATTAAATTTGATTAATAATTCAGAGTTCTTTCTTGTTCCATAATCATTTGCTCCACTATAATCGATATATGTTGACCTAAAAGATTCATTTGAGTTTTTAGCCGTTATATCACAAGGACTACATAAAACAGGCGAAAAGCGAGATAAAAAAAATCCCCGGCCGGAGCCAGGGAAGTAATTTGAAAGATATAGTGGTGATTAAATATCTGTATACGTTCAAAGAACGTACCAATCATTTAAATTTCGTGCTGTAAATATAAAAATACCTTTTCACGACATCTTTTTTTTGAAGGCAAATATTTTCTGTTTATAAATCAGACATTTCCTTTCAGCATCTTATATGCAGCTTTTGAAAAACCTCCCATCCATTGACTGAGTATTACAAAAAAACTTCCCGGAATACGGGAAGCTTAAAAAACTGTTTAAAAACGAATGGAAATTAATCCTATAAAACTACTTTAAAATTTTTTATAGTGCCTATGACCGAAATCATAAAAAAACCTCTCATGATGAGAGGCAAACTTACTGAGAATAAATATTGTGTTATTGCTTCTGTAAAAATATAAATCATTACACAGAGATGTTTATGACCGAAATCACAACCGAAAAAAATCCCCATATTTCTATGAGGATAAAAACTAATAACCATGAAAACTCAATAAACATGAGAATCGGGGCAAATATATTTATTTTATTTATTAAAATTTATGATTAGAATCGTCTAAACATTCTATTTTTCACACAATATTGATTAAATTTGCGCAAACTATTAAACGCCATGACATTCAGCGAAGCAATAAAACAGAAAAAAAATATTTTGAAAGACACGAGTGAGTTTACGAAAACCCTATACGACTATGTTATCATTCCTGCACTGGAAGAAGAAGGCAGGAAGTATATGGAAGATTTCAGAAAGTCACCTTCCCAGTTTTTTGATGAGAGCTGCAAACCCTACAGCAGCAATGATCGATTTAAAGTATTTCTTTTCCCTAAAAACCAAAACTGAAAACGCAAACATATTAGTATCAGACAGTTTTGTCCACAAAAAAATCCCCGTATTGCTACAGGGATTAAAAAACTAATAACCATGAAAACTCAAATTAAACATGAGTGACTGCAAATGTATGAAATGTTCACCTTAAATGCACCTATTAGTCATATATTTTTTTTCTATTAACATAACTTTACCATAGATTAAAAATACTTTAATATATGATAAGTATAGAGATGATTCAGTACGACAGGTATTTAGGATATTTATATTGATTTTTAGATACTGGAACTGTTAACGGATAAATTAAACGATCATTTAAAAAATGTTAAAAGAAATAAGCTCTCATTTCTGAGAGCTTATTTCTTTATTGTTACCAGTAAAATTTATTCTTTAATAAATTTCTTTTGGATGGTACCTTTAACATCGTCAATATCGATTACATAAATTCCGTTAATTAATGCATGGACATCAATCTTGTTATTCAGGATAATTCCTGAAGATATCATTTGGCCTGTAGCACTATAAATCTTATAGTTTGCTCGCGGGCTGATATTCTTAACGTTCAATACTGTTTTTACCGGGTTAGGGTAAATCAGGATATCGGTCTGGTTTACTGAATTAGGCACAGGAAGCTTGGAAATTCTTACCGTGTAATCCTCTACTTCACCGTTTGCGAAATTTGTACAGTTTACAGGAATCGCATCTTTTGACATGGCTACTCTCATTACTACATATTTATAGTCTGTCAGGCTGATGAAAGCATCTGCAGGCACGGCAAATGTTCCGCTTACCGTCTGATCATTATTCGGTCCGGAAACAAGGATCCGTTCGTTAATATCGAAGTACCCGTTTCTGTTGAAGTCGATCCACACGGCAACTCCCGCATTGGATGAGGTAGTTTTATCAATACTGATCTTGTTATCCACAGATCCCTGAATCAGCTGGATAAAGTTGTTGGTTACACCGGTATAATCGGTATAATTCGATGCAACTGACGTATTCGTCATTACCGGTTTGCCGTTAGGAGTAACGGTAACTTTCGAGATATAATTCGCACTTGCCGTCGTAGCATGCATCTGACAGTATACAATGGTTGGTGTTGTAAACAGATACGGAAGCGTATAATTGCCCGGCGTTCCGCTGCATACATTAGCTACCTGCATTTCGTACTGAGTCAATTCCAACAGGCCGGTTAAGGTAATGGTGTTGGTATTTGAAGTTACCGTCGTCCAGCTTGGAATCCCTACTTTTCTGTATCGCAGGATATAAGTTGCACCCGGGAACGGAGCCCATGTTACCTGTGCTGTTGTTGTGGTGATATTTGTAATCGTTAATCCCGGAGGCGCAATTTCACATGTTCTCTCCGTAGTAAATACTTTAGGATTAGACCAAGGGTTCAGCGTATTCTCATTATCACACATATTGGCGATCTGCACCTCATAGGAAGTGAACACATTCAATCCTCCAAGGGTGTAGGTATTGGCAGGAGCAAGTGGTAAAGGAATATTGGCACTCCATCCTCCGGTACCGCTTCCTACGATTCTGTATCGTAAGAAATAATGCGAGCTTACCGCCAGCGGCGACCATGTAATCAGTGCCGACGTTGTCGTAATATTACTGATCGTTACGTTGGGAGGAGTAGGATCACATCTTGTGGTAAATGTGCTGTGAGAAAAGACTCCTGTATTCGTATTACAAACCGCAGCTACTTCCACTTCGTACTGGGTAGCCGAAGAAAGATTATTCAGCGTAGTGGTATTGGTGGTTGCAGGATAAGGTGCCGCTGCAACATTTACCTGCTGCCATCCGGAAGCCGGAGAAGTAATCGGTCTGTATCTTACAATATAAGTTGCTCCACCGATGTCCTGGTTCCAGGTTAATACAATCGAGTTATGTGTAGGCGTGCCCAGCGTTACCGTAGGAGTTGCATTATTACAGATTCGTAAATTGATATTATCAATAGCTGCAGGAGGCTGTGTACCGCCGGAAGAGTCGTTTCTCCATTCAAATACAAGACGCATGGTCGTTCCTGCAAAACTTGAAATATTCAGCGTAGGGTTAAGGAAGTTTTGCCATGTAGACTGCTGGTTATAGTTATTACCAATCTGAATTCTTCCTGTGCCTGCTGTAATCTGTGTTCCGGAAACAGGCATAAAGTTTGCCGGTACCAGCCATACTCTAAGGTAATCCCAGGCTGATTCCCCAACTGCTTTCCAGTCGAATGAGAACGTAGCCGTAGTAGTTCCTGCCGGTACGGCGATATCTCGGTAAGCATGCACAACGCTTGATGATGAAATATTATATCCGTTAGTAACTCCATTATCATTGGAAATATAAAGTGAGTTTCCGGTATTCCCGGTAGCACTTCCATAAGTCCATTTGTTTACCTGAGTTCCGTTGGTATATCCCAAATCGCTTCCGGTAGTAAAAGGCTGGATATAAGGAATAGTAGCCGGGATCTGTGTCGTCGTAAACACAGGAGCCGCTACCCAGAAACTTCTGTCCAAACCGGCACATACGGAACGAATCCATAGATAATACGTTGTATTAGGCGTTAAAAGTGTCAGGTTCAGAGTCGTCCCTGCAGATGTACCTGTAGGTACGGTAGCTGAGGTAGGTGCTGTATTTACTGTAGAAAGATAGTATTGATATCCTCCAACCGGAGCCGGCGTAGGGCCCGTCCAGGTAACCGTTGCTGTAGTACTTGCTACTGCACTTACCGTAATGTTGGTCGGAACCTGACATGTAGGAATACTCAGGTTGATGTTATCAATAGCTGCGGCAGGCTGTGTGCCTAATATACCATCGTTTCTCCATTCGAAAACAAGACGTACCTGCTGACCTGCAAAACTGCTGAGATTTACTCCCGTATTGAAATAATTCTGCCAGGTAGTTTGCTGGTTAAAATCGCCACCAAGCTGGATTCTTCCTCCTCCTGTCGTAATCTGGGTTCCGGCAACCGGTGTATAAGACATCGGTACAAGCCACACCCTTAAGTAATCCCACCCGGATTCTCCAAAGCCTTTCCAGTCAAAGGATAAGGTAGCGTTGGTAGATCCAGAAGGAACAATGATATCCCTGAAAGCATGAACCACACTTGAAGCTGAAGTGTTATAACCATTGGTAACGCCGTTATCGTTGGTAATGTACAGTGAGTTTGCAGGATTTCCCGTCACTGCACCGTAGAACCATACATTCGGCTGCCCCAAGCTTGTCAGCTGAAGATCGTTACCTGTAGAGAAGTTCTGCACATAAGGTATTGTGGTAGGTATCTGCGTTGTTGAGAAACTCTGGCCCGCAATCCATACACTTTTATTGGTAGCACTACATACGGAACGTACCCACCAGTAATAAGTGGTCGTCGGAGCCAACGCTACCGTAACACTTGTTCCGGCGTTGGCTACCCCTGCTGTGGCAGCTGTAGGGGCTGTCGAGCTTGTACTTATGTAATACTCATACCCGTTGGCAGGCGCAGAAGAAGGAGCCGTCCATGATAAAGCCGCACTGTTGGTAGTGATGCTCCCTACTGATGTTGCAGTAGGCGGGAAACAACTCGGTACGCTCATATTGATGTTATCAATAGCGATTGGCGGCTGTGTTCCGAAGAGATCGTCATTTCTCCACTCAAACACCAGACGCATTGTGGTTCCGGCAAAAGAACTGATGTTCAAACTGATCGTGCTGTACGTCTGCCAGGCAGACTGGCCGGTAAATTCAGTTCCGATCTGGATCCTTCCCCCTCCGGCAGTGATCTGTGTTCCCGTTGTAGGTGTGAAAGTCGCAGGGACCATCCATACTCTAAGGTAATCCCATCCGGTTTCCCCTACTCCTTTCCAATCGAATGAAAAATTGGCCACCGAAGCTCCCGTCGGAATGGTAATATCCCGGTATGCCTGTACAACACTGGTATCACTGGTTGAATAAGCATTGGTAGTTCCGTTTGTGTTTGAAATGTAAAGCGAGCTGCCTGTATTTCCCGTTACAGCACCGTAAAACCACTTATTGGTCTGGGTTCCGTTGAGCAACGTAAAATCATTAGCCGTATTAAAATTCTGCGAATACGGCAGCGGCGCAGCCTGCCCATAGGCATCTGGAATAGCGCCCAGATTTAACAAACACAGAAGAAGTACTAAAAAAGTAGAAATTTTCTTCATAAGTTATCATTTAATATTAATCCTTGCAAATCTAATCTGTTTTTTAATAATTTACAGTATAAATCGTTATAATTTTTAAAGAAATTACACCGAAAACACTTATTTATAAAGTAAACGTTCAATCATTTGCTTTTATTGCTTCATTAATAGCGTAAATAAGTAAGCGGTCATGAGATCCAGTCTAAAAACAGCATTAACCGGATTAAAAACATCCCCTCTTATTTAGAACATTTGACATTTAAAAAAAAATAAGGTCTCCTTTTTGTAAAGGAGACCAAAAAAAACACAAATGATGAAAAAAATTTTATTGAATCAATTATTATTAATCCATGATGTAAAAATAAGATTGCTTTACAACATATGATTATGACTGAAATCATAACAGTGTTTTTTTTATAAAAAAATTAGAATTTTTTTTAATATAAAATTAAGGTTGATCTGAATAATTTAATTACAAAACTCCATTTAACGGGTATAAAATCAATTTATTTTTAGGAATAAAATATAGAATTAATTCTATTAAAATATATAATTTTTAAAAATAAATTGATTTAGGTCATGTTATTTAAATATTAGGTTAAGTACTTTTGCGCCTGATGATAAATCAAATGAAAGTGAATAAGATATCTTTACTGGTTGCAAATTACAACAATGGAAGATATTTCAAAGATTGCTATGATTCCATTGTTTCACAGACTTACGAAAATTGGGAAGTAATTATTGTAGATGACGCCTCAACTGATAATTCCGTGGATATTATTAAAAAGCTTATTGCAGGATAGCCGTTTTAAGTTTTACCAGAACAAAACGAACAAAGGATGCGGCTATACCAAAAGAAAATGCCTGGATCTTTCCACTGGTGAGTACTGTGCTTTTATAGATCCCGACGATGCGCTTTTCAGCGATGCCGTTGAGTGTCTGCTTGACGAATTATGTAAAAGCAGTAAGGTTATTGCCGCTTATTCCAAGTTAGTTTTCTGTGATGAAAACCTTAATCCACAGGAAATTTTCTCAAAAATAAGACAGATTCACAATAACAAATATTTCTTTAATATCCCTATTCAGATCCAGCCCTTTTTTGCTTTTAAAAGAAATGCGTATATGAAAACATCCGGAATTAATCCCATTCTTAAAAATGCCGTAGACCAAGATCTTTATCTTAAGCTTTTGGAAATCGGAGATGCAAAATTTGTAGACAAAGTTTCTTATAAGTACCGGCTCCATTCCAATGGAATATCCCAGCACGGTGCCAAACAGAGCGCAAAGGAATCTTTTGCCCGCGTGATCCACGAAACCATGCGTAGAAGAAACATTACCGTCATTAATGGAAATCCGGTTCCTGTAATTTATACAAATGCCAAAGACATTTATAACCTTCTTAATTATCAGACGAAAATTCCCTACAGGCTGATGAATAAGATAAGAATGGTCTTCCAATAGTCCCACACGGATTTTCGCCTCAATTAAAAACAAATAAACTCCTCAAAAATTTTGAGGAGCTTTTTAAAAGGTATATGGGTTGGAAAAAGTGTTTTATCTTGCAGAATCGGTTCTGGTTCCTCCGTTTGAGCCATTGGTCTGGTTCGGGGTAGTACTTCTCTGATTATTCTGGGTATTACCCTGATTCATCGTGCTGTCAGCAGCAGCACCCGTAGAATCCGAAGACATGGCGCCGGCTCCTGAAGTATCAGACATTGTCCCTGATGTACTGGCAGAATCCGCCATCGTATTGTTTTCATTTTGTGTTTCCTGCTTCTTGCAGCTCACTGCAAAAAGGCTCAATCCCAGCATTAATAGCATTACTTTTTTCATATAATAATTTTTGATGTTTAATATTGAATCAAAATTATGCTTAAAAAAACGGGATTTCTATGAGCCTGATCATAGTCAGAAAAAAATATTTAAATAAAATAGCCTCCTTTGCAGGAGGCCGTAAAAACACAAATGATGAAAAAAATCTATTCAGAGTGCACTGAACAGAACTTGTACGCAGCTTATACTGCTATATCTTATTAATCTTACAATTTCTTCCAGTGCGGAAATTATTGTATTCTAAAAGCTGATCTGTAATTTCTCTTCCGTAAAAGTGAGAAAGTCCAAAGATAACAAGCATTAATGAAATAAGCAAAATAGTAAGCATTAAAATTGAAGAAAAATTAAAACTTTCCAAAGTATCCGTTTTATTGCTATGAATTCAGTAAGAATTTACAGTAGGATTAAATCAAATTTTGGATAATTAATACATTTAATTATCAGCAAATTAATTTTTTATTATGGTAGAAAAATATCTATCTTAATATCCTAATTTATAATAGGATAAAGGATTTTATCACTTTACTATATTTTCTCTTGCATAATGCGGCAACTATATGAATATAAGAGACCTCACCATTTCCGATGAGATCTTGTATCCCTTATTCTTCCCACGCAATCGGAATATAAATGGTGACAAATCCATCCGCATCCACCTGCGCGTCCGACACCTCCGACGTTACGGAGCCGTATCCTGCCCAGCCGCCCTGGCCCTGCATGGCGGTAAAGGTATAATTTCCGGCGGGAAGGTCTTCGTAATAAGCAGGCAGTGTCTGGAACCCGCCTCCATAGTAGGTATCATAAGATTGTCCGGTAACGGTATTGGTAGCTGTAAAGCTTCCTACATCATAATTTCCTGAGAGGGTTTTGCTACCGTTCTGCCCTACAAGACCGTAGCGAATTTTATACGTCTTGGCTTTTTTAGGTTCTTTTGCGATCTCGTTTTTAGAACAAAAATCATTTTCATGGCGGGAAAAAGAACTTCCTACTACGACTACACCTGCCATCAGCAGGATTTTTACCATTGAATTTTTCATAATACTGTAATTTAGGTAAAGCAAAAATACTTAATTCATTTTAATTCAACAGATGGAGAAAATTAATAAAAGGTTATATTTTCAGCTGAGACGAGTGATGGCCGACGAAGCTTTATAGATGCCGGTTCTCATTCATCTGCCGTGTCCGTACTCTGGAAATATTAATACTTTTTCACCTTTTTTAACATTGGTTAACGAACTTTGGCTTCAAAATTGAAAATAGTATAAGATCAAAGTCAGGTTGACTTAACATCCTTATAAAAATTTGAATTATGAGAAATATAGTGTTAACAGGATTGATGTCGGTTGTATTACTGACGGCCTGTAAAAAAGATGACCAGATCGCTGAACAACAATCACTGGAACAACAGAAAATGGAGTTCCAGATGAGACAGTTGGAAATAGAAAAACAAAAATTAGCTATCGAGAAAGAGAAGATGGCTTATGAAGCACAGAAAAAGGCAGACAGTATTGCTGAAATGCAGAAAGCTAAAACAGCAGCTGCAGCCAGTGCCAGACCTCAGGTAATCAGAGAAACCCGTACCATATACAGAGACAGACCTAGTTCAAGCTCAAATAGCGGCACTTATGCAAATAATGGTACTTCCCAGACCACAGCCAAGAAAAAAGGGATGAGTGAAGCGGCAAAAGGGACCATTATAGGTGCTGTAGGTGGTGCTGCATTAGGCGCAATTGTAAATAAGAAAAGTCCTGGTGCCGGTGCTGCAATCGGTGGGGTAATCGGTGGTGCTACCGGTTATACATTGGGTAGAGCACAGGATAGAAAAAGCGGAAGGGTTCAGCCCAGATAATAATAATTTCACCATTACATAGAAAGATTGCTTATTTTTAGGCAATCTTTTTTTATGATATTAATCTTCCTTTCGACAATCCTTCTGATTCCCGTTTTGACAGGATGGGGAAAAATTACGGAATATTTTTCGGGAGAGATGCTAACCGGAATTTCAGGTAAAATCTTTTCCGGAATTTTTGGAATCAGTATCCTCTGGACGGTTTTTTCCTTCTTTATCCCCTTAAATCTATATGTTGAAGTTCCAACACTTATCGTTGGACTTTTATTTTTTATTAAGGATAGACTCTATGTGGAACTCTTCAGGTTTTTAAGAAAGGAAAATTTACTCATCGGATTCATTACAAGCATCATTCTCTTCGGCGGTTCTTTTTATCCTTATATATTGGATCACTTCGGGTATTATTTTCCTACTATAAAATGGCTGCGGGAATTCGGCCTGGTACAGGGAATATCCAATCTCGACCTTACCTTGGGTCAGATGTCCGTCTGGCATATTTTTCAGGCGGGATTTTCCAATTTTTCAGATCCGTTTTTAAGAATCAATACTATTTTGCTAATTGGATATACCTTATATATTATAGAATACAAAAGCTGGATTCAATTATGTTTTATTCCGGTCTTGCTGCTGTTTTCCCAATCTCCCAGCCCGGATTTACCCGTTATTATTTTTTCATTGATTATTTTAAATGAAATCCTGAATAAAAATACAAACCCTTCCCTGTTGTTCACCTGTTCGGTGTTTGTATTTGCCATTAAGCCGACGATGATCTGGCTGCCGCTTCTGGCGTTCCTCTACCTGGTTTTTACGGTAAAATCTAAGCTTACCAATCTTGTTCCGGGAATCCTGATATCACTCCTGTTTTTCACTAAGAATCTCTGGAATTTCGGCTATCCGGTATTTCCCTTAGCGTTAGGAGATTTAAATGTAGGCTGGAAACCTAATCCGGAAGTCCTGAAAATTTCTTCACAGTTTGCTGTGCAGAAGACATATGATATGCAATACTCTTATCAGGAAATACAGAGATTTTCAACAGTTGATCTTATTAAAAACTGGCTTTTTTTGGAGGGGATAAAATCAAAAATAAACATCCTTTTTATTCTGAGCTTAATCATTTTTATTATTTTCAGCAGGATCAGAAAAAACAGGATCATCAGCTTAATCTGTATTTCTGTCTTAATTAAGAGCATCCTCGTGCTTTTATTTTCTGCGCAGTACCGGTTTTTTGTTGATGTTTTCTTTGTGATCTTTTTTGTGATTTTTACAGACTACTTTAACAGGAAAAAATCAATTGCCGTATTCTCTGTACTGAGCATTATTTTCATCGGATGTATGACGTTGCCAGGCATTCTCCAGATCTATCTTCCCAGTTTCAGACCTGGAAATTTTATGGGAACATTTGAGATGAAACAGCTTTACCGGCCTTCAGCTTATCATTATAACCGTTATAAAACCTATAAAATCGGCAACTTAACATTTAATGTCTCCGAAAAATACCCGTACAATTTTGATACGGAGCTGCCTGCCATATCCGAAAGCTATATTTTCGACGATGTAAAAGCCGGAATCTTTCCCCAGATGGCCGATCCGAAAAATATGAAAAAAGGATTTATCTGGAAAAAACTGACGCCTAAAGAAAAAATACAGGCACAGGATATCATCAATTCCATCAACCGTTCTTATAAACAAAACTAAATTCCGGGGCACGTTCATCTGGATAAAAAGCCTTAAATTTGTATCATGTTAAATACTCTAGGTAATCTTCTCAGCCTTACGACATTCGGGGAAAGCCACGGTCTGGCGTACGGCGGGATCATCAATAATTTTCCGGCAGGTCTTACAGTGAACCTTGATAAAATCCAATATGAACTGGATCGCAGGAAGCCCGGACAATCAGCCATCGTTACCCAACGCAAAGAAAGCGATACCGTAAAATTCCTTTCGGGAATTTTCAATGGTAAAACAACGGGAACTCCAATCGGCTTCCTCATCGAAAATGAAAATCAGAAATCAAAGGATTACGATCATATCGCCAATTCCTACCGTCCCAGCCACGCCGATTTTACCTACGACCAGAAATACGGATTGAGGGATTACCGCGGCGGCGGGAAATCTTCGGCCCGGGAAACCATCAACTGGGTGGTAGCCGGAGCACTGGCCAGACAGCTTCTTTCGGATATTGAGATCAATGCCTATGTATCTTCGGTAGGCGATATTTTCTGCGAAAAACCTTACCAGGCACTTGACTTTTCCCAAACGGAAAGCAATGAAGTACGCTGTCCTGATGCGGAAACAGCTGAAAAAATGATCGAAAGGATTAAAGAGATTAAAAAAGAAGGCAACACCATCGGCGGAACCATCACCTGTGTTATCAAAAACGTTCCGGTGGGAATCGGTGAACCGGTTTTCTCCAAACTTCAGGCAGAACTTGGTAAAGCCATGCTCAATATCAATGCCGCGAAAGGCTTTGAGTACGGAAGCGGATTCTGCGGTGCAAAAATGACCGGAAAGGAGCACAACGATCTTTTTAACGAAGATTTTACGACAAAATCCAATCTTTCAGGAGGCATCCAGGGCGGAATTTCCAACGGAATGGATATTTACTTCCGGGTTGCTTTTAAACCCGTAGCCACTATTTTAAGGCCTCAGGAAAGTGTGGACAAAGACGGAAATCCTGTAATCGTAGAAGGAAAAGGCCGCCATGACCCTTGTGTTCTTCCCAGAGCCGTACCAGTGGTGGAAAGCCTCGCTGCTTTTGTGCTGGCCGATTTATTTCTTATCAACAAAACAAGAAACATCAATAATTTTTAACATAAAATATTTTTAGTAATGGAAAATTACTGGGATAAATCCATCCCTTTTGAAGAATATGTTCAAATCGGAAGACAGCGACTGGAAAACCCAGCCAGCCAACAGGAGACTGATTATAAACATTATTACGAACTCGGGCTTCAGCGAATAGACAGAACCTTAAAAAAATATACTGCCGATGAAGAACAGCTGAAAGAGCTTGCTTCTAAGAATTTCGACGGAAAAATCTTAATTATCTCCGAGGTTTGGTGCGGTGATGCCAGCGCAACCGTTCCGGCCCTGGTTAAATTTTTCGAAGGAAAAAATGAAGTCAGGATCTTCCTGCGGGACAGCGATAAAAGCCTGATCAATCAATTTCTTACCAACGGCACCGAGTCTATCCCGAAAGTCATTATCCTGAATAGCGATTTCAGCGTAAAAAACTCCTGGGGCCCGCGTCCTGAATACGGAAGACAGCTGCTGGCTAAATTCAAGACGGATCCGGATACCTATACGAGAGATCAGTTTTATAATGATCTCCAACTCTATTATGCTAAAAACAGGGGGAAAGATGCGGTTCAGGAAATCCTGGAATTGCTTTAGCTTTTTAACATCCTGATCTGTGACCTGAAAAGCTTATATTCAAACAAAATTTAGCAAAGTAAAAATGAAAAAAAACATCATTTATTTTATACTTATTGGCCTGATCGCGGTTATCGCCTTTGTACCGGGCGTAAAAGAAAAGCTTCAGGATACCTTTTTCCCGATAGCGGCCATTGAAAATGCCGTCCATATCGATGATGCAGATTACGATATCGATCTCCAGGGGATCAATGTTCCGAGTACCAACCTTAAAACATTTAAAGGAAAAGCCGTATTCCTTAACTTCTGGGGAACCTGGTGTCCGCCATGCCGTAAAGAATGGCCATCCATCCAGAAACTTTACGATACGCGAAAAGACCATGTGAGTTTTGTCCTGATCGCCATGAACGACCAGGAAGATGCGGTAAGAAAATTTTTAAAGGAAAACAATTACAACGTGCCCGTATATATTGCACAGAGCCCGATCTCAGAAAAGATTCTTCCGAAAGTCTTTCCTACAACCTATCTGCTGGATAAAGACGGCAGGATCCTCATTAAGGAAGATGCCTCAAGAGACTGGAATACAGAATCTACGCATCAGTTTATCGATAATATTATTAAATAACTTTAACTAAAATTTACATTTCATTGGTACAGAATTTGTGAAATATACAGGGTTAAAAAATTATTTAAAGCTGAACGCAAAATGAAGTATTCCAAATTAAACCTGGCCAAAGAAGCCATCCGCCATAAAGGTTTCGTACAGAAAATTCCTGATATTTTCAGAATGGTGAAAATGTGGAGAAGAGGAGAATATCCGATGCGGTCGTTCGATATCATCCTGCCTCTATTGGGACTTCTGTATGTGATCTCCCCTATTGATCTGCTGCCGGAAGTAGCAGTTCCGGTAATCGGTGTATTGGATGATCTTGCGGTGCTGTCTCTGGCGATTCCGAAACTGATCCGGGAAGTGGATAAATTCCTGCTTTGGGAGGCAGATCGGAAATATAACACTGGCGGTGCAAAAATCATCGATGCAGAAATTGTTGAATAAGTAATAAACCATCTTTAAAGGGATGGTTTTTTCATACCCATATTCAGCTATTACATGAAATAGATTATTCTAAATTACAAATTGACCATTGACTTGCGAAGCAAAATTGATTATTCACTTTCAACCTTTCATCTCAAATCCTTAAATTTGCAAACATCTAATAAAAAATAATGGAAAGTAAAAAAGAATTCTTTTTAGAATGCTACAAACTGGGCATCATCAAATTCGGAAGGTTTACCCTAAAAAGCGGTATCGAAAGCCCTTTTTACGTGGACTTAAGACCACTGGCATCAGATCCTAAGATTTTAAAAAATCTTGCCAATTACCTGTTGGATATGCTTCCACTGGATAATTTCGATCTGATCTGCGGCGTTCCTTATGCTGCACTTCCGATGGCTACGGCGATGTCTCTCCAAAGTTATATTCCGTTAATTATTAAAAGAAAAGAAGCCAAAAACTACGGAACCAAAAAGCTGATCGAAGGCATATACCAGAAAGGCCAGAACTGCCTGTTGGTAGAAGACGTGATTACTTCCGGAAAATCCCTGATCGAAACCATCGCTGAAGTTGAGCAGGAGGACATCAAAGTAGCGGATATCGTGGTTGTTCTTGATCGTGAACAAGGTGGAAAACAGCTTCTGGAAAGCAAAGGATACCGGGTGCATACCCTTTTCAATATTTCGGAAGTATGCTCGATTCTTAAAGAAAACGGGGAATTATCGGATGATGAAGTAACGAGAATTCAGGATTTCTTAAAAGGAAATCATATCCAGTTTGAAGAAAAATCAAGGCTTTCCTATCAGGAGAAATTCGGGCAAGCCCAGCATTCCGTTTCAAGAAAGCTTCTGGAAACCGCATTGGCTAAAGAATCAAACCTGATTGCTTCTGCCGACGTTACGACCACCCAGGAACTGTTGGATCTTGCTGAAAAAGTAGGTCCACATGTGATCGCTTTAAAAACGCACATCGATATCATCTCCGATTTTGAATACGAAAAAACCATCACGCCTTTAAAAGCATTGGCGGCAAAACACAATTTCCTTTTGATGGAAGACCGCAAATTTGCAGACATCGGAAATACGCAGGAACTTCAGTTCACCAGCGGTGTTTTCAAAATTACCGAATGGGCTGATTTTGTGACTTCGCAGGTCATCGGAGGATTTGAATCGCTGGACTGCTTCAGAAACGTTGGTGTTGTGGCCATTATCGGCATGTCTTCCAAAGGTGCTTTAACGACGACTGCATATCGCGAAGAAGCATTAAAGGTAGCTTCTTCACACCCGAATGTAATCGGAGGAGTTTCCCAGAATCCGCTTCCTGAAGAAATGTTACTTTTCACGCCGGGCGTCAACCTGGCTGATTCCGGAGATGGAAAAGGCCAGCAGTACAATACCCCGGAACATGTATTTAAAACCCTTCATACCGATTTCATTATCGTAGGAAGAGGGATTTACAAAGCTGAAAATCCGGAAACAGCAGCAATGACGTATAAAACTGAAGGTTGGAACGCTTATTTAAACTCACTGGAAAAAAAAGCCATTCAGAATTAAAATCTTTACGGAATTAATACAAAATAAGTTATATTTGATACTTTATCACAGTAATTGAAAAGGATCAGTATTTGTCTTATTTTGTTTTTGGGTGTTGCAGAAGTTTCTGCGCAGAAAGATAGTATTTACATACAGGCCAAACTGTCTCAGGACAGGAAGATGCTGGATGTGAAGGAAGAAATCATGTATTACAATCATTCTGAGAAAGACTTGGACACCATCAGGCTTTTAAACTGGGTCGCAGCCTATAACAGGCGCAATACGGCTTTGGTATACCGCAAACTGGAAGACCGGAATACAGATCTGCACTTTGCCAAACAGAACCAGCTCGGTAAACTGCTGCAATTACAGGTTAGAAGCGTGGATGAAGAAATTCCCGTAAGCAACACTTCAGACGAAAATCTTTTTCTTCCCTTAAAAGAAATTTTAAAACCCGGGGAAAAAATAAAACTGCAGCTGCAATATCAGATCCAGCTTCCCGATAGCAGGTTTACAGGATATGGAGTTTCTGCTGTTCATACAGCCTTAAAATATTTCTTTATTGTTCCGGATCGTTTTGATCCGGACAATATTTCTTCCAGGAAGTATCATGACATCGAAGAATCGGTAAGCTTTAACACTTTCTGGACGGTAAACTTTGATCTTCCGGTGAATTATTTCGTGGAAAGTAATCTCAGGCAGACCCAGAGCCATTCATTCAGCGGATACCTGGATACTGATCCGGAATTCCTGATTTCTCCTAATGAATATCCTTCAATTACCGTCAATACGGACGACATCCGTACCGAGGTTACATTCGGATATAATCTGAGCCTTGAAGAAAGACAGAACCTGGAATTTTATCTTCCTCTGCATTTAAAATTTATAAAAGAAAGAATCGGCACCATTCCTGAAAGGATTTTTATTTCCGGAAAGTTCAGGAATAAGGAGGATTTTTTCGGTAACAATGATATTGTTTTCTGGAAATACCGTTTCAGGCTATTTACTGCGGCGGAAAATGCGGATATGGATTATTTCGGGATCATTTCCAAAAAGATCCTTGATGAAAGCATCATTACGGATAAACAGAATTTCCACTGGTTCAAGAACGGACTGAAATCGTATCTTGAAATCCAGTATCTGAAGAAATTCTATTCCGAAACCAAGCTCCTGGGAATGTTGAACGACACTAAAATTTTCGGAATCAAGCCTCTGAAACTGTTCCATGCTTCGGATGTGAAACTCATTGAGCGTTACGGCCTGGCCTATCAATATATCATGTCCCAGAATCTGGATCAGAAGATCGATGAAAGATTCGCTGCCCTGAGCAATTTCAACGATATGGCCATCAGCAGCTTTGAGACGGGTACCTTGTTTAATTATTCTGCGGATAAAATGGGCTATCAGAATTTTGAAAGCCTGGTTCAGGATTTTATTGTCCGGAATAACGATAAGCAGGTGGATCCCAGAGATTTTTTGAAGGAGCTGGCCGAAAAAGATAAGAGAACTTCTTATCTGTCTGAATTTATCCAGCACAAAAACAGAGTGAATTTCACTCTGAAAAGATTCAGAAAAGACGGTGACTCGCTGGACATTAAAATTCAGAAAAATACATTAGCCAATATCCCGGTAAAACTTCAGACGACCTCAGAAGAAGGCCGGGTCAAAGAATATTGGGTGGAAACGGAGGAGAATCAGAAGATAAAAACCATTTCGATTCCTGCTGTAGATATTTACAAAATCACCCTGAACGACGATTATATTTTTCCTGAATCCAACTATAGGGACAACTACCTGTATGCCAAAGGATTGTTTTCCAATACCAAAAAAATAAAGCTTAAACTTATAAAAGATATTCCGAATCCTGAATTCAATGAGATTTACATCAATCCCCGGGTACGGTTCAGCAACACCTACGACAAGTTCCTGATCGGGCTTAATTTTAAAAACCAGTCTTTCTTCGACCAGAAGTTTTTATACTCCCTGACCCCTACTTATAGTACGGGAACCGGAAAATTAACCGGCTCAGGAGCCATCGCTTATTCTTTCCTCCCTGCTGAGAGCCTTATCCGAAGCTTAACATTCGGTGTTTCGGGATCTTACTTCCATTATGACTATGATCTCGCCTACCGGAAGGCTTCCATTTACTCTAATTTAAATTTTATGAAAAACCCACGCAGTACGGTGAGCAGCAGCCTTGGGATTTCTTATAATTATTTTGAGAGGGATCTGAGCCAGCTGATGATCGCCAACAACGACTATGACCGCTACAATTTGTGGAGCGCCGGCTACGGATATAACGACAGCCAGAGTATTCATGAGAAAAGCCTCGGTGTAAGTACCCAATGGATGAATGATTTCCACAAAGTAACGGCAGAAGGCTTCTATCGCTGGGAATTTGCACCGAGACAAAAGCTGAGTGTCCGTTTATTTGCCGGATATTTCATTAGAAACAATGCCCGCAACAACACTTTCAACTTCGGGATTTCCAGGGTTTCGGATTACTCCTTCTCTTATAACCTCTTAGGACAGAGTGCCACCGGAGGAATTTTATCACAGCAGTTCATTCTGGCGGATGGCGGTTTTAAATCATTTATTCCGGGAACGGTGAACAAGTGGATTACTTCCGTAAACGTAGATACCAGTGTCTGGAAAATTTTTCATGTGTATGCGGATGCAGGCGTTTACGACAATAAGAACCAGCCGACGAAATTTATCTGGGACAGCGGCGTAAAAGTAAGGATCATTCCGGATTTTCTTGAAGTCTACCTTCCCGTACAGTCTTCTCTTGGGTTTGAACCTGCGTTCAAAGATTACGGAAAAAGGATAAGATATACGCTGATTCTTAACTTGAGCTCCATTATCAATGCGGCCAGAAGAGGCTGGTATTAATGATATTTCATTTAAGGCGAATTAAAAGAAATTCAATTCATTTTTTAGCTTAAAATATAATAACATCCAGCTTCCAGGCTATTCATTAATTCACGTATTTAATCTTTTACGATCTGCTGAGATACCGGTGAATTGTTGATCATTCCCGTTACGGTGTATTTCCCTTTCGGCAGTTCGATCAGGTTCATTCCATAAGATGTTTTTGTAGGAGAATGCATGACTACCTGTCCGTATTCGTCATATATTTTTACATTCTGTATTTCGCTGCTGAAAACAATTTCTTTATTTTCCTTCAGAAAAGGATTGACGATAAAGTTGAATTTCGAATAATCCGGATCGGCAGGCGTAATGGCAATGGCCGTGTTTCCGGCAGACGAATTCATAGGAGATGCGGGAGCGGTAACAAATTCCACATTATTGGTTCCGGTATTTCCCACTACCCTCTTGAATGCCGTGTTTGCCGCAGAAGCAAAAACAGGAACGGCATTCATTGTTCCATATGAGACAAAATCAAGAACGGCTCCGTTTTTAGGATCCTGAAGCTGCATATTCCCGTTTACGAGCGCGATCTTTCCTGCTCTGTTGTTGAAATCGATGCCACCCGAAGAATTTTGTGCCCCATCGAAATAAACCACTTCATCCGCTATAAAATCAGGAGCGGGAAGATCTACCCTTCCGGCAACATTGACACCTTCCTGAATCAGGTAACTTTGTCCCGGATTAAGGGTAATATTGGGCAGAATATGATATTGCGTAAAATTTCCGTCAGCAGGACCGTATTGAATCGTGGTATTATTTAAAGAAGCGGATTCAGAACCTATGTTTTTAAGCATAATATAGTCGTGGCTTAATGCGAGGTTTGGGCTTCCACCGCCTCCATATATTTCACTGATTACAATTTGTGCTTTGGTACATACGAGAGAAACAATTCCGATAAGGGTAAAAATTTTTTTCATGATGATTTTATTTGTGGCTGCTTTGAAAAATTACAAAAACGATACCACCCGAATGAAAATCACATATTAAAATTTGCTTAAATACTTATAAATGAACAATAAAAAATCTCCGTTTCTTTGAAACGGAGATCAATATTTTTATAAACAACTAATTTCTTAGTCCTTTAAAATTTTCTGGGAAACCGGTTTGTTGTTTACCGTACCTGTTACGATATAGTTTCCTTTTGCCAGTTCAGCAACGCTTACTGCTTCATTCTCTTTTACGGAAGCGGTTTTTACCAACTGCCCGCTCATGGTATATACTTTTACATCTTTTGCTTCAGCTCCGAAAGTAATTTCATTGTTTTTTACAAAAGTGTTTCTGATGAAGTTTCCTTTAGTTGCAGAAAGATCGGAAACGGCAAGGGTTGAAGTAGGATAAGTTCTTACCACTAAGTTATCAATAGTAACGTTCCCTGTAGTACTGCTTCCAGAACCTCCTTGTCTGATAGCTACTGAAGCCAGTGATGTAGGCAATGAACCTGTTCCTGTAGAGTTGGATAAAAGAGGCTGGGAATTAATTTGCAGGGTAGCTGAATTTGAAGGAGTAGAGGTTGTATTATCCACAATATAAGTAACGGTAATATTTGCTGCCGTACCATAAGGAATTTCTGTTCCATAAGTAGGGGTTGTTGTACCTCCGGTTGCATTTAAGACCCCTAACGTGTATCCTGTAGCACTTCCTTTTATATATAATCTTCCGAAAAATGCAGTTACGTTAGCTCCTGCGGTAGAAGCAACCATTAAAAAGTAGTCTCCGGTAGTAGAAAGATTTGTACTATTAAGAACATTAATCGTAGCAGAATAATCTACTTTATTAAGAGCTCCTGCTGTGATAGTGTAAGGTGTGGAAAATGCAAGATTAACATCTTCCGTATTACCCGCTACTAAATTGGCAACAGATCCGTTAGCGGTAAGCTGTCCGGCTGTACCACTATGAGATACCCATCCGTTTGACGATAATGCTCCGTTGTAATTAAAATTATCGGATGCTACCGTTGTTTGAGCTACAAAACTAGACACAACAGCCACCGTAGCAATAAGGGAATAAAACTTCTTCATGATTTAAAAATTTAATTATTAATAATTTACATGACAAAATTAAACCAAATTTTCAAAATAAGACAATAATAAGGTTAATTTTTTGTTAATGATAGTAATATCCTCTGCGTAAAGTATTTTTAAGTATTTTTACCAACTATTTTCAAAGGCTTGCGAAATTATATTCTGATATTCGTGTTGTTTTTTATGGGCTTACATTCAGGTAACGCCCAGGTATTCACATGGAAAAACCCGAATATCCCGCAGGACAGCATTAAACAGGACAGCCTGAAGCGGGACAGTATTCTTGCCGCAAGATTTGAACAGGATATCTTCGCCAAAGACACGCTGGATTTCGTAAAGACCAACAACCGGATCATCGTTGACGAAGGGGTACTGGCCAAAAACGACAAGAAGAGATTTTTAGGAGAGCTTAATTCAAAGGGGTCCATTATCCGGGGAATTACCTTCGGAAACAACCAGGGGCAGTCTGTGCAGAGCTCAATGGATTTGCAGATTTCCGGCAGGCTTTCCAAAGATGTAACCATTCTTGCGAGTATTTCCGACCATAATCTGCCGATCCAGGCTGACGGTTATACCCAGACCCTGGAAGAATTCGACAAGATCTACATGCAGCTTAATATAAAGGATAAATCCATCCTGAGAGCAGGACACCTAGACCTGGTGGAAGCCAAGAATTATTTTGCCAAATACCAGCGGCGAAGCATGGGCCTTGAGTTCCAGACGGAATTCGGAAAAGAAAATAAAACCTTTGTGGATGTTTCGATGGGCGTAGCGCGAAGTGAATTTCACAGGATCCGTTTTCAGGGGGTGGAAGGCAACCAGGGGCCTTACCGTCTCACAGGGAAAAACGGCGAGCAGTTCATCACCCTGATCTCAGGCTCCGAACAGGTTTTTATCGATGGGATTTTAATGAAAAGAGGAGAAAACCAGGATTATGTGATTAATTACAATACCGGAGAGGTTACTTTTACCAGCTTCCGGCCGATTTTCCAGCAGAATTTCATTACCATTTCCTACAATTATGCCAACAGGAACTACTCCCGGTATCTGTTCACCGGAAAGCTTGAACATAAGAGGGAAAAACTAAAGGTCGGCCTGAACTGGTTCATGGAAAATGACAATAAAAATGCTCCCTTATCCCTGAATCTCTCCCAGGAAGACCAGGAAATCCTGGCAGCGGCAGGAAACGATCCGAACCTGATGTACGCTCCTTCCGGAGTAGTCGCAGAGTATGATGTGAACAAAATCCTGTACCGGCTGGTTCAGGACCCTAGCGGCAAGCATTATGAATTTTCCACGGATGCCACACAAACGCTTTACACCGTTTCTTACACTTATTTCGGAGCCAATCTCGGAGATTATAAAATTACCCAGACTACCAATAACGGGCGTGTTTTTCAATATGTCGGGCCGAATATGGGGGATTACCGCGCCGTGCGGAAACTTCCTTCCCCGCAAAAATCGCAGGTTTACTCCTTCAATTCCGAATATCTGCTGAAAGATGGAAAAATAGGTGCCGATATTTCATTAAGCAATTACGACGTCAATTTATTTTCATCTAAAGATTCCGATCAGAACATCGGCTATGCATGGAGGGTTTTCGGGAACAAAACATTTACTAAAAACAATTGGAAAGGAACCCCGAATTTTGAATACCAGTATATCGACCGGCAGTTCCATATCCTGGACCGGATCAATGATGTGGAATTTTCCCGGGATTTCAATCTTGCCCAGGAATTCAGCGGACGAACACAGAACCGGTTTATTTTCAGCTTTTTAAATAAATGGAATAATAAATCGACCCTGAATTACAGGATCAATTACCTTGATGAGCAGGATACGTATAAAGGGATTAAAAATGACCTTGATTTTGGATGGATCAAAGGGAAATTTTTCACCAAAGGAAATCTTTCGTACCTGAATACGAATGCCGTTCTCCAGGATACCAAATTCATCAGAGGCGGTGTTTCTACGGAATTTACCGGTAAGAAGGGAAGCTGGGCAATGGGCGGAAGCATGGAGCACAACGAAAAGAAATACAACGATACCGGCCTGATGGATGTTACCAGCTTCAGCTGGAAAGAAGTGTTCGTACAGAAGAAAGTCGGCGACAGCGCCAGAACCAAATTGCTGGCCAAAGTCTACATGAGGGATAACGACTCGGTGCGGGACAACAGGCTGCAGAGCATGAACAATATCCTGGGCTTTATGGCCGAGAGCCAGATCATCAAAACGGAAAAAACAACACTGAATGCCTTGCTCCATTACAGAAAATTCTTCTACCAAAACCAGGATGTTGATGTATCAAGAAATAATGATTTCGTGGTCGGAAATATCCTGTACAACCAGCAGCTTTTCAGAAACGGGATGCGCCTCCAGGCTTTTTATGAGCTTGGAAACGGGCAGGAAGCCCAAAGGGAGTTCCAGTACATCAAGGTTACGGACGGTCAGGGTATTTACAAATGGACGGATTACAACGGCGACGGCGTACAGCAGCTCGACGAGTTTGAAATTGCCGAATATTCGGATCTGGCGCAATACATCCGGATCTACACCAATTCCGTACGGTATATCCCCTCCAATAAGAATAAAATTCAGCTGGCTTTGTTTGTGAACCCGTCCATCGTCTTTAATTCTGAAAATAAATTCCTGAAACGCTGGAACTTCAACATTTCCCTGAATTCACAAAACTCATTCTATAAAAAGGACAAAGTCCTCGTATTGAATCCTTTTGAAAAAAATGAAGACCAGATCCTGAAAAACCAGAATATTCTGGCTTCCGTACAGTTCAGCCCGACCGATAAATCCGGCTGGAACGGGAATTACCGATTTATCTCGAATGACAACCTCATCAATGCCAATTTCAGCAATGAGGAGCGGGAACAGACTTCCCATTTCCTGAATATCGGGTATTGGTTCAACAAAGAATTCAGGATCGACTGGGAAAATTCCGTTCATGACCTTAAGAACTCATCCCAGCTGTTTGCGACAAGGGATTACCGTCTAAATAATTTTGAGACCAAACCAAAAGCTACTTATAAATTTACGGATGCCATTCAGGCTGAACTTTCTTCAGCATTCCGCCAGAAGCAGCGCGTGGACGGGGAAGAATTACTGAAAGCCTTCGATGTTACGGGAACCATCCAGTGGGAACGAAGAAAAACGTCTATCAGAGGAAACTTTTCCTTCATCAATAATGATTTTACAGGCAACAATTTCACTATTGTCGGCAACCAGATGCTGGACGGATTAAAGCCTGGGAAAAACCAGGTCTGGAGCGTATTTATCCAGCAGGCCATCAATTCTTTCCTTCAATTAAACCTGAATTATGAAGGCAGGAATTCCGGAGACCGCACCATTCATATCGGTAGTATGCAGGTGAAAGCAAGTTTTTAGAGAGTTTAAAGTTCCGTTGATCCTTGTATGATCAACATTTGAAAACAGAAGTTTAAATTATTTTTAAATACCGGATCCGGTTTTAAGCTTTTAAATGATAAAGTCTCCTGCAGGGGTGCAGGAAGCTTTCCCGCTTCCGGAAAAGCTTGTCGCAGGGGTGCAACATACTTTCCCGGTTACCCGAAAAGCCGTTGCTAGGGTGCGACAAACTTTCGGACGCACCCGAAAGCCTGCTGCAGGCTGCAGGAAGCTTTCGGATAAAAACGGCTAACCGTGGTTCCGGGATTGGCTTTTCCAGTATTCTACCTGCTCCTTAAGTTCCTTTATGCGTTCTTCGTATTGTTCAATAAGCTTTTCCGGCAGGTTATTGATAATGTATCCATTATTACCACCTTTATTATCTGTATTAGTAATATTTATACACTCATCAGGCAATAAATCGGTAAAGCCTTTATCTAAGAATTTTGCAATTTTGTCTATGGTCGATATCAGAAATGTTTCGATTGCAGTATGTTTTCTTTATGAAATTATAGAGCAGACTGCATATGATAATGTCAGCTCTGTTAATGATAGAAAACCAAAAAGCCCCGGAAATTCCGGGGTTCTGCTTAATTTCTTTTCATCGTTTATTTTTTCATCACTTTAATGGACTGAGATCCTTTTTCCGTATTTACCTTTAAGACATAAATTCCGGAAGGAAGTGCTCTCATATCCACAGATCCTTTTTCGGCATTGATATTTTCATTGGCCAGTTTCTGTCCGGCAGCACTGTAAACTTCCACATTGTTGATTTTCGTATCATTGCTGATGTTGATAAAGTCAACAACCGGATTCGGGTAATAATTCAGTTTAGTCTTAGCTGCTACATCCTGAGTTGCCAAGACAATACTGATAAATTCATAACTTCCCAGATCAGGGGTAATGGCATTCCGTGTAATGCCATCGGCATCTACCGTCACATCGGCTACGAAAGTACCTTTGTTATCCAATGCCGCATTTCCTGAGGCTGCCAGGTGAAAATCGGTAGCAGATACAAATACCGGAGAAACGTTCAGTGAGTTCACATTCCCTCCGAAGCCTAACTGCAATTCTCCCAAAGTAGTTCTTGCGATGGCCCCTATATAGCCCAGTGCAGTACCTGATGAAAAATAATTGTTATAATTCATATTAGAAAATACCGTATCGGCAGTACCGGCATAGATGGCATAACGGTCTCCCGTCTGGGTCTGCTTATTTACAAATATATTATTTCTAAGATCAATAGCTCCCACAGCAGTAACACCACTTGTTACATTGAATGCGGAAGGTCTTCCGGCAACTGTCTGGTTAGCATCCATGACCACGGTGTTGTAATAAATTCTATACCCGCCTCCGGAAACTATAATAATTCCGTTACCATTATCAGAAGCTCCTCCGCCTAAAGCATATCCATATCCGGATACACCGTTGATCGTATTATTATACACCAGCATATTTGATGCAGTTCCCGTGCAGCTTAAATATAGCCCGGCAGCACCGTAACCTGCGGTATTGGTATTGGAGACATCCGATATTTTATTATTAAAAATCAAACCGTTTGTTGCAGCTGCTCCGACCAAAATTCCGGCTGCGGTGGCTGTAGAACCGAGGGTAACTCCCGCAATAACGTTTCCGCTGATCTCAAAATTTTTGGCATTCTGTACGGCAAGTCCCCGATATCCCATTTTATCCGTGGCCACTGCAGATCCTATAACATTATTTTTAATCATGAATCCCGTATCCGTATTGGTGGCATTTCCGATAGCAAAGATGGCATTCTGAGCTTTGTTAAAGGAATTATTTATACTGCTGAAATTATTATTGGAAACTTCAGCGGCGGCCCCCAGTGTGGATCCGGACACAATAATTCCGACGATTGTACCGGAAGAATTGGCTCCGTAGATATTGGTGTTTTTAAAAGTGGCATTCAAAGCCCCATCCGTGGCGGTACTTGCTACCCAGATAATAACCGGACTTCCCCCTGTAGTATACGTATTGGTAATGGTTAGGTTTCGGGAAGAAGAACCGTTATTACTTCCATCAATGGTTACATTATCGGCTCCGTTAAGTTTTATGGTGGCCACCGTATCCGCACTTGAAATAGTAGCATTTACTCCGGCAGCCGGTTTAATGAGTACGGATGCGTAATTACTGTTACCCGAGCCGTTTCCATTCAGAACGGCAGAGGCAGTTTCTGTTGTATTCCCTGTTACGTTAATCGTGATCGCTCCCTGGTGTAAGCCTCCATTAATAGCATCGAATGCTGCTTTTAATGTAGTATATGTTCCTATCGCAGTACCGGCAGTTGCGGTAAGGCTGATCTGGGCATTAGTACCTACGGATGCAGCTGCTGTTATTAAACAAAATAGAATTTTTCTCATAATATAAATAGTATTTGGTTCTATAAATATAGTTAAAATAAAGTAAAATATTCATATTTAATTAAATTTTTAAATAAAAAATACAACTAAAATTAGTTTTTAATTAAAAAAATTCATATTTAATAATTAGATTTATTTGGCATAAAGGCTTTATTAAAGGCGCTCTGCACAATCATTATAATTTTGTAAATTTGCACCATGATAAAAATTGGCAACATAGAACTGCCGGAATTTCCGCTTCTACTGGCACCGATGGAGGATGTAAGTGATCCGCCGTTCAGAAGATTATGCAAAATGCACGGCGCAGACCTGATGTATTCTGAATTTATTTCTTCGGAAGGATTGATCCGCGATGCTATAAAAAGCCGGAAAAAGCTGGACATTTTTGACTATGAAAGACCTGTCGGGATCCAGATTTTCGGAGGGGATGAAGAAGCCATGGCCATGTCGGCAAGGATTGTGGAAACGGTAAATCCGGATCTGGTGGATATTAATTTCGGCTGCCCTGTGAAAAAGGTAGTCTGTAAAGGGGCAGGCGCAGGTGTTTTGAAAGACATTGATTTAATGGTGCGCCTTACCAAAGCGGTGGTAAGCTCGACAAGCCTGCCGGTAACCGTAAAAACACGTCTTGGATGGGACAGCAATTCCATCAATATCGATGAAGTGGCCGAACGTCTGCAGGAGACGGGAATCAAAGCATTAACGATCCACGCAAGAACACGCGCCCAGATGTATAAAGGAGAAGCGGACTGGGAACATATCTCCAGAATCAAGCAAAACCCAAATATCGAAATTCCTATTTTCGGAAACGGCGATATCGATTCTCCGGAAAAAGCCCTGGAATACAAGCAGAAATACGCCTGCGACGGAATTATGATCGGCCGGGCGGCAATCGGATACCCATGGATCTTCAACGAGATCAAGCATTTCTTTAAAACAGGAGAACATTTGCCGGCTCCTGCTATTGAAGACAGGCTCCTGGCGGTCCGTCAGCATGCCGAATGGAGCGCGGAATGGAAAGGGGAAAGGCTTGGACTGGTAGAAATGAGACAGCATTACAGCAATTACTTCCGCGGAGTTCCTCATTTTAAAGATTTCAGGAAAAAGTTCCTTGAGGTGTTCACATTAGAAGAAATGGATGCCCTGATTAAGGAAACACAGGAATTCTACACACAATATTTAGCCCAGCAGGCATAAGATAAAAACCATCAATTCGATTGATGGTTTTTTGTTTATTACCTGTATTGTATGTTTAATATCCTTCTTTTGAAGACTGATTTTTAAGTAAGGCCAGCGCAGAGGAAGTTCCGATTCTTTTTACACCCACGTTAATCATCTTTTCGGCGTCTTCAGGAGTTCTTACACCTCCTGCTGCTTTTACCGGGAGTTTACCGGCATTGTCCAGCATAATTCGTATTCCTTCAAAAGTAGCTCCATTGGGCTTTCCGTTTTCCGTTTCATAAAAACCCGTTGAGGATTTTACAAAAATTTGGGACAGTTGATTTTCTTTAAAATTTTCTTCTGCCCAACCGGAAATATGCTTGGTGATATCAGCAATCTGTTCATCTGTTAAGGCAGCAATTTCGATGATCCATTTTACGATTTTGCGATGCTGAAGGCACAAAGCGGTACATTGTACAAATTCTTTCTTTACGGCATTAATATCGCCATTGAGGTATTTTTTATAATTGATCACAAAATCCAGCTCATCCGCTCCGTCAGCAATGGCTTTTTCAGCTTCCGCCATTTTCTCCTCTACGGAAGAGGTCCCCTCGTGAAAACCGATAACCGTTCCTACTACCACATCCGAATTTCTGTCGGCTATATATTTTTTAACGGCAGATACATAATCCGGACGGATCATCACGGCAAAAATTCCATTGTCTATAGCTTCCTGGGCCAGTTCTATATTTTTCCGTAAAGTTTCTTCTTCCGAAAGCCCCGACTGTGCAGGAGTTTTCAGATAGGTTGAATCCAAATATTGAGCGATGTTCATAATTTGTTATACTTTCAGTTGTCTGTAAATACCCTGTTCCAAAGATATGAAAGTTTCTGTTCTTATTACGCCTTTCAGCTGCTGAAGCTTGCTGAGAATCTGCATCAGGTGGTCGTTGTCTTTGCAGATTACTTTCAGGAATATGGTGTAGTTTCCCGTAGTGTAGTGCGCTTCCACCACTTCATTAATATCTTTCAGCGCTTTTACCATATCCGGATAATGACTTGGCAGATCCAGAAATACGCCAATGTACGAAATAACTTTATACCCGATCTTTTTGGGATTTAAAAATGATATTGATGTTTCAATAACCCCTGCCTGTTCAAGCTTCTTGATTCTCTGATGGACTGCCGTTGTTGAAATTCCAACACTTTTCGAAATATTTGACAATGAAGATTTGGCGTTATCCATCAGCATATAAATGATTTCTTTATCGATAGAATCCAGCTGATAGCTTGTGTTCTTTGAGTTTTTCATTCTTTCTTTATTTATGTTTTTTTATTTTAATTATCAATTTTAAGCCTTACAAAAACCGGGAAATGGTCGCTGTATCCTCCAAGGTATCGGGTTCCGGCGTATGTTCTGAAAGGACGCCCACCGGTCTTTTTGTCACGGCTCTTCATTTTTTCATGGCTGAACACTTCCGCACTCTGAAACATCAGCTTATTTTCTTCACCAAAGAACGATCCAGAAAGTATGATCTGATCAAAAAGCAATCCGGATTTATAATGAAAAGCAGAATAATTTCTTGCGGAAAACAGCTCCTGAAAAGGATTTTCCATCATCTTCGCCTGTTTGTCATCACAGAGAAGATTTATTAAATTTTCATCATCCGGGTTTTCATTAAAATCACCACATACAATCACACGTTCCTGAGTATGACTTACCATATTCAGAATCCGCGTACGGATTTCGTTCATAATAAAATCTCTTTTCGGTTTGTTAACATCTTTTTCACGTTTTGAGGGGAGGTGAGCGACAAAAACATTTACAATTTCTCCTTTATATTTTACTTTTGAATATAGTACATCTCTAGTTGTATCGTAGTTTTCCTGGTTTTCATTGGTTGTTTCAAAAAAGAACGTAATGGCTTCCGAATCCACCACCTCTATTTTATTTTTATCGTATAATAATGCCACATCTACCTTTCTTTCGTCCATAGAATCGTAATGTACAATACCATATCGGGTATTAAAAGGGTTAAGTTCCACAAGGTCTTCCAGTACTTTTTTTCCTGATACCTCACAAAGGCCGATCATGAAAGGCACTATTCCGTTTTCTTCTTTTATAAGCTGAAAAACATGTGCTATTCTGGAAAGCTTAGTCTTATATTTTCGTTCGTCCCAATTTCTCAGCCCTGATAATGTAGGATCCAGCTTGTGAACCGGTTTAGGGTCGGGCAAAAATAAATTTTCAACGTTATAAAAACTGAATAGCTCCATCAGCATGCTTTTCGGAATTTTTCACTGACATTTTTAATCGAAAGTGTAAATTTATTATTTTATTTAATATATAATGAATTATTCGCTTAAAATCTTATACTAATTTACCTTATAAATATAGCAAATTATATGAATTTTAAAGCAATCAGATAATTTTATTTGGAATTATTAAAAACTGAAATAAAAATACTTAACGCTGTTTCTCGTATTGCAGAACCATCTGATCAAAGAAGATCGGCCCATTAAATTCTTTAGCTTTTACAAAAGATCCGGACGTTTTTCCTTGGTGATTCTTACGGCTTCGTCATGACGCCACTCCTCTATTCTGGCAAAATTTCCACTGAGGAGAATTTTAGGAACTTCAAGGCCTTTATACACTTCAGGCCGTGTGTAGATGGGTGGTGATAATAAATCATCCTGGAAACTGTCGGTAAGGGCACTTTGCTCATCATTCAGCACTCCCGGAAGCAGGCGGATCACAGAATCTGCCAGGACGCAGGCTGCCAGCTCACCACCTGTCAGTACATAATCGCCGATAGAAATCTCTTTGGTAATGTGCAGATCTCTTACCCGCTGATCGATTCCTTTGTAATGTCCGCATAAAAAGATCAGGTTCTGCCTGATCGATAAGGTATTGGCTATTTTCTGGTTGAGCGTAATGCCGTCAGGTGTAAGATAGATGACCTCATCATATTCTCTCTCGGATTTCAGTGCGGAGATACATTTGTCAAGAGGTTCCACCATCATCACCATTCCGGCTCCGCCACCGTAAGGCTCATCATCGATCTGACGGTGCTTATTGATTGCCCAGTCTCTCAGATGATGAAAATGTACTTCTGCCAGTCCTTTATCCATGGCTCTTTTTAAAATGGAAGTTTTGAACGGACTTTCCATCAGCTCGGGAAGTACGCTTATAATATCAATTCTCATTGCAATGTTTCGTTTTTCTTATTCGGCGAAATGATTAATCTTAGGGAAGAATCTTTGTTGAAGTAGCTCCACATCCAGTTAAAAAATACAGCCAGCTTATTTCTTACACTTAAAATCAGCATCAAATGTAAGAACATCCAGAAAAACCAGGCCAAAAATCCCTGGAATTTGATGAACGGAAGGTCTACTACCGCCCGGTGTTTTCCGATGGTTGCCAGAGAACCTTTATCCTCATACTCATATTGCTCCCATTGGCTTGTATTCTTCTTCAAAAGGTTTTTACCTAAATTTTTCGCCTGATGAATGGCAACATTTGCTACCTGGGGATGCCCCTGAGGATATTTCGGGGTTTCCATATAGGCAATATCCCCGATCGCAAAAATATTGTCATAGCCTTTTATCTTGTTATACCGGTCGGTAATATACCGGTTTTTAATCAGATTTTCTGCAGGAAAACCGCTGATCACATTCCCCGTTACCCCGGCTGCCCAGATCACGCTGTTGGATGGGATGGTTTTCCCGCTTTTCATGTATACTTTATCGCCGTCGTATTCTGTTACATATTCCTGGCTCAAAAAGGTAACGCCCAGGTCTTTTAGATATTCTTCGGATTTATTCTGGGCTTCCTGGCTCATCACGGCTAAGGGTTTTTCCGTAGAACTCACTAAGATGATCTGAAGATGGTCAAAATTCATGTAAGGGTAATCCCTCGGGAGAATCTCTTTCTTCATTTCGGCAAATGCGCCGGCCAGTTCCACGCCGGTCGGTCCGCTTCCGACGATCACGATATTCCAGTTTCCGTCGTCACTCCGGCTTTTTTCCAGGATCAGCTTTTCAAAAGTCATCAGGATATGGTTTCTGATGCCGATGGCCTCCTGGGTATTCTTCATCCCGAAAGCTTTGCCTTCAAGGTCTTTATTGCCGAAGAAATTCGTTTTGCAGCCGGTAGCGATCACCAGCTTATCATAACTGAACTCCGCTTCATCGGTAATTACTTTATTATTTGCTGTATCGATTTCTTTTACTTCCGTCAGGCGGAATTGAGTATTTCTGGAACGCTGGAAAATTTTTCTGAAAGGAAAGGAAATATTGGAAGGCTCGATCCTCCCGCACGCTACCTGGTAAAAAAGAGGCTGGAACATGTGATGATTTACCCGGTCTAAAACAATTACTTTCTTGTTTTTATTGTTTAATGTTTTTGCAAGCTGCAGCCCCGCAAAACCACCCCCGATGATGATGATCTTTTCGCGTGTTTCCATAGTAGACAAATTTACTGATTTTATTTAGCATTTAGAAGTGAAAAAAGTTAGTTTTGCAAGAACTTTATGTCACCGAAGAAGTACAGCAAAAAAACCGCCAAAAAGATTCACACCAATCGCCGGAAGAATTACTTTTTCCGTCGCCGAATCCTGCTGGTGATCCTCATTATTGCATTGGCCGGCACGGGCCTGTACCTGAAACAGTCGATCAGTTATTACTACGCTTTGTACTTTAATAAATTCATCCATAAAAAGCTCCACAACAGCGAAACCGAGACGCTGAGGATCCAGAAAATCCTTTCCGACAATCTCGATAAAACTTACGGATTTGATATCTCGCACTATCAAAACAAAGAAGATATCCAATGGGATAGCCTGACGATCGGTAACAAAACCATTCCTCTTGAATTTGTGGTCATGCGTGCGACTATGGGAAACCGGAATGCCGATAAACACTTTGACGATTTCTGGGCACAGGCCAAAAAGCAGAACATGATCCGCGGAGCCTATCATTTTTACAGGGCGGATGAAGACCCGGTGATCCAGGCCAATAATTTCCTTGAAAATGTAAAGCTCGAAAGCGGAGACCTGCCGCCGATTCTGGATATTGAGAAAATCCCGAAGCGGAAAACCAATAAAAAGCTGCTCGAAGATTTAAAAATCTGGTGCCGAATCGTAGAGGAAACCTATGGTGAAAAACCTATTATTTATACCTATTACCATTATTATAAGGATTTCCTAAAGGGTGAATTTGATGATTATCCACTTTGGCTGGCCAACTATAATGATGTTCCGGCACCATCGCCCGATGGAAGATGGGATTTCTGGCAGTTTACCGAAAATGGGATCGTACATGGCATCAATACCAAAGTAGATCTGGATATCTACAATGGTAGTTCATGGTCTTTGAAAAGCCTTACCCTGGATTAATCTGCTTTTTCCGTTTGCGAATGATCTGAACCGGTCTTAAAAGGATTTCTCTGAATCCACTCCGTTTTGGGAGAAAGGAAGGGAAAAATATTTTTCATAAACGGATTGATGAAGGAATAAGTATGCCTGATCAATCCGAAAATTTCAACCGGTTCTGCACCAATAGTCGATTTGATTTCCAATGCTGTCCTCCCGAAAATTACTCTTTTAAACTGATGGTCAATGGCAAATCCGGCCATATCCAGTAGCATATTCAGGTAAATCTGCTTTTCTTTCTGGATTTCCTTGTCGTAGCCTAAAAAATAGGTATCCACATCCGTATTGTTAAGAACCAAAGTATAAAAACCGATCAGTTCCTCTTCCAAAAAATAGCCGAAAACTTTAAAATTGGATCCTAAATGTTCTTTCATACTTTCAAAATGGTTTTCTTCCAGAAAAAAAGTATTGAAAGGTGCGTTTTCAGCTACATTCTGGTACAGCCCATTTATCTTTATCCGGTATCGGATGATTTCTTCGAGATTTAATTCCCGCTTTTCGATACCCGCCAGTTTTTTCCGCGCAGCCTTTGCCCTGGTTCTGTATTTGGTGGAGAAATCATTGAGGTAATCTTCAAAAACCTTCCAGCTTTCACGTACTGTAAGGATCATTGTAGGCTGAACAGAAAATTTAAAATAGTTCTGATGTCTGCCATCCTGGAAAAATGAAAAAAATTCAGACCGGTAATCCTTGTAAATAATGAGTGAGGTTTTCCTGATTTCTTTCTGCATTTTATACACCGCTTTATCAAGCAGTGAGACCATATTCTCCGTAATGATCTTTTTCGGGTCGAAATAAAATCCGTTCTGCCCTGTCAGCATATTATTGCCTAAAATCATGACATCCCTGCTGAATTGTCTCGCCGCAAAATTCCTGATGCTGCACCAGACCTCATCTTTCTGGAAAGTCTTATGCCGGATGAAATCCAGGTACTGGAATAACGCGCCGCCGATCAAATGTTCATCTTCAAAAAATCCCACAAAATAACAGGTCATGTTCTTAGGTTTTGAAGTTTCAAGAACACGGAAATACGCTGCGGAAAGCATGATGTTATGATTTCCGATCACCGTATCCCAATTTTGGGGAAGGCCGGAAACCGAAGTGTAAATTTTTAAATAGTATGACATAAAAGGCTGCGCAAAAGTAGCTTTATCTTTTAAACCGTTAAAATTAATTTTTAGCCATCAGTCGAAAATATCAGATATACATTGATCAATCACTTGCCCTTCATCAGAAATTAATCCGGTGAAGATGACGGCGGCCGTTTTCTTATTACATTTTCGTACTTTTGCCGCTCAGTTGAAGTTATAAACCAAACCATCAGTTTCCCATGAATTACGTTTCCGTTGAAAACCTTACCAAATCTTACGGCATCAAAGTTTTGTTTGAAAATATTACCTGTCATGTGAATGAAGGTGATAAAATTGCCATTGTTGCCAAAAACGGAAGCGGGAAATCTACCCTGCTGAAAATACTGATGGGTAAAGAGATTGCCGACAGCGGAACGGTAAACATCAACAAAGACATTCAGGTGGTTCTCTTTGATCAGGAGATCGATTTTGATCCGGGTCTTACCATTGATGAATTTATGATGACGCTTGATTCGGCACCGATCATGGCCCTGAAAAATTACCATAAATCCCTTCATTCCACCGATAACGATTTTATTGAAAAAGCATTGCTGGATATGGAAGCCCATAAAGCCTGGGACTTGGAAAACGAAATGAAGCAGATCCTTTCCCAGCTTAAGATTACGGATCTTGAAGCAAAAATGGGTACTCTTTCGGGAGGACAGATCAAAAGAGTTGCTTTGGCTAAACTGCTTACGGAAACCCGTGCCGAGCACCGTCATACCCTGCTGATCATGGATGAGCCGACCAACCACCTCGACGTGGAAATGGTGGAATGGCTGGAAAATTATTTAAGCAAAGCAAAAATCACCCTGCTGCTGGTAACCCACGACCGGTATTTCCTCGATAGTGTCTGCGATACGATCTGGGAAATGGAAGACGGAAACCTTTACATGCACAACGGTTCTTATGCCACCTACCTGGAAAATAAAATGATCCGCGAAGACAACCTCAACGCCACCATCGATAAAGCCAACAATCTCTACCGAAAGGAGCTGGAGTGGATGCGAAGACAGCCGAAAGCCAGAACTACGAAATCCAAATCGAGAATCGATGCTTTCTACGATACGGAAAAAGTAGCCAAAACCGACACGCGAAAACAAGCCCTGGAACTGGATTTTGAAATGAAAAGACTGGGAAGTAAAATCCTTGAACTTCACCATATCGATAAAAGTTTCGGAAGCAAGGTTCTGCTGAAGGATTTCAGCTACCAGTTTCAGCGCGGCGAAAAAGTAGGGATCGTCGGAAAAAACGGAGCCGGAAAATCTACTTTGCTGAATATTATCCAGGGATTGGAAAAAGCCGACAAAGGGGAAATCGAAACCGGAGAAACCATCCATTTCGGATATTTTTCGCAAAAAGGACTTACGTATAAAGAAGACGAAAGAGTCATTGATTTTATTAAAGAAGTGGCGGAATATTATCCCTTAGCCAATGGGAAAAGTCTTTCGGCATCGCAGTTTTTAAGACTGTTTTTATTTGACGACCAGACCCAGTACTCCCCTATTTCCAAACTTTCCGGAGGAGAAAAAAGAAGGCTGCACCTGATGTACATCCTGTATCAGAATCCAAACTTCCTGATTTTCGATGAACCTACGAATGACCTGGATCTTCCGACTTTAACAGTGATGGAAAATTTCCTGCAGCAGTTCCAGGGTTCACTGATCATTGTTTCCCACGACCGTTATTTCATGGACCGGATCGTGGATCACATCCTGGCTTTTGAAGGCGAAGGAAAGATCCGGGATTTTACCGGCAATTTCTCCGAATACCGCGAAGCAAAAAGCAAGGAAGAGGCACTGGAAAAATCGGCTGCGGCAAAAACGGAACCTGTAAAAGAAACGGTTCAGCCTTCAAATAATCAGAACAGTTCCAAAAAGAAAAGGCTATCCTTCAAGGAACAGCGCGAACTGGAGACCATTGAAAAAGAAATGCCCGAACTGGAAGAGCAACGGGCAAAAATCATGGATCAGCTTAATAATGAAAGCGATTACGAAAAAATTTCAAAGCTTTCCGCAGACCTGGAAACAATTTCAGGCAAACTGGAAGACCATGAAATGCGCTGGCTGGAGCTTCAGGAAATGCTGGGAGAAGCTTAATGAGTTTGAGGGTGATAGGGTTGGAGTGTTTAAGTGTGGATGTGTGAAAGCGTGGAGCGTGGGAATTTTAGAGACTAAAATATTGATCCCCACCTCTATACTCAAAAAACTCAGAAGCTGTTTGAATTAAATTCTATTGACTAGTCTTCTGATGTTTGCGATGACAATAAAGGCATTTGCATTTTCAGTTTTCCTTTCATAATCTTTGGAACACCTTCTGTTATTGAGTGTCCAGGCAA
>CAJYXJ010000016.1 GCA_913778085.1 uncultured Chryseobacterium sp.
CGGAGAATCCAAAATATAGCATCAATCAAATCACGTAAAGCATAATGGCCTTTTGTTTTAACAGGTAAAAATTTTTCCATAACTTGCCATTGCCGGTCAGTCAGGCGAAGATATTTCTTTGTCATAACTCTGATTTTGTGGTGAAATACAAAGTTCCGACTGACTGGCTTATTTTACAATTTATTTCTAAATTTCTTTTTTAAACAAGCTCTAATATTACTTTTCAATACGCACGACTTGATTTTATCAACAATAAAAATCTTATTTTTGAAATAAAAAATAACCATTTGCCAATGAGGAAATATATCCGATGGGTTTTCACATTACTTTTTGCCGCGCTTGTTTTATTTGTCCTGTATCTGGAATTCGGAGGAAGGTATATCCTCAATACGTCCGACAAGAGATCAATAACTTATGAAATGAGAAGCAGCAGAAAACTTCCTAAGAATTTCATTCTCTTTTACAATACCATTTATCCGAATTCCCTGTCTTCAGATTCATGGAGTTATGTAATTGGTGCTTTCCTAAAACCCCGATCTTCACGAAGGGAATGTCCATGCAACCAAACAGCTAACAGATTCTTTCCAATATTGGAAATCCGTAACAAAAAAGGGATCGACCAGTTTTTAACGGCAAGATACATTGAACATCAATTCACCCAGCAGGAATGTCTTGCCTCCAATTTCAACAAGTTTGATTTCCTTGAAAACAGAAAAGGCTTATCACAAGTTTCACAGTCTTTATTTAATAAAAAAACAGAAGATTTAAAACCTATCGAAATGGCAGAAATTTTAGCTATTTATGAGGGACCCGTTAAGAATAACCGTCATAGAAATCCAGAAAAAGCAAGAAAAAGAGCCGCCCATTTTTACAAAATCTATCTCAATAATTCTAAAACAGGGAATTAACTTTTCATCATAAATAACACGTTAGTCCGATAGTATTTAATTTATTTTCAGGAATTTAAAAAAGAAAAAAAATAATAAGATTATCAGGAATTTTAAAATAGAGCTGGCATTGACAAGATCATCTGAGACTCTCAGCGCTATATTACCGAAGAAACTTCCAGCTTCCCGCATCCCTCTTCCGGCCTATTCAACGAACGACTCCTTCAAATTCCCGTTAAATAATTATCTTTGCTTTAAAAATATGCACTTCACCATTCATCATATGGAAGACTGGCAGCCCGTAGCAGAAACAGTCATTTCCAGATTACAGCACAATATCTTCTTATTGAAAGGGAATTTAGGAGCAGGAAAAACCACCTTCACCCAATTTTTGCTTAAAAACCTCGGCAGTCCCGACGAAGTGAACTCACCCACTTACTCTATTGTAAATGAATACAATACTCCAAAAGGAAAAGTTTATCATTTCGACCTGTACCGCCTGAAAAATATTGAAGAAGTTTATGACATCGGCATTGAGGAATACCTTGATAACGCTTTCCTGTGCATCATCGAATGGCCTGAAGTGTATGAAGAAGATCTGTACGGTCTTAAGTATCACGAAATGAGCATCATCAATACCGGAGAAAACCGAGAAATTACATTCAGGTAAATCGTTTAAATATTATGTATCTTTGCTCCTGAATTTGAATGTAAAATAAGATCTGTAAGAACCTAATTATTTTAAAGGATGAGTACGACAAACATTTTTACTCCTTTTACCGAAGAGGAACTGATGCCGAAAGAAGAAAAGCTGGAGGTCGTTAAAAAAGGAAAACAATTCAGCATCGGTATTCCTAAGGAGACCTGCCTGAACGAAAGAAGGACTTGTATAACACCGGATGCCGTGCAGGTTTTAGTAGAAAGTGGTCATGAAATTATTATAGAAGCGGGAGCCGGAGAAGGTTCGTTTTTTACAGATTTACAATACTCGGAATCCGGTGCCAGGATTACCAACGATCCGAAAGAGGCATTTTCCCAGGATCTTATCCTCAAAGTTAATCCGCCTACCGAAGAAGAAATAGATTATATGCGCCCGAATACCTATCTGGTTTCGGCACTGCAGATCAACCTGCGGGACAAAGCCTATTTCCTGAAACTGGCAGAGAAAAAAGTAAATGCCATCGCCTTTGAATTTATTGTGGACGAATACCGTCAGTTATCCCTGGTACGATTGGTCGGGGAAATCGCAGGAACAGTTTCCATCCTATATGCTTCCGAATTGTTAGCCCTCTCCAACGGACTGATGCTGGGCGGAATCACCGGGGTACGGCCGGCAGAAGTCGTGATTATCGGTGCTGGAATTGTGGGAGAATTTGCCACAAAAGCCGCAATCGGGTTAGGTGCAAGCGT
The DNA here is from genome assembly GCA_913778085.1 of uncultured Chryseobacterium sp. Lineage (GTDB taxonomy): Bacteria > Bacteroidota > Bacteroidia > Flavobacteriales > Weeksellaceae > Chryseobacterium. Next base: position 2,298 of record CAJYXJ010000016.1, read on the forward strand.
AAGGGTATTCGACAATTCCCTGTCCAAGCTGAGAAGATTACATACTTTGGTCGACAGCAGGGTTCCTACCTCGATCATTGATCCCAAAGAACTAAAAAAAGCCTTGCGAAGAGCCGATGTCGTAATCGGAGCCCTCCCAAGATTAAATATGACGCCGATCGTGACGGAAGATATGGTGATGAAAATGAAAAAAGGCAGCGTGATCATCGATATTACCATCGATAACGGTAAGGTAATTGAGACGTCCGAGCTTACCACCATGGAAGATCCTTACATCATCAAGCACGGCGTTATCCACTGCGGGCTGCCGAATCTTACTTCGAGAATGCCGCGGACAACAACCAAAGCCATTTCCAACTTCTTTCTATCCTATATTTTAAATTATGATGAAGAAGGCGGCTTCGAAAACATGCTGGTACGCAAAAACGAAATGAAACAGAGCCTGTACATGTACAAAGGCAGACACACGAAAAAAATCATCTGCGACCGTTTCGGACTTACGTATCACGACATCAATCTTTTAATTTTCTAAATGAAAAAACTGAAGTTTTATATGATCGGTCTCATTCCGGGACTTGTTATCGTATTTTTTATACTGAATAAAAAAGGTGCAAGCTGCAGCGGTTATCTTCCGAACAGCCGGGTGATCGCGGAAACCCTGTCTAAAGATTTTAAATATTCTGACAGTTTTAAAGCGGAAATGACTGCTCTGAAGATTGATGAAAAATTCCTGAAAGACAGCCTTATTACCAAAGGGAAAATCGATTTTGACAGAAGTCATGCGCAGAAAAAACCATGCCCGGATTACCTGCTGACCTATCCTGAAAATCAGCCGAAGTATGAAATCACGTTTGAAAAATGTGAGGAGCAGGCCACGATGAATTCCCTGAAAAAGCTGAAGTAAAAGATTTAACAGAAAACCTTTTCCTCTAAAACTTGTCAGCATGAGGCACGCTTGTCATGGATTCTTTATTTGACAATAGAAAAGAATAAACAGTATACTCTGAAAGATGGATGGCAATTACTATATGATTTATGATTACCTGATATTCTTTGGGGTATTTGCCATTTTCTTTTTCCTGACGGTCAGCATCTATTTATTTATTGAAAACCGAAAAATTAAACGGAAGAATGCCAGGCTTTCGGAAGCTAACAGGATCGTTCAGCAACGCTTGAATGAAGTACAGCTGGAGCAGATCGGTACCAAGCTGAATCCGCATCTGTTTAAGAACATCCTGAATTCCGTACAGTCGCATGCTTATCACACCTATATGTCCCTGGACAAGCTGGCGAACGTGTTGGATTATATTTTGTACGAAAGCAATAATAAATTCGTAAGCCCGAAAGAGGAACTGAATTTTGCTTTAAGCTTAATCGAGATTAACAAAATCAAAATCAACCCGCTTTTTGATTTCAGGATCAAATCCAGGATCAACAAATCGGATGAAATTTATGAAGAGAAAGTTTTTGCTCCGCTTCTTTCGGTAGACCTGATCGAGAATGCCTTTAAACATACGGATTTTCTGGCTGAAGATTCTTTTATTGCCATTCATCTGGAGCTTGAAGACCGTACTTTTACCATGAAGGTGAGTAACAAAGCTTCATTGAAAAACGTTCTGGAAAAGGAAAAAAGTGGTTTCGGAAGCCAGTCGCTGGACCAGCGGCTGAAAATGATCTATCCTAACTTTTATACCCTTCATAAAACTTCCAAAAACGGCATCTTCACTGCGGAACTGACAATTAATTTAGGTGAATTTTATGATAAAATGCGTTATTCTTGATGACGAATTGCTGGCCATCAGTTACCTGAAGCTGCTGTGCGAGCAGATTGATGATGTGGAAGTGGTAAAAGCTTTCAACGATCCTAGGATCTTCCTGAACGAGATTGAAAAAACCGACTGCAATATCTGTATTTTAGACATTGAAATGCCGGGAATGAACGGGCTTCAGGTCGCCGAACAGATTTCAGGCTCAAAAAAAATCATCTTTACGACTGCTTATAAAGAATACGCTGCCGAAGCATTCGACCTGAATGTCGTAGATTACGTACGGAAGCCCATTAAAAAAGAAAGACTCGCCCAGGCCTTTGAAAAGGCAGCACAACTGCTGCAGAAATCGCATAAAAAAGATTTCATCGAATGGAATACCAACATCGGCAAGACCGTGATCTTTACCGACCAGATTGCCTACATCAAAACTTCCGAAATCGACAGCCGCGATAAAGAAATCCTTTTGAGCGACGGCACAAATATCGTTCTGAAAAACCTGAACTTCAAAAATCTTCTGGAGATGCTTCCTGCAAAAGATTTTGCCCAGGCCAACAAAAAAGAGATCATCGCCAGATCATCTGTCAAGGTATTTTCCACCAACGAGATTATCACCACGATTCTTATCGAAAACAACAATTTTTTAAAAGTACAGATTGGCGAAACATACAGGAAGGCAGTCTCTGATCTTCTGAGCCGTTGAAGTTCGCTGCAAAATTTATCCCTTTCGTTACATTTGAAAAATCGCAGTTTCTTTTATTCTGATTTTCTTAGCAATTTTGCACAAAATTCGGAATCATGAACCTGGGAAAATACAGAAACATCATTTTTTATATCTCCACCATCATTGTTTTTTCGTGCCTGATGTATTTTTTCATTATCGAAGGACAGACGTTGGAAGCCGGAGAAAATATTATCACAAAAACAAACAGCGGTTCGAGTTGGGAAAATTTCTTAGAATCATTCAAAACCAATCTTCACCATCCTTTAGCGCTGTTGCTCGCGCAGATCGTGACGATCATTCTGGTGGCAAGGCTTTTCGGATGGATCTGCATGAAGATCAGACAGCCTTCCGTAATCGGGGAAATGATCGCCGGAATCGTACTGGGCCCCTCTCTTCTGGGTATGTATTTTCCTGAATTTTCAGCATTTCTCTTTCCCAAAGAATCATTGGGCAACTTACAGTTCCTGAGTCAGATCGGGCTGATTCTTTTTATGTACATCGTCGGCATGGAACTGGATCTGGGTGTTTTAAGAAAAAAAGCACACGATGCCGTTGTTATCAGCCACGCCAGCATTATCATCCCGTTTGCACTGGGCATCGGCCTGTCATATTTTATTTATAAGGAATTTGCTCCGGAAGGAATTCAGTTTACTTCCTTTGCCCTTTTTATTGCTATCGCCATGAGTATCACGGCATTCCCTGTTCTGGCACGGATCGTACAGGAGAGAAATCTCCAGAAAACAAAGCTCGGAACCGTAGTCATTACCTGTGCCGCAGCCGATGACATAACGGCATGGTGTATTCTGGCAGCGGTGATTGCGATCGTAAAAGCAGGTTCTTTTGAAAGCTCGATTTATGTGATTTTGATGGCGATCGGCTATGTTTTCTTCATGATTAAAATCGTAAGGCCGTTTTTAAAAAGAATCGGAGATTTGCAGGCCGGGAAAAACACCATTAACAAACCGATGGTCGCCATCTTCTTTTTAACACTGATTCTTTCAGCCTATGCCACGGAAGTTATCGGGATCCATGCGCTTTTCGGAGCATTTATGGCAGGAGCCATCATGCCGGAAAATGCAAAATTCAGAACGCTGTTTATCGATAAAGTGGAAGATGTCGCATTAGTCCTTCTTCTTCCCTTGTTTTTTGTGTTTACCGGACTCCGCACCCAGATCGGATTGCTGAATGACAGCCACCTTTGGATGACCGCAGGATTTATCGTTTTAACCGCCGTTATCGGAAAATTTGCAGGAAGTGCACTAACCGCCAAGTTTTTGGGAATCAACTGGAAAGAGAGCTTAACCATTGGTGCATTGATGAACACAAGAGGTCTTATGGAACTTATCGTCCTGAATATAGGCTATGATTTAGGTGTTTTGAGTCCAGAAATATTTGCAATGATGGTTATTATGGCACTGTTTACAACTTTTATGACGGGACCTATGCTGGATTTTATCAATTTCATATTCAAGTCTGAAAAAGACGCGAGTGATTCCCATGAAAACGAAGCAAAGTACAGGGTATTGCTGTCTTTTGATCACCCTGAATCCGGAAGCACCCTGCTGAAACTGGCTCACGACTTTACCCGTAAGATGAACGGCAATAAAAGCATTACGGCCATGAATATCGCTCCGGTGAATGAAATGCACGCCTATGAAATGGAAGCTTACGAAGACGAACAGTTCAAAAATATAATAGAAACTTCGGAAGACCTGAAACTTGAAGTAACTACCCTTTTTAAAGCTTCCACGGATATTGAAAACGACCTTACGAATATTACCAATAAAGGAAATTATGACCTTCTCCTGATTATGCCCGGAAAATCGATGTATGAAGGCAGTCTTCTCGGACGATTACTCGGCTTTACGACAAAGATCATCAATCCCGAAAAACTAATCAATACCGTAAAAGGAAAAGGCAATATTTTCAACAATTCGCCCTTCGACGATTCAACCTTACAGATTCTGGATAAAACCCATATTCCTGTGGGTATTCTGGTAGAAAAAGAATTTATTTCTGCGGACAAAGTCTTTGTCCCGATTTTTAATCTGAGCGATTTCTATCTGCTGGAATATGCGAAAAGGCTTATCAATAATAACAATTCCCAGATCATCATCCTGGATGCAGCCGGACAGATCCGCAGCAATATCGAAGTGAAAGAGCTCATCCGAAGCATCGAACAGGTAGCCCCGAATCACATCACCCTATATAATGAGAAAAAAATTGAGAAAGAATTTCTGGATACCCAGGACCTGATGTTAATCAGCAGCAAAAGCTGGAAAAACCTGATCGACACGAAAAGCCTCTGGCTGTCGGATATTCCTTCCACCTTAATCATCTCGGATCCCTGATGGTGAATGGTGATTAGTCAATTAACTTCGTTGTGAATTCGCTTCGCTTGTTAATGGTCAATTTGTAAAAGCTGAAATAATTTACTTGCAAGGCAAAAATTCACCATTCACTTTTTCCATAAATTTAATTGATCATTGACTTGCGCAGCAAAATTGACCATTCACTATTGACCATTCACTTTTTCATTTTCAATTAAAAAAAATTACCTATCTTCGTTTTGTGATTACAAACAACGGAACATATTATTACGGAATTTTTACCTCAGCTTTGGGATAAGGATTTTGCATATCAATAACATCAGCCTCGTCCTCGGACGGGGCTTTTTATTTAAGATTTAAACAATGAAAATAAGTATTATAGGGGTCGGACTGATCGGCGGATCAATGGCATTGAAATTAAGAGAAAAAGGGATCGCCGGTTTTATTTACGGAACAGACCATAGTGAAAAGCATCTCAGAGAAGCATTGGATCTGAAAATAATCGATGAAAAGGCTGATCTGGAAAACGGGATTCAAAATTCTGATCTTATTATTCTTTCCGTTCCGGTAGATGCGGCAAAAAAGCTGTTGCCAAAGGTACTGGATTTAATTTCAGAAAAGCAGACGGTAATGGACGCAGGATCCACGAAGGCCGGGATTGTGAACGCCGTGAAAAATCATCCCAAAAGATCCCGGTTTGTTGCTTTTCACCCCATGTGGGGAACAGAAAACAACGGACCGAAATCAGCAGTCTCCGAAAGTTTTACAGGAAAAGCCGGTGTGATCTGCAATAAAGAAGAATCTGCTGAAGATGCTTTACAGCTGGTAGAAAAGATCGTCGGCAGCCTGGACATGCACCTGATTTACATGAGTGCTGAAAGCCACGATGTGCATACGGCTTATATTTCGCATATTTCCCATATTACTTCCTATGCTTTGGCCAATACCGTCCTGGAAAAGGAACGGGAAGAGGAAACCATCTTCCAGTTGGCCAGTTCCGGATTTTCCAGCACCGTCCGTCTTGCAAAATCCCATCCTGAAATGTGGGTTCCGATCTTTAAGCAAAACAAAGAAAACGTCCTGGATGTTCTGAATGAGCACATTTTCCAGTTAAAAAAGTTTAAATCCGCCCTGGAAAAAGAAAATTTCGAATATCTCGGCGAGCTGATTTCCAATGCGAATAAAATCCGGGGGATTTTGGAAAAATAACTTCCCGGATTTTATAGCTTCCTCCTATATATGCTGATCATTGGGTTACCGCCAAAGTTTTATTTGGGTCTTTTATTAAATATTTCCAAGTATCCATTGATCGAATCTGCGGATGGCGCAGCAAAATCGGCGATGCCTTCCACAGATTCCCTGCAAAGACCGGATGATCGTTCCAGCATCAGTTTCTCATATGCATTGATGGCATCATATAAATTTTTATATTGACCAGATGTCAGGTAATCGCTCAGGTCTAAAGCATCAAGCATGGCTAGATTTACGCCTTCTCCATTGGGCGGCATCAGGTGTGCAGCGTCTCCCAGAATCGTAAGATTGGGCACGGTCTTCCATTTCTGATCAAACGGATAATAGTTGAGCGGTCTTGGTGTAAATTGATAACAAGACCGGAAAAGCGTAAAAAACACCGGGTTCCATTCTTTATAACGTGTTGTCAGGTATTTACGGACAGCAACCGGGCTTTTAAAATCAATTCCGCAATCCGTGATCCAGTTTTCCGGATAGAGGGAAATCGCATGGAACGTTAATCCGCCATCTCCACGCGGCTGTACGACCAGTGTGGAACCCTGCCCCATCACCATCAGATTTGCCTGATCAGCCATTTTATACATCTCCGGGCAATCCGTTTCCGGCTGATCTATTTCGCCCTGAATAATTGTGGCACCGGAGTAATGCGCCTTTATATCCGTAAGGTAAGGACGAATCAGCGACCGGTAGCCGTCTGCGCCAATAACAAGGTCTGCTTCTGCGCTCTTTCCGTTTTTAAAATATAAGGCCCATCCACCATCCAACGGTTTTAAATTGATAAGGTGGCTGTCCCATATCACCGTACCCGGTTTAAGAACATCAATGATGATGTCCCTCAATGCTCCTCTATCAATTTCGGGTCTGAAATGTTCGTCAGTGAAATCAGGATCGGATATCTTTCTCTCTTCGTCTATCAGGATCCTTCCACCGGGATCAACAAGCCGGAACTTATCTGCACCCACCATATAATGATTTTTAAATGCGTCCATAAGACCTGCAGCTTTTATAGCTTTAAGCCCTGATTCAAAATGCAGATCGACAATGGCTCCCTGTACACGTGATCGCTGGCTCTTGTCTCTTTCATAAACATTAATATTACAACCCTTAAGCTGTAGCAGCCGGGCGAGGATCAGTCCGCCAGGGCCGCCGCCTACGACAGCCACTTTCTTATTCTGCAAAAGACAATTATTCATATGCTTTCTATTTTATTGCAAATGAAGGCAATTATGGAAAATAAGGCAATGACGGGAAATGGTAAAACCAGGACTAATCGCGGTTTTTATTTCTGAACACTACGGGTGTCATGCCGGCCATCCTGACAAAAATGCGGGTAAAGTAGGAAAAATCTTCATAGCCAAGATCGCTTGCGATCTCTTTCACAGACCTGTTGGAATGATACAGCAGCCGTTTGGCTTCAAGAATGACCCGTTGCTGTATCTGTGTTGAGACCGATAGTCCGGTGATTGCTTTTACGCATTCATTTAAATAAGAAGTAGAAATATTAAGAAGACCGGCATATTCTTTCGGACTTTTCCTGGTTTTGAAATGACGCTCTAACTCATTCTTGAAGGCATGGGTAATAATAAAATAGCGGCTCTGTGTTTTTAACGGCTCGTCAGCGGACAGGTATTGCGAAAGGATAAGACCCATAAGTGCATTACATAGGTCTTTGAGGATTTTCGAATGAAATCTCTCATAGTTCCGACTGATTAGTTTTACACACAAATCGGCATTGTGCCTCATTAAATCCATATCATTAGGGCTGACAGCCAGAGGATTTACAGGAGCCATTTTATTTAATACGGTAAGATACTCTTCATTAATGTTTTCTAAAGCAATGATCCAGGTGCTTACCGTCGCACTTTCAAAGGAAACCAATCGGTGAACCTGTTCCGGATGAATGAAAATGACTGCCGGTGCTGCAATACAGTAAGTCTCAAAATCTATTTCTATGAAAGTTTTTCCTGCCTCCTGTACAATAAAAGTAAAGCCACCGTCCCGGTGCGGTCTTTTTACAGAATCAAATTCCGGCGCTCCGTCGAAGAGCTTTCTCAGGAACATGATTCCCTGGAAACTCCCTTCCGGCAAGATATTTACGGGTATTTCCCCTGCTTTTTCTCTCATTTGGTACAAAGGTAGTGTAGAAAGAATTAAATTCGGATAATTTCGTTTAGAATCACAAAACAAAACCGTTTTGCAACTTAGAATATAAACGCAGAAATTATAAAAGTCTGCCAAAGATCATGGCCCATATTGAAAAGAACGGATAGTAAAGAACAAAGCCACCCATGAGTCGGCGGCTTTTTATATAGCATAAGAGATTTACGTTCTCTCCATTCTTCAGCAACAGCTGATCCTATCTTAAAATGATTTGAATAAAATATAAACGGGTCTAAAATTTCATCAGCATTCCAACTCCATTGCCATCATTAACTACATAATAGCTGGGTGAAAATTTTCCGGCATCCGCATTCTGGTATTCTTTTACCGCATTTCTCATCTGCGCACCGCCGGCTATTTTCATAACGACCCCTCCTGCCATCGCGATGATTCCACAGATAAGAGGCGTTGAGGAACCCTTCTTTGCTGTTCCTGCTGACAGTGTAGATTTCTCTGCTTTTGACAGATTGGAAAGGCCACCGATCAGAAAGGCGGCTCCACCACCAATGATCAGTCCGCTTCCGATGTCGCTTAGGGTTCTTCCGGATTTATAACCGGTATTATTTTCTCTGAGATATCCTCTGATCTCAGATAAGGAAGTCAGTTTTTCGTCTTTTCTTTCATTATTTACAGAAGGAGATACCGAAGTACTTTTAACGGATTCCGTATTTTCAGGATTTGTATTTTCCAGGATACTTTTTACAGAATTCTCATATAAAAACTCTTCAATTCCGGTCTGGGAATTTTTGTAGGTTACTTTCCCTTTTTCATATTTCAGATCCCGGTATTCGATGGTCGTATTATTTTGAGTAACAATCGTTCCCTTGGAAGAATTTGCAGGAATAGAGATTTGTGAGTAAGCAGCCATAGAAGCGATGGCGAATAAAAGCGTAAAAATCTTTTTCATGGTTTTCAATAAAATTTCCGGCAAAAGTATCGGTTTTATTTAAAACCACAAAGTTTTTCAGATTAACATTCCGGAACATTCACGGCAATGGCCAGTCCGCCCTCCGAAGTTTCCTTGAACCGGTCGCTCATCGACAAGGCTGTTTCCCACATGGTCTGGATTACTTCATCAAGCGTTACTTTTGCCTTCGCAGGATCGCTTTCCAACGCAATATTGGCAGCGGTAATGGCTTTAATGGCACCCATCGTATTTCTTTCGATACATGGAATCTGCACAAGGCCTTTAATCGGATCGCAGGTTAATCCCAGATGATGTTCCATCGCGATTTCTGCCGCCATCAGAACCTGCCCTACGCTTCCGCCTAGAATTTCCGTAAGACCGGCGGCCGCCATAGCGGATGAAACCCCGACTTCTGCCTGACAGCCTCCCATCGCCGCAGAAATAGTGGCATTTTTCTTAAATAAGGTTCCGATTTCACCTGCAACCAGTAAAAAACGGACAATATCATCATCGCTGGTAAAATCGGTAAATGCCTGCGCGTACATCAGCACAGCCGGAATTACTCCACTGGCCCCGTTGGTAGGTGCCGTAATGATTCTTCCGAAGCTTGCATTTTCCTCATTCACCGCGAGGGCAAAACATGAAATCCATTTGTTAATATTGGTAAAGTTTTCTTCAGCATCCACCACCTGCTGAAACCATTCGTCTTTATTTTTATAAATTTTATCACCCAGTAATTTCCGGTTGATTCCGGCTGCCCTCCGGGAAACATTCAGTCCGCCTGGAAGTGTGCCTTCTTTATTGACGCCTTTGTAAATGCATTCTTTGATCTGCTGCCAGATATAAAGGGCTTCTGCTCTCGTTTCATCCTGGGATCTCCAGCTCTCCTCGTTCATCAGGATCAGGTCGGAAATCCTGCTCAGGCCCAGCTTCTCGCAATACTTAACAATATCCGAGGATTTATGGCACGGATATAAAGTACGGACACAATGCTTATCGATTGACTTTTTTTCCTGGCTCATGATAAAACCACCGCCCACCGAATAAAAATCCTGGATCAGCTCGGTTCCGTCTTCAAAAACAGCCTTGAAAATCATTCCGTTTGGATGATAATCCAGCGATTTCTGCATATTCAGCACCAGATGATGGCCGTAAATGAAAGGAATTTCTTTTTCGCCGCCCAAATTCAGGATGTGGGTACTTTTTATTTTCTCTACTTTTTCATCAATCTTAGTCGTATCAATGGTTTTGAAATCTTCGCCATTCAGTCCCAGCATTCCGGCGATGTCGGTTCCGTGCCCGATCCCTGTTTTCGCCAGTGATCCGAAAAATTCCAGGAAAACTTCCTTTACTTCGTCTATTGACCTTTCTCTTTTTATAATCCTGATAAATGCCGAAGCTGCGTTCCAAGGTCCCATTGTATGTGAACTTGAAGGGCCTATGCCTACTTTAATAATCTCAAAAACCGATATTGATTCCATATAGAAAATGCATCATTTTTCCTAAGCACAAAGATACACGATAAATCGAGATGCAAAAGCCGGAGGTGAAAAATCACTTCCGGCTCTTTAAAACTATATATGAACAACGATTTTTTAACGGGTCAATTCTCAATTTGGTTCTTTTGATTCACCATTTACTTTTAAATTCACTTGCGCAGCAAAACTTACCGGTTTTATTACCAATGGTTAATCTCTTCGAGTCAATGGTCAATTTTTACCTAACTGAAAATTCACTTGCGCAGCAAAATTCACCATTGACTTGCGTAACAAAATTCACTTTCAAAGAAAAATTCACGATTCACCTTTTAACAAAGTCTTTCCTCATGCTGTGAGATATCAAGTCCCATATCTTCGGATTCTTCCGAAACCCTCAGGGTAATGATGCGGTCGGTAATTTTATACAGGAACAAAGAACCGAAAAAGGCAAACAGGGAAACAAGAACCAACGCCATCATATGATGGGCAAAAACTTCAAAACCACCATGAAGGAGGCTGGCATTTTCACCGTGGGCAAAAATGGCCGTCAAGATCATCCCCACGATACCACCGACCCCATGACAGGCAAAAACATCGAGAGTATCGTCAATTTTTTTCAATGCTTTCCAGTTGACCATTAAATTGGAAACAATCGCGGCTACGAATCCGATGAAAAGGCTTTCCGATACCGAAACAAAACCGCAGGCCGGTGTAATGGCAACCAGACCGACTACTGCACCGATACAGGCTCCCAATGCAGAAACTTTTCTTTTATTGATCCGGTCGAAAAATATCCAGGTCATCATCGCGGAAGCCGAAGCGATAGTGGTTGTCCCGAAAGCCGTAGCTGCTGTGGCATTGGCACTTAAAGCCGAGCCTGCGTTGAACCCAAACCAGCCGAACCAAAGCATTCCTGTTCCCAGCATGACATAGGAGATGTTTGACGGATCGTGGTGAGGCCTTTTTCTGTTTCCTACGACCATCGCTCCCGCTAATGCAGCAAAACCGGCACTCATGTGAACCACCGTTCCTCCGGCGAAGTCCTTCACGCCGAAATATTTATTCAGTAGACCGTCCGGATGCCACACCATATGGCAAAGCGGCGTATAGATAAAGATGCTGAAAAGCACCATGAATAAAAGATAAGAGATAAAACGTACCCGTTCTGCAAAAGAACCGGTGATCAAAGCCGGTGTGATGACCGCAAACTTCATCTGGAAAAGGGCAAAAAGGATAAAAGGAATCGTGGAAGCCATGGCTTTGTGAGGCAAAACACCTACCCTGCTGAAAAAAGGATAGCTCAAAGGATTCCCGATGATGCCGTAATGTTCTCCGTTGATCGTAAATCCTATCGAATCTCCAAACGACAGAGAAAACCCGACTACAACCCACAGCATGGAAATTACCCCCAGTGCAATAAAGCTTTGCAGCATGGTGGAAATAACGTTCTTCTTACCCACCATTCCGCCATAAAAAAAGGAAAGACCCGGCGTCATCAGCAAAACAAGGCCGGCAGCCGCTAAAATCCAGGCAACATCTGCGCCTACAATTTTGTCTTCACTTAAAAATTCTCCCGTATTCGGAAAATCCACAATGGGGCTCCAGAACAATCCTCCTATTGCAACCAATGCAATAAGGATGAATGAAACGATCCATTTTAAACCTACTGTCATAAAAATTTATGTTTACCCCGTCAAAATTAAGTATAAATTTTTAAAAACAGTATAAAAATAAAATCAACCCCTAAATTTTAATATAAATTTAAAATTAAATTAAATTTTTATTCTAACACCCCCTCTAAAATATCTGCTACTTCTTTGAATTTTGTAATCGGAAAAAGATGGGTCCCGCCTTTGATGATGTAATCGGGTTTGGAATTTTTTATCGGGAATACAATATCGCGGTCACCCATAATCTGGATAACCTCGGGATTTTCATCGAACCTCCAGTCGGAGATCTTTTCAACCGACCACTTTAAATAATAAGGATCTCTTACCCTGAAATATTGCAGGACTTTCGGATTTCGCGGATCAAAGAATTTCCTGACTACCGAATACATATTGGTGGTTTTCTCGTTAAAAAAAGTAACCGGAAGAATCTTGGGGATCCTGGTAAGCTGGCCAGTCCTTATCAACCGGGATTTTTCCTTATCGGATTTGATGCTTCCTAGGATCACGACTTTCTTTGCAGGCTTCAGCTTATCGATTTCCTGAACCATCAGGCCGCCAAACGAGTATCCTACAAGATAAAAGGGTTCCGATTCGTCAATTTTTTCGGCCATCCGTTTTACATAGTCAGAAAATTCCTCATGGCGGTGAGGAATCAGCCAGTCTATAAAAACCACTTCATGACGTTCCGGAAACTGAATTTTTTCCAATACCTTGAAATCTGCGCCCAATCCGCTTACTACATATATTTTCATGATACTAAATTAAAAAATTCGGACAAAAAAAATGAGCGGCTTTCTGAAAAACCGCTCATTCTTATCGATTAAAAGACGAATGTCTTATTTTTTCTTTTTTACAGGTGTCCTGTTTTCATTATCCAATACCGCAGTAGAGAGCTTAAACTGGATATCCATTTCATTTTTGATGAAGTAATCCTTTAGGGAAGACTGGTAGAATACTTTGAAATCTCTTCTGTTCAATGAGAATTTTGCAGATTCGATTACTACGGTAAACTGGGTAATGTATACGTTAGCAGGGAAAGTAATGGTTTTTCTTACCCCTTTAATCGTTACATCGCCGTACACGGTAGAGTTATAGTCGCTGTTTGCAAGAGGAATAATCTTGGTTAAATGGAATTTTGCAAGCGGGAATTTTTTAACGTCGAAAAAGTTAGAGCTTTTAAGGTCGTTTGTCAGTTTTACCATATCCTCATCCTGGCTGGAAACGTCACCTGCCATAATCGACTTCATATCGATCACGAATTCCCCGTCTACCAGAACGGTTTTATCAAAAGTAAATTTTCCGCTTTTCAGCTTTATGGTTCCGGAATGGGTCGTAGGAACCGTCTTTACCACTTTATACCCCCACCATCTGATTTCCGATGAGGTTACCTTTACCACTTTATCACCTTTCTTCTGCCCGAAAACAAATGACATACTTACGCACATCATCGCAAACAATAGTAATCTTTTCATTCTTTTTTATTTACAATTCAACAAAAATAAAAAAAAGTGTAGAACTTCTACACTTTTAACAATCTTTTTTTGATTAAATTATTTAGCTGTTACTTTTACCAGCAAATCCATATCATCTTTCACAAGAACATCCTGCATCGTGGACTTATAAGCTACGTCGAATTTCTGTCTGTCGATAGAGAATTTATTTGACATTAAGCTTACCGTTCCGTTTACATAAGTAATTTTCGCAGGGAAAGAAATAGGGTTGGTTTTTCCTTTTACCGTCAGGTTACCGGTTACTAAAGAATTGTACACTTTATCATTATTTTTCTTTACCCCTGTAATTTTGAAAGTTGCCGTAGGGTATTTTTCAACTTCAAAGAAGTCTCCGTTTTTCAGGTGCCCGTTTAGTTTCTGCTGATATTCTCCGGAAAGGTCTGTTGCGTTGATTGAAGTCATATCCAGTACAAAAGTTCCGCCTACCAGCTGGTTTCCTTTCATCACAAGATCTCCTGATTTCACTTTCACGGTTCCGTTGTGAGAGCTGGCCTCAGATTTTGCGATTTTGTAGCCCCACCACTGTACATCGGAGCTTACCACTTTTTTTGCCTGTCCGAATGCAAGACCGCTTGCCAATACTGCTAATAAAAATATTTTTTTCATTATAAAAGTTATTTTACTTGTTCTTTATTTACTGGTGCAAATGTAGTTAACTGCCGTGATAGATCGCGTTGATGTACATCAATAAATACAATTATTTTTCAAGAAAAATATCATTCATAAAAAAACTCCGAATTTCTTCGGAGCCTGGTTTGTATTTATTCCTGATAATAAGCGGTATAGAGTGCGGCACCGTTTAATGCCGTATTTTCGTTTTTGTTCAGATAAATAGGGATGTTTTTCAGCATCTCTTCCATCTTGTCGCTGATCTTATATTTTTCGTAGAATTTGTCTTTGTTAATATAAGCAGCGATGGCCTGCGGAATGTCTCCCGAGATCAATAATCCTCCCGTTGCCTTTAACTTAAGCGTTAAGTTGTTGGCTTCCCTCGCCAAAAACTCGATAAAGGTATCCAGAGCGATTTTACAGATCAGCACATCTTCTTCAACGGCTGCCTTGTATAATTCCTCAACGAAATTACCTTGGGAAAGACGCTCAGAAAGCCATTCCGGTTCAGGGTGTCTCTTTACATCTCTGAGGAATCGGTAAATATTGAATAACCCGCCTTTTGACAGTACATTTTCCCAGCTTACAATTCCATATAAGTTATTGAGGAACTGATAGAACTCTACCTCCACATTGGTTCTTGGAGAAAACTCGGAGTGCCCTCCTTCCGTAGCGAATGGACGAAGGTATTTTCCGTCAAAGAAGTATCCCGCTTCTCCAAGCCCGTTTCCGGGTGCTAAAATCGCCATATTTCCTTTTTCGAAATGCCCGCTGGTATAGATCGCATCCAGGTCGCTGTCCTCTAAAAGCCCCATTCCGTAAGCTGAGGACTCCTGGTCATTCAGCATATCTACTCTTTCAAAATCGAAATCTCTTTTGAAATCTTCAACGTCGAGATTCCATCCCAGCCTTTCCGGTGAACTCTTACCGTAGAGTACGGGTCCCGGAACTGCCATTCCAAGCCTTTTTACGTTTTCCAGCCCGTTATCCTGTATAAACTTCTTCAGGATATCCGTGAAAGAAGCAAATTCTTTGGTAGGATAATTATTCTGGATTTTAACCTCCAGGCCGCCATTGGCGGAAACAAAATAGCCTAATGTTGTAATATCTTCGCGTAGGTTTGCACTGATGATCGAAATGTTATCATTGCTGCCGTTCTTTACTCCTGGTAAATAGAGTGGAAATTTTGAATTCAAAATCATAACCTCAAATTTTATCAAATATAATAATAACTTTCGTAAATTTTCGTTAGAAATAAAAAACCTTTTCAAAATTTCGAAAAGGTTTGGTTAATAATTGCTTATATAAAAATCTAACTATTTCTGATTATTTTCCCAAAGGGATATTGTAGGAAAACCCTACGCCAATGTTGCCCACATTGTAGTCCTGATTAGGTAAATCTCCGTTGCTTCCTACAAATACTTTCTGGTACTGTACAAAGAAATTCCAATCCTGGTTGTGGTATCCGATTTCAGGTTTTAAATAAAAACCGCCGTTAGGTCTGTCAAGTCCTGCATTGGAAGCTACTTTATTATCCCCTACTAAAATTCCATATCCTAAGTCGGTCCCGAAATAAAACCCGGTCTGCTTCGGATAAATTCTAATCAGGGCAGCTACAGGAACCACACCTACATCATTGTTGGTATATCCGTTATTGTCTTTTCCGAAATAGTGCGTATATCCTGTTGCAACCCCCAGGCCGAATCCCGGCGTAATAAGGTTCTGATAGGCTACATCCACGCCAACAGCCATGGAAGTATTATCGGAAGGAACTGCTAAACCAACATTTGCTCCCACCTTGATCATATTGTTCATCTGGGCACTCTGTGCGCTCAACGCTCCTGCAGTCAATATTCCGGCAAATAAAATTGCTTGTTTAATCATTTTCATACTCTTGATCATTTTAAATTTTACTAGGGTGAGAACTGTAAAAATCGTGCCAATAAGAGCATTTAAAAGCACTAAGAAGGCTTTATAAACCGCAAGATTATGAATTTCAACAAATTATATTCACTTAAAAATTAAATAAACGTTTAATACATATTTATGAAGCCTTAAAGGATTTCAATATGATCCAGAATTTTTCCTTTAATATTAACGAATATTAACCGTTATTAATTTTAACCTGGCATCGCCGTTCTTATCAAAAGGTAAACATTTCGTATGGATGCTCCATCATTACTCAACAACAAGCACCTTTTATGGCGTGCAGGCTTCGGACCGGGAATAGCCCAATTCGGGGATCTCGCAAAAAAAGATACGAAAACCCTGATGGACGATCTTTTCCATGAAGAAGCATTCCATTATATCAATTATGAGACGCCTGACCTTCCGGAAACCGACGGTTCCATGATGACCGGTGGAAATTCAATGAATACGATGACTGCGGCTTCTCCTGCGGAAAAGAAAAAAGAGATGCAGAAAATCTATCGCCAGCAGGTTGAAGAGCTGAATCTCAATTTCCTGAGTAAGATGGTAAGCAGCAGGGAGCAGATGCGGGAAAAAATGGCGTTTTTCTGGCATGGGCATTTCGCCTCAAGGGTTCAGAATCCGAAATTCAACCGTCAGATCCTGAATGTAATCCGTAAAAATGCACTGGGAAGCTTCAAAGACTTACTGTTTGAAGTCAGCCAGACCCCGGCCATGCTGAATTTCCTGAACAACCAGCAGAATAAAAAAGACCATCCGAATGAAAATTTTGCCCGCGAGGTAATGGAGCTTTTCACTATGGGCCGCGGCAATTACACTGAAAAGGACATCCGTGAAGCCGCCAGGGCCTTTACCGGCTGGAGCTATGATAAACAGGGAAATTTTGCAGAAAAAATAAAAGTTCACGATGGAGGAAGCAAAACATTCTTAGGAAATACGGGAAATTTTACCGGTTCCGATATTTTAAATATGATTCTTGAGCAGAAAGCCACCGCTAAATTCATCACTTCTAAAATTTACCGGTTTTTTGTGAATGAACATGTAGATGATGCCATTATCAGCGACCTGAGCGAAGATTTTTATCAATCCGGCTACAACATCAAAAAGCTGATGAAAACCATTTTTTCAAGCACATGGTTTTACGACAAAAAAAATATCGGCACCAGAATCAAGTCGCCGATTGAACTAATGGCCGGAATGATGCGGGCACTGCCAATGAACATCCAAAATCCGGAAAACCTGATCGTTTACCAAAAGCTGCTGGGCCAAATGCTGCTGTATCCGCCAAATGTGGCAGGATGGCCGAACGGAAAATCGTGGATCGACAGCTCCACCCTGATGCTGAGACTGCAAATCCCGCAGATCTGGTCGGGCCTTCGGCCATTGGACTATCATCCGAAGGAAGACGATGATCTGGATATGGGACTGAAAAATAATCCCAATGCCTTGGCCAAAAGCTTCAAAAACCCGAATATCACCATCGACTGGTCCCGGGTAGAGCAGGTTTTCAGCGGAAAGAATCCGGAAGATTACCTCATTCAGAACGGCAGGTCGCTCGATCTGGCTTCTGTAAAAAACTTCTCGGACCATTCGGTGAAAATGAATATCATCAACCTGATGTCCACTCCGGAATACCAACTAATGTAAACCGGTACATTTAACATTTTCACATTCATCTTTTTCACCTTAAACCTGATTTGTATGTTGATCAAAAGAAGAGAATTCCTTAAAATAAGCTCGCTGGCCGCAGCGTCATTCATGATGCCGAATTTCCTGAAAGCGATGACCTTCGACGACGCGCTTGAACCCAACCAGAAAATCCTGGTGGTCCTGCAGTTTACCGGCGGAAACGACGGTCTCAATACCATTATTCCTTCCCGGAACGATATCTACTTTCGCGAAAGGAAAAAAATTGCCATTCAGGATTCTTTGCCCTTAACGGATGAAGCCGGGATCAATCCTTCCCTCTCCTACTTCAAAGAACTTTATGATAACGGCGAACTCTCGGTAATGAATAACGTCGGTTATCCGGATCCCGATAAGTCCCATTTCAGGAGTATGGACATCTGGCAATCCGCCAGCAAAAGCAACGAGTATCTGGAAACCGGCTGGCTGGGAAGATATCTTGATGAAGAATGCTACCGCTGCGAACATCCTACCCAGGCACTGGAGGTAGACGATATGCTCAGTCTTGCCCTGAAGGGAGAAAACAATAAAGCATTTGCTTTTAAAGATCCGAAAAGACTTTATCAGACCAGTCAGGAAAAATATTTCAAATCGCTGTATGATCATCATCACGATGATGAAACGGTATCTTATCTTTATCAGACTTTAGGTTCCACCATCACCAATGCCGGTTATATCTTCGAGAAAAGCCAAGCCAAAAAGACCAATCAGGAATATCCGAACTCCCAGCTTGGAAAAGATTTTAAAACCGTAGCTTCGCTGATTAAATCCGATATTAACACCCGGGTGTATTATCTGTCCGTCGGAAGTTTTGATACCCATGTGAACCAAAATGAAAGGCAGCAAAAACTGTTTTCGGACATCAATGAAGCGGTAAAATCCTTCGTGGCCGATATGAAAAGCAACGGGCTTTTCGAGAATATCCTGCTGATGACCTTTTCGGAATTCGGTCGGCGGGTCGCTCAGAACGCCAGTAACGGTACCGATCACGGAACGGCCAACCAGATGTTTTTCATCAGTGGCGGACTGAAAAAAAAAGGCCTCCTGAATGCCCTTCCCGATCTGCAGCACCTGAATGAAGGCGACCTGGTTTACTCCGAAGATTTCAGGAAAGTCTATGCTACGATTCTCAAAAACTGGCTGAGGGCAGATTCATCCAAGGTACTGGGATGGAAAAACGGAGTTTATGATTTTATATAATCCAATCAACGGCAGAAGTTCTCGAAACCACCTCAGTTTACATAAAAAAAGGAGGCTTTCGTCGTGAAAGCCTCTTTTTTATAATTTTAAATCAAACTGCATCTTTATTTAGTTGGCCGGTGCAGGCAGTTTTTTCGGCTCTTTCGGCTGACTTTTCTGGTCAATCTTTTCCGATATTTTTTTAACGATAAACTCAATAACCAAAGGGGCTACCATCGCTACTACGGCTTTCAGTATTCTGGATCTCATAATGTTTATTTTTATTGGATCATGCAATACAATTTCTGAGCCATTATGATCTGGTATGGTACAAGATTCTACAGAACGATGCAGGATGAATTCTTGCGCAGGATTAAGCAGCATCAAACCTTTACCTTCCTCCCTGCAGCTGTTGTTTCTTGAACGCAAAGTTTGATTATTATGACTGCATCATTAGAGGAAGCAAAGAAGAGATCAGCAAGCTGATCAGATGAAGCGCATGTTTTATCTGTCCGTTTCATCGGCGGCTTTGTCGCTTTATTTTACTCCCTTAAAAATTGAACGAGTGGCATCAGACTTTGCATTAATTTTATTGATTAAGCTGTTAATTCGACCGCATTAATCTTCATCCGGAACGATAAGTTCCTCATAGTTTTTCAGACCAGCCTTAAATTTTTCTTCAAGCCTTAACCTCAGCTTTCTCGGTTTATGAACGATCAGGCATTCCCCAAAACCCAGCAAAAGCCTTTCCAGTTCGAAATTCAGCTGGACACAGATTTTAAAAACGGTTCCTTTTTCAGTCTCGCTTACGATTTCCTGGCTGCTGTGGAACGGTTTGGTCTTCACATAAGGTGCATTGGACGAATCCACGAAAAACACGACATTGCGCGGGGCCATTGTGGGCGAAACGCTCACTCCGACGATATCTTTGAAATATTCGTCGCCGTCGAGATTCATATCGATGTATTCTATTTTTTCCTCCACCTGGATGTCTTCCATCCGGTCCAGGGCCAGGTTATATTCTTTTCCTTTATGAAGACAGATCAGAAACCACCGGTTATTAAACTCTTTTAGCAGCTGCGGGTGCGCCACATAAGAATCGGATTCCTTTGCCTTAAAGCTTCTGTAGGTAATCCTCAGTACTTTTTTATGAAGAATGGCGTCGTACAGGGCATCAATATACTCCAGCCCTTTCAGCTGTTCATTTTTGTCGAGGTGAATGATCGATTTCTGATTGGTGGAGTGGATGGAATCTTCCAGTTTCTGGATCACCCCGTTCATTTCCTTGAACATCGAAAAATCCTTGAACTGCTTCAGGATCTGTACGGCATTGTTCATTGCTTTCAGGTCGCTTTCATTCACCGAAATGTTATGGATGCTGTAGTCGGGATCGCTGTAACGGTAGTATTTCCGTTCGTAGACTTCAATCGGTGCTTCGTAACCGAACTTTTCGCTTCGCATATTCTGCAGGTCGAGCTGTACCGTCCGCCTGCTGACGAAAGATTCCTTTCCCTCGAATTCAAAAAGGGCTTCGGAACACTCGTCGATCAGGTCTTCCAGGGTGTATTTCCGGTATTTGTTTTTCAGGCACTTGTCCAGGGTCTTATAGCGGATCAGGGCATTTTTATTCGATGACATGGTTTCAATTTTTAAGATTCGGGCGTGTCCCGGAAGCCCTGGCAAAAGCCATCACTTTTCCGGGCCGGGCTGCTTCAGGCTCCACTTCGTTCCGGTCTCAGGCACGGCGCAAGCGCCGCGCCTGAGACCCCTCCCTCCGGTCGGGCCCTGCACATCCCTCACGTGGAGGTATAACATCAACAGACCTTCCTCCAAACCTCATAGGTTTTGAAAACCTATGAGGTTTAAACACCACCCATTAAGGTTATATAACTTATTTTCGCTGCAAGGCCTTCCCTTCAAAAGCAATTCCTTCCCAGCCGGTCTGCATAAAATTACGGATGTTCTGGTGATCGTTTCCTTCCGGATTCTTCAGCACGTCTTCCCGGTAAAATTCTCCAAAAAGGTTCAGGGTTTCCTGTTTTGAAAGACCATTTAACTGCGCAAAGCTGAAAACTTTGCACGAACCGTTGTTCTGCCCGGCCTCATTCACCGCATTCCCGTTGGTAAATTTCGTCGGGGTAAAATCGTAATGTTCATCAATAAAAGCAATCACCTCTTTAAAAGAAATTTCTCCTGCCGATTTTTCTAACTGTTCAAATAACATCGTTTATAATTTTTTTCAAAAATAATTAAAAAAAACCGATCTGCGCAAAAAGATTGCACACTTACTCCGTTACTTTGCATTAACAAAATGAAAGAACTCATGGAATTTAACGGAAATAACTTAATCGAATTAGGGTACAGACCGGCCAAATGGTTTAAAGAAGCCATTGAATTCATCAATGAAAATCAGCTGGACGAGGGCCAGATCAAAATATATCTGGAGCCATTCAGACAGCCCGAACTGGTTCCACTGCATGAAACAGCAAAGGACTTCGTAATTAACATCAGAGCAGAGCACGAAAGCGAAAACGATAATGTAGAAAAGGTAATCAACACCATGAAAGTGCTGATGAAAACCCCGACCCTGATCGAAGGTGCCATTATGCCGGACGCCTGCCCTACAGGTCCTGCGGGAAATATCCCGGTAGGAGGTGTGGTGGTTGCAAAAAATGCCATCCACCCGGGGTTCCACAGCGCGGATATCTGCTGTTCGGTGATGCTGACGGATTTCGGGAAAGCCGATCCTAAAGCCGTGCTGGATGTCGCCCATTCAGTGACGCATTTCGGGTACGGAGGAAGACCGCGAGGGGAACAGATGCCGATGTCGCAGGAACTGATGGATGCCTTTAGGGAAAACGATTTCTTGAATGACGAAAAACTGATCAGCATTGCCCGTTCGCATATGGGAACCCAGGGCGACGGAAACCACTTCCTGTTTGTCGGGATTTCCAGAAATACCGGAAATACGATGTTGGTAACGCACCACGGATCAAGAGCGCCGGGCGCTGCATTGTATGATAAAGGAATGAAGGTGGCCAACCGATTCAGGATGGAGATCTCCCCGGAAACTTTAAGGGAAAATGCCTGGATCCCGTACGATACCGAAGAAGGAAAATCGTACTGGGAAGCCCTGCAGCTGATCAGAGCATGGACCAAAGAGAACCATACTTCAATTCACGATGCCGTTTTAAACAAAATGGAAATTGAGAAAGAAGACCGGTACTGGAACGAACATAATTTCGTCTTCAAAGACGGCGATCTGTTCTACCACGCGAAAGGAGCCACTCCACTGGACGATAAGTTCCTGCCGGATATTACAGGACCAAGGCTGATTCCTTTAAACATGTCAGAACCCGTTCTGATCGTGAAAGGAACGACCAACGAAAGAAACCTCGGTTTTGCACCGCACGGAGCCGGAAGGAATTTCAGTAGAACGCAGCATAAAAAATCACTGGCGCATAAAACTATTGAAGAAGTCTTTGCCGAGGAAACCCAGGGACTGGATGTCCGTTTCTTTACCAATGAAATCGATATTTCCGAACTTCCGACCGCTTATAAAAGCGCGAAGAACGTGAGGGCACAGATCGAAGAATACGGATTGTGTGAAGTTCTGGATGAAGTGATGCCGTACGGATGTATCATGGCGGGAGATGTGCAGAAAAATGCGCCGTGGAAGAAAAAGAAGAAATTCAGAAAAGGTTGATTTTTCTTTTGTCTTGAAACAAAAGAAACAAAAATTCAAGAATTGGAAACTTCCGCTAAAAATTAAAATTTCATCCTAAAATTCCCAAAACTTGCGCGAGTTCAAGAGGCATTCTTCGGTTCAAAATTATGGTCGCGCTTCGAACAGTGGGAATTTTTTAACGGATGAAATTTTAATTTTTTAAACGCTCCATTTTCCGAAGTCGAATGATTTATAAAATTCTTGCGTTTGAAACTCAAAGATGAGACACATCTTTTTATTTAATTAAAGCATAAACTAATAACCCGGCCTTGCAGATGTGAAAGTCTGCAGGGCCCATGAAAACTTTTTATACGGCAGGGGCAGTAGCTCAGATGGTAGAGCAACAGATTACTTTCCGCCATTGGCAAAGAAAGTTCCTGTAAATTACGAGTGTGTGTCGCAGGTTCGAGCCCTGCCTGTCCCTCAAAAAAATTATGGCACAGAAAGTTCCTATATTTAGATCTTACTTTCCGCCTTTTTATAAAGATCTAAAGCAAAGGGAGTTCCTATGATTTTTGGAAAATTACTCCTCGCTTTTTACAAACTACAGGTAAAAGGAGTTCCTATATTATTCACTTAAAGAAAACTTACTCCTCACCTATTAATAAAAACAAAACCATGAAAACACTACAATTATTCAATGCCGTTTTGGCGAAAGAGTCTCCTGCAGAAGCTTTTATTTCAGACGATGGTTTTATCATTGAACCTAGCGCTCTATGGGCAAAGAATCAAATTCTTTCCTATTACGCCAGGGAAAAGCTGAACGGAAACGATTTAAACAAAACCTTTCATAAATCCTGGCAGAAGATCAAAGACAGCACCAGAGCACAATTGCTTTTGGAGCAGGTGTACCATTATATTTCTACCTACGGAAGCGATTTCAGGGGTGAGATTTTTATTCCGAATGAAGTCCTGAATGTGCCGGATCTGAAGCTGACTTTCAAAGTTATTAAAGCCTATACAGAAAAGGAAATGATTGAAAAATGTCTTTCCCTTCTAAGTTCCGGCATCGCCCTGAAAGAAGAAACCATTGATGATGTGCTGTCCGTTTTACATAACGATCTGCATTACAATTTTACCGGAAAAGAAAATATCCGGAACAAAGAAGCCATCATTAAAATCGCCGACCGTTACGACATTTTTCCTGAAAATCCCGTTGAGTTTTTCCGGTATGTGATCTATAAAACGACCAGGGAAACGTTACTTATAAAAAATGATGATCTGATCAACAGGATCATACAGAGTAAATTCAATCCGACCTGGCTTTTTGAAAGTTTCGGACTGGAAAAGCTGGCTCAGATTTTCAACCGCTTCAAGCCTCTGTTCCTGGCTTATAAAAACAGGGCTCCGAAAACGATTAACAGAATTTCAAAGCTGTCCAAAGTCCATCATCAGCCGTTGGTTTCCAACCCATTGAATAATGCCACGAATATGCTGCTGGAAAACAGCGACCTGCACTGGCTGGAAAATGCAACGCCGTTTGCCCTGTTTAAGGCTTTGTCCGCATGTTATGCAAGGATGTACGGCCAGGATACTTTTGTATATAGAATCAGGAACGGTAAATCATGGACGAAGCAGTCGACAGCAACTTCAGTGAATGGATTGAACTACGATTTTATTTTAACCTATTTAAAATCAAAATACCATTTGTCCGGAAAAAAGTTCTATTTTCCCGAAGATCTGGAATTTGCCCTCCCGACTTCCGAAAAGATGTTCGCAGGGAATATTCCGACAGGAACAAGATTCTTTGGAGAAAGACTGGCCGTCGGAATTTATTGGAAAAATGCCTGGGGTGCCTTTGATCTCGACCTTTCCGGACTGAATATTGCCGGAAAGATCGGATGGAATGCCGCCTATAACCAGAATGAAGGTCAGCTGATGTACTCCGGGGATATCACCAATGCCCCTGACGGAGCCGTGGAATACCTTTACGCCAGCCACGGGCTGACCGCACCAACGCTGGTCATGAGCAATGTTTTCAACGGTAACAGCAACTGTGAATACAAGATCATCATTGGAAAAGGCGATGCTGTTTCCTACGATTACATGATGAACCCGAACAACCTTTTTGCGGAAGCGAAATGCCAGTCGGTTCAGAAGCAGATGATTTTAGGGATGCTGTTGCCCAAAAATGAAAAACAATGTTTCGTATTGCTGAATTTCGGTGCCGGACATTCGCACGTTTCCGGAAATACGGAAGTTTCGGTAATGGCTACCAATGCACTGTACCAGCAATGGTATGAGTCGCTTTCCTTCAATCACCTGATTCAGGAGCTGGGTGCGGAAATTGTTGCTCATCGGGAAGAAGCCGATTTTGATTTTTCTCTGGATAAGCTGGAAAAAGACAGCTTCACGGGAATTTTCAAATGATCGGTCTGAATCAGAATGGTAAAGATGCAACGCCTTTGCCTCCTAAAGATCAGCGTTGAAAAACTTTTCATAAAAAAATCTGCGCCATCTGCAAAATCTGTGTGGGGCTTTTTTAACGCAAAGATGTACTCTAAAACTGCATATTTAAGGAAGCTAAGATGAATCACCAGGCTGATTTGATGAAGCATTCGTACTAGCTTCGCGCAGCAAATTTTATTTGCCTTTGCCTCCTAAAGATCAGCGTATGAAAATTCATCTTTGCATTGAAAAACTTTTCACAAAAATCTGCGCCATCTGCAAAATCCGCGTGAGTTTTTTTTGACGCAAAATTTTATTCCAAACCTGCATATCATAAAATACAAAAAAATGAGGCTGTCCAAATTAGACAGCCTTTCTTTTATTTACCGGTTACTTTGTTCTTTACTTTCTGGTATTTTATTTTGGTGTACCGTTATTCATCGTCCCGCTGGTATTTAAGGTCCCGGTAGTTCCATATTTTACAGTATTATTACTGTTGGTTCCGGTTTTTAAAGGTCCGATGCCGTTGTTTAATGTACCGTTGGTATTCAGGGTACCGTTGGTGCCGGTGTTCAAGGTGCCGTTATTGAGTGTACTGTTGGTGTTTAAAGTACCGTTTGTACCTGTGTTCAGGGTTCCGGCGCCGGTGTTCAGGGAACCGTTTGTTCTGATTGTTCCGGTGGTTCCGTTGTTCAGCAGACCGTTTCCGTTCAACGTATTATTGGTCCCGTTATTCATGATTCCGGTACCGTTGTTCGTGGTTCCGGTATTGGTTCGGGTTGTGGTCGTCGTCTGCGCAGAAACCGTGATGAAACCGCCTGCGATAAATGCTGCTGCTGCAATTAAATTTTTCATTGTATTATTATTTTAGATTGGTGATGTTTGGTTAAATACAATTATCGTACAAAAAAGTTCCGAGGTACTGAATCTTTTATATTGATTGATAAGTAATTAACAGAAACCGGTTTAAAAGGCTGGAAGAGGGAAGCTGGATGCCGGGAGTTTTCCCGGTTATGATAACGGTTAATTGTTTTCAATCTCAAAAGATAGGGATAAGCCTCAGTAAACGAAGCTTATGCGGGCTTTTAGTTGTCACATGTATTTATGCCTATAGGAACTGATGATGAACAGGTTGTAATCCTGTTAGGCTGCCATCATTTCTCCGATAAAAATTTCGGCAAGATCCTGTTCCGGGATTACGGTTCCGATTATATCCGCACCAAATGTCCGAAATGATTTTGAAAAGTGCCCTTCGTTTTTTCACGGTTAAAATCTCCCATAGATTTGCCTTTAGATCTTCACAGATGGTAGCAAAGCTTCGAGAGCCTCAGCCTGACAGTGTGCATAAACAGTTTAGTTTGGATTAAAAATAACTCTTTGTTTAAGCAGACTCATATTGCCGTTAGGTCATCCTGAGGCTCTCGAAGGATTTTACGCCGCCAGTACCCTTCATGAAGGGCTTCGAGAACCTCAGCCTGACAGTGCGCATAAACAGTTTAGTTTGGATTAAAATAATTCTTTATTTAAGGAGAA
>CAJYXJ010000017.1 GCA_913778085.1 uncultured Chryseobacterium sp.
CGTTTTCCCCTGATTTTGTTCAGATAAGATTTTAACAATCTGAACCTCTGTAAATTTGCTTTGTTTCATCTTTCCCAAATTTAAAACTATATTTATATTCGTTTCGGTTTTTGGGGAAGATTACACTCAGGCATAAATACATTATCTTATTTTTTATCTTTGTAAAATGGGTAGAGTAAACACACCGGAATTAAGTAAGGAATCGAGAGAAGAGTTAGAATTATTGCAGGTTACTTCTACTAATGCGAGCTTACGCAAACGTTGCCAACTCATTTTGTTAAAATCGGATGGACGGAGTTCAAAAGATGTGGGGAGTATTTTGAGAATAAGCCATGTCAGTGTAAATGGTTGGGTGAAGCGATATAAGGAAGAAGGGATATTGGGTTTGTCTATTAAGCCGGGCCGGGGCAAAAAATGCTTATTGAATTTGGAAGAGGATAAGGAATTGGTTTTGGAATCTATAAAAAAGCATCGTCAAAAGGTATGTTCTGCCCAGGCAGAATGGGAGTTGGCAAGTGGAAAAAAAGTGAGCGAAAAAACGTTCAAGCGATTTTTAAAAAGCTTGGTGGAAGATATAAACGGATAAGAAAACGTCCGAAAGGCAAGTGTAGCGCAGAGCTGTATGTCTGCAAAAAACTAGATTTACAGAAATTGGAAAGCCTTGAAAATCTGGGTCTGATTGATCTGTTTTATGCAGATGAAAGTCATGTAAGCAGCCAGGGCTATGTTCCTTACGGATGGCAGTTCCCCGGTGAAGAAGTGGCTGTTTATGTAGAAAAAGGCTATAAAACAAACATTTTTGGAATGATCAACCGCTCCAATGTATGCCATTGGAAGATGAGCGAGCAAAACATCAACAGTGAATTTGTGGTTAATTTTCTGGAAGATTTATCTTTTAAAATACAGAAAAAGACGGTAGTGGCTTGGGATAATGCTTCTGTTCACAGGTCAAGACTAGTAAAGCAGAATAGAGCCCGTTGGGAACAGAGAGGGCTATTTATCTTCTTTCTGCCACCTTATTCCCCTCACTTGAATATTGCAGAAACGCTCTGGCGAAAGCTGAAAACAGAATGGCTATATCCTGAAGATTATCTTGAAAAAGATACTTTATTCTATTCCGTAAACAGATGCATGGCAAATATAGGAAAACAATTAAATATTCGTTTTTCGAAATTTAATGCAAACTAATTGTGACTTAGTACTTAAATGTAAATAAATATAGTAATTTAATTATATGTCACTATAATGGAAATTAATTTAATTAAGAATATATCGTTTAAAAATTTCTTTAACCGAAAAGGGAAAATTAGCTGAGTCAAATTGAGATATATAAGTATTTACTGGCTAATTATACTGCACAGTTACCAGGAATGAAGTATTGCCAGTCTCTGTTCAGTACGATTTTAGGATCGAAAGGCAAATTAAAACCAATCCTTTCTCTAGATACAATGCTAAGACTATGAAATGCATTATCTCCTAAAGGACTAGAACTTACTTGATAATCCTTGTAGTATATTTTATTAAACAATAACTGAGATATATTTTGAACAAACCCTAGCGATTCAGGTATTTTATCCAGAGTAATTAAATCTGATATTTTAGGATAATATATATTTGGCATATATTTAATAAAGTTTTTATGGTTTTTGGTTAAATCAGTTATTCAATATTTTGTTTGTAATCCATCTTTATAATATCTCCGGTTTTAGGATTAACAACCAGCGTATAAGGATTGAAACGGATATGATATAAGGGAGTAGAATCATTATCTATATATACACGATCAATTCTTATCTCGTGTTTTTCATTTTTCAGCTTCATTTCAAACACTTTGGCAGCTAATTTTGCATCATCCTGATTAAAAGGATTTATTTTCTCATTTTCTACTCTTTGCGCATCCACAATATTTCCTTCTTTATCCCAAACCAAAGTGTACCTTTCAAAATATTTCTCTTTCATTAAAGCTACCGCCTGATTAGCGATCTTTTTGGGAAGCATTTTAAAGATTTCACCTTCAGACAATGGAAAGTCTTTTTTATAAAATTTTTCCTTTGAAATACCATTTTCATCAATAAACTTGCTATATACAAGATCGTACAATTTATCATTAAGAACTTTATCATACTTATTGTAAACATAAATAGGTGCCGAATTAGCACTACGTTTAAACGTATAATGAAAAGCCTCTTTTTTTACTAAATCTTCTTTGGTGAAGTAATCTGTGCTCCAAAGAAAGGTAATAACCAATTTATTATCTTTATATCCTTTAAAGGCATAATAGGAATTAGCACAGTCATTGGTTAAAGTCAGAAAGTATTTAATATTGTCTTTTTTTATATAAAAAAAACTTTTTCTTAGTAGTGTTGAATCTCCAGTTTTTTTCAATACCAAAGAATCATAGTATGGTCTAAATATATACTTTTCTACATTTATTGAACCGTCAGTATAAATAAACAATTTATTTTCCTGCCTTGCAGTATTTTTTGCAGATTCATATTCATTTAAAATTTTTCTATAGTATATTATATCATTATCAAGTGTATAAATAAGATATTTGTTCTCTATACTCTGAGAAAATACTGTAATACTTGTAAGTATGACTATTAGTAATAAAAAATTTTTCATACTAATTTAAGTTTATTATTATTGCTGGTACTTTTTACTTTTTTATCTTGCCAATACCATGTCAATTTTCTCTTAGAATCCGGTTGGAACTTCAAATAATCCATAATGTTGTCAACTTTGTATATTTCAAATGTAAATTCTCCGTTATTATCAAATGAATGATATAGACCTATTGAATGTAAAGCTTCATGCGCAATGGTATTTTCTTGAACACCATCCCGAAAAATAGAAGCGCCATTAGCTCCTCCAATACCTTGTGATCTTCCAATAGCGTTGTGGCCCGGTTCATTAAAAAATAGAATAACGCATCTCACATTTAAATCTCCTATCAAAGGATTTATTTTCCCCAAGCAATAGTTAAACATATCATCTGTAGGATCAATTTCAAGATTGTTTACGATGAAACTGCCACTTACACCACTCTTAAATTTTGGATCATTTTGTAATGGTAGATCTGCTTCCACAAAATCACATTTGATTAACATTTGGTTTAAGAAATTATTCAATATTTTCTTAGCTTTTTCCCTTTTAGATGCTGGAGAAGATGGTAAGCCTTCGTTCGCAATATTAACGCCACTTGTTAAATTAGTTTGACAATTTACTAAAGCTATCTTTATCTCATATCTTTTATTATTACTTCTCAGCCAGCATTTTCCTGCAAGAAATGTTTTATTTTCCTCAATAGCATATACTTCAATCGGCTGAGATATTTTTGAAGAAGTCAGATGCATTGATTCCTCGGTATACAAAATATTTAATTTTAACACCTAAGCCTATTTCATTAGTAGGTTTTAACAAAATATTTATTTTATCGGTAGAACCAGCTTGTTTACTTATTAATAATATACCTTCTTTTACGGCATAAGCATTTAAAGCTCCTTTAAAAGTTGTTGTAATCTGAAATCTATTATCATCCAAAGGTCCAAAAGATTTTGTATTTACATCCGGGACATTAGTGCCTAAAAATTGAGTAAATGCTAGATCTGTAAAAAAATGTGAGGTTGGTATTTTTGTTTGCATTTTCAGGTTATTGAAAGTTAGTTTTTTTGAAAGCTTTTCTGTAATATATCCCACTTAGATCTTTATTTACTAAGAGCTAAATGTTAATTCTATATCTCATTGTGTTAAAAACAACGATTATATTTTGTAGTATTTGATTTACTAAATATATGCAAATAATTCATTTAAATGTGATCCCGAAATACAAATGATTAATATTTGATAAACTTTAACATTTTGTTCATGAGGTATTTAACATAATGTAATATAACGTCTAATTCAAATACCTATGCGTAATCGAATTTAGTTTTTATAAATAATTGAAATATGTGTCATTACATATCTTATTGAAATGTATTCCTATAAATATTAAATGTAAATAAATGCAGTAATTCAATTTTATATCATAAATATGTGAATTAATATAATTCAGAATATTACGGTTAAAAATTTCTTCAACCGAAAAGGGAAGACTAGCTGAGTCGAATTGAGATATATAAGAAGTTACTGGCTAATTATACTGCACAGTTACCGGGAACGAAGATATTGTATTATTTTGCCAGTCTCTGTTCAGAATTAATTTTAAACCATATACCAGTTTAAAATTAATTCTACTTTTAGAAACAATAGATAAGCTCTAGAATGCACTATCTCCTAATGGGCTAATGCTTGCCTGGTAGTCCTTATAATATATTTTTGAAAAGATGCTTTGGAAAAACTTTTCACAAAATCCAGGGAAGATGGAATATTATCTAATGTTATTAAGTCAGATAACTTTGGATAATAATGATATGGTGGTGTTGGTGTATTGGGCATATTCAGAGCTTATTAGTTTACATTTTTTTTATTCCTCTCAATTAAGATTTTATTGAAGTCTTGATTAAATTGTTCCTCGCCATATAAATCTTTTGAGTAAGTATTAATATCTATCAGAATCTTTCCACTTATATCATCAATTAAAAGCAAGACGGGTTTAAATTTTTTAATTCCGGTTGGATCAACATTTGTTTGAATTAACCATGTTCTGCCGGCGTACTTTTTAAAATTAATAGCTTCTTTAGTAATGTTATTTTTTCTTAAGATTTCCATAAGTTGATCTTCACTGAAATTAAAACCATCCTTCTTTGGATAGAGAATAGAATCTCTTGCTTTTTGATATTCAAATGTTTTTTCTTCACTTCCATCTTTAGGTGTTAGTGTAAAACTTTTTGCAAGAACTTTTTTTTCTCCATCTGAAACAAGTATTGAAATAAATGGTGCGTAGGTAAACATTAATTGATATTCCCAAAAACTTCCGGATGGCGTAATGTGTCTCTCAATAAATAATTTTCCACCAGTACCAGTTCTCATTTTTGTGCTTTTGGGTGTGATACTATTTTGTTCAAGTATTTTCACAAAATCTTCTGTTTTCAATTTAAACATGACATCTCCCATTCCCTGGGATCGAAATGCTTTTTTTTGTTTACCGAACATATAAGCTTCCCCTGATTGTATTGTATTATAAAACACTGACATTCTTTTTATCAATGATCCTTTTTGTGTGTATAATTCAGTTATTTGCCAATCTGATAGTTTATAGCCACACTCATTAATACGTTTAGAGAAAGCGGACGATTTTCCAACTAAATAATTTTCCTTACTAAATTGCTTGACAATACCAGTATAATAAGCTGTGCTAGATGAATCTTCTTGTTTAACCAGTATTGTCTTATATTTTTTAGATAATACAGGTGTTTTTTCAAAGTAAGAAGTGTTAAGGGAATCTATAAAACGGGAACATTTACTTTCTTGTGAGAAATAGAATGTAAATAAATGGATGAATAAAAAAAAATATATCTTCATTTAAAATTTTTAATAGACTTTCTTGCCTGTGCTGAATTGATATACATTAGCAAAAAATTTGGTCAATAATACGATGTATTTAACACAGATTTAATTAGAAAAGAATATTTTTTGAGTCCAGTTTCGCTTTCTACCTCTTCAATTGTCTTTCCATTGTAATACGCGCCAAATCCTTGTTTACTAAAAAAACGAAAAAGCAATGGTTTTTCTGGTATTGTGTCAAACTTGTGTATTATAGCTTGACCATTATTATCATAAATTATTGCTGCAAATGAATCTGGCCCTTGCCATTACACTCCAGATCTTACCATAATTTGTGTCCCCATACTAAATTGATTTGGAGCAATTCCTTCAGCTCCAAATCCTCCTGTACTATTAGAATCAATAAATAAATTATTCTTTTCTAAGAGCCTGTTTAAAAATTTGAATAAAAAAAGAGTAAGGGTTAAAAACTGGGAAAAAATTGCCATTTTAAGGTTGCAAAACAAAACGTCAATGTATTCAACCGATCTAACCCAAACTCAGTGGCAATTTATAAAAAAAACATTAGAATTTGATGACAGGAAACGAAAACATGATCTGCGTATCATTTGAAATGCAATTAACTATAGTGACAGCAGTAAGAAAGAGTTTAAGCCCATACCGAAAAGATGAATCATTAAACGCACTTTATCCTGATTCGACAATGACAGAAGGCTTTGCAGAAACTATGAGCTGTTCATGGAATCTGCTGAAAACATGGTGAAATTATCTGCCATAAAATTATTACTGAAAAAAATTTAAACAGGCTCTTATTCAATCCAAAGAAGAATTTAGTATTGATTCAAAAGTTAGTAAACTCAAAAATACTACTATTACCTTTGATATAGAACAGTTAAAAGCAAAATCTTACCTCAGTATATCAGAGGTTTGTATTCTTTTTGAACATGTGTGATTCCACTGTAAGGAAACTTATCAAAGAAGATAAAATTAAAACGCTACGACTTGGTAAAAAACAGATCATTGCAAAATCTCAACTCGAAGAATTCATACAAGCTTTTAGACATTATGAATATTATTTTATTCTCATAAAAAATATTCATAATGTAATAATTATAAAAGAACAAGATTTAAGAAAGTGAGGGATATGCCTGATTTTCTGCTTTCGAATATTCTTAACATATTGAATACCATCTGGATTGCATTTAATGTCGATTTGATAGAAGCAAAGCCGATAAATTTTAACGAAATTGCAAACATTTAACCGCAGCAAACTACGATTCATGACAGGAAAATTTCCGGCAATAAACAGTACACTTTCACCAGATGGACTTGGTCAATTTATTCGGCAAAAATATGGATTAAGCAAAAATACGGAATGCAGAATATTTCGTCTTGCTATGAACCATTTATATATTATTCGGGATGGTGATGACAAATATGTTTTTAGGGTATATACCCATAATTGGAGAACAAAATTGGAAATTGAAGAAGAAGTAAGACTTTTACTATATCTTAAGGGAGCCGGCCGGCCGGTTGCTTTTCCGATAGCGGATACTTCAGACGGTTTTATTCAGGAAATTGAAGCCTGCGAAGGAAAGAGATTCGGGGTTTTATTTTCTTATGCGAAAGGAGTAAAGACCGCAAAATTTTCACCTCAGACCAGTTTTCTGATTGGCCGGGAGCTGGCGAAAGTCCATCTGTCGACAGAAAATTTCAAACTGATGAGACAGTCTTATGATGCTCGGAACTTACTTACAGACCCTGTTTTAAAAATAAAAGAGTTCTACAGTAAAAATAAGAACGAAATTGAATTCCTGGAAACCCTTTCTGCTTTTTTAATGCTGAAAATGAAAAACAGTGACCAAGATAAAATGCGGTACGGCTCCGTTCATCTTGATGTATGGTTTGACAATTTGCACTTTGAAGATGAGAAAGAAGTAACATTTTTTGATTTTGATTTTTGTGGCAACGGTTATTTATGTTTTGATATTTCTTATTTTCTGTTTCAGCTCTTGGCAACACATTTAAATGAAGAGGAATACAGGATAAAAGCAGATGCTTTCCTGAATGGATATGAAACGGTAGCGGAAATCAGTAACGAAGAAAAAAAGTTTTTACCGTATACATGTTTAGCCATTATGACCTACTATATTAGTGTACAATGCGACAGGTTTGACTACTGGACAAATATTTTCCTGAATGAAGATCATCTGAAAAGGATGGTTGGAAACATGAAGCGGTGGATTGACTATTATAAAATTCAGATCGGGTAACAACCGGTTTAGATTTTAATTCAGCAAGTGTTTCGTTATTTCTCTTAATTTTCTGAATTAAATAAACCTTGTTTATTCTTCACTTTAATATGATGGTTTCAATTGGTTTAATTGAATGTCGACAGGCAACGACACATTGATTTTTTCGAGCTAAAATACCTTAAATTCTTAATGTTAAAATATAAAAGTAAATTTATACAGGCTCTTAATTTTAATTTTCTGATTAAAATATATGCCGCATGCATTTTTAAGCTCCGTCGACCTAAAACTTTTTTTACTCTGAAAATCCGTATTTATACGTACGAAAATGCTTTGCGGAGTCATTACTTTTGTTGAAAGGATACCCGGGCATCCGTTGTCTTTTCTGCGTGGCTGTTTTAAAGTTTTGCGAAAGGTATCAGGCTGACTACCTGAAGGTCGCTGGAAGTATATAATATATTCATGGTCAAAAAACATCAATAATTTTTAAATCATATTAAACATGGCATTAAAAAAATTTAAAAGAGTCTTTAACGCTGATAAAGCATATCTGGTTCTTGCAGTGAACGGGAATACCGATAAATACGGAAAAATAACCGTCGGTACAGGCAATGATAGCAAAGAGATAGAAAAAAATGCATTGACCGGAAGTGATGACAAAGATCTCAGAGATAGCCTGAAGGCTTCCGACAGCGATCTCATCTACGATATTTCTGATATTAAAAACTGCACAGACCGGAAAAAAGGATTTGTCTTCACGGATCCGGCGGCCGGTACCGAAGTACGTGTGAATGCCTCAAACACCATCATATACGGCAATGTAGAAGTATTGGGCGTGGATATCCAGGCTCTTTACATGAGTGCAGACAAAAGGCTGATCGGAAAAGGGAATGTGGACAGCAGCAGGATAAAAAACGAAAGCATCCAGTCTGCCCTTGAGTTCGCAAATATAGAAGGTCTGAAAGGGGAGCTGGGCTGTGATGTAAACGGGGTACAGCAACGTAATCTGTATTACCTGACTCTTGAAAACAGGGTAGATAAAAAAGATGTTAATGATGCAAAAACAGCATGGGCAGGTAAACCGGACGGCGAAGAAAAAGACAAAGCTCTAAAAAAATATTTCAGTTTGGCAAAAGCCTATATGAGATGGGTTGAAGAAGAAAAAGTGACTTCAGAGATGGAATCAGCCAAAAAAGAAGTTGACAAAGCCCAGGCGGAAATCGATAATAGAAATTTACAAACGGAAGATTCTTTCCTGGAATCGCTGGGCATCAGGTTCAAAAAAGCCTCTCTTATTCATTACGAAGCCGAGGATGTCGATAAGAACTTTAGTGTCTTGTTAAAAGAGGTGAAAACAAGCATTGCAGCCAATAGCCAGCTCCTGGTTCCTGGCATTGAAGGAGAAGCAGTAAAAGAAAAAGAACAAAAAGAAGAAACGCCTGTTCAATAATAATCATTGATGCCCCGATTACTTCCTTTACAGATCAATGCCCTGTACCTGGATCAGCCGCAGCAGATCATCGGCCAGGATATCCAGTTTGAAAATATCCCGTGGATGAACGCACCGGAAAATGTATTTGAAAATCCCAATACACCTTTCGATACAAGCTCCGTCATCCCGCGTCCGTTTTCTTATGACAATGCCGTTTATCTGGAAAAGGGAGTTCATATCCATTTCGTTTTGCCCGGGTTCTTTAAGAAATTTGATGATCATGGAAATCTGCCGCCCGCGCCCGACCGATGGTATATCAGGCGGGGAAACCGGGAGTGGATCGTCGAAAGCGATTACCTGTGGGATGTCAATGATCCTGATCTGGACCGGAGTAAAACAAGCAGCTATCTCAGGGGAAAGCCTGAGGGAGATTTTTCGTTCAGCTACATCGGCAGGAAATATTCCCGATATGAATGGAAAAATAAGGGCCCCGGATCTTCCGGGCATCTTGGAAATTTAACTGCTGTCGGCTGGGGAAGTCTTTCATTCGATGTCCATTTCGGTAACTGTCGAAGCATATTTGGTTTTCATGACCCTGAGCCGGTACCAGGCGAAACCTATCTGATCATCGGCTGGGTGGAAGGAGACGGGTCGATGCCGGTTGTTGCCGGTAACTTCATTATTAAGACAGAAGAAATTCATGAACAGGCAGGAGCCCTGAATATTGCGGTGGCCAATACGCTTCCGGAAGCTTTAACGGCACTGATCCTTGAAGATCTGAGTGATGAAGGCGAAACGCTGGTCGAGCGATTGAGAAAAGAAGAGCAGATAGAGTCCGTACTTAATATGGAAAGTCTGAGCGATCAGAAACTGGATTGGGTTTCCCGCCTGCGCCATCAGCAGCACGAAAAACAGTTCAGCGTGACCACCGGATTTTCAGGATGGCACGTGATGGCTCCCGATCTGCCTGTAGACAGTGCCATAGTGATCGATGAGATTGAAAAATTATTTTCGGATGATCTGCGGCAGCTTAACCACCTGCAGAGAGCATGTGATGAGGCTCACCATCATTTGTATTCCGATCTGGAATGTGCCTATATCGACTGGTCCAATTATTTGTCTGAAGTCTTTGTAGAAAGATCTGCCGATAACCGCGCAAACGGATTTCTTGCACAGATCGAGGCTAAAATAGAGACTTTACGATACAAAGAAATATATTGCAGGCAGCTGGCAGAGAAGATCAACATTACAACCGAAGAACTTCAATACCGGATAAAAGGCAGCAGAGATATCGAAGCCCTCATCAATAAACAGATCCGGAGAATAGAGGATCTGAAAGCCGTATGCCTGAAACATCTGCCGTCGATGTATGAAGACTATGATGAGCAATCCGTAAAAAAAGAACTGAAGAATCTTGCATTTTCAAAGGTAACGGTAGAAAAGAAGAATGAACTTAGTTTTTATGAAGCATTGCCACCTACCGTCATTGTCTCAACCTCCGATAAAAATGCCCTCATCCGGACCTTCGATGCCGGTACCGGCTCCTCCGCAACGGAAGGTACTGATATTGAAATGGAAGACAGTATAGAGCGGTTCATCGATAAAATGCTCCGGGACAATACGCTTCCGGTGACTGAAGTGGCCAGTAACCTCTGGAAAACCTGTAAAGTTGAATGGCATGCTGAGTTCCTGCCCAAAAAGAACGGGCATTACCTCAACGCCGCAGATAAAAATTTCTCTTCAGACTTTTTATTTGATACCTACCGGCTGGATGAGCAGAATGCAGACCTTATTAAGGACTACAAGCTGGACAATATTGCCTATAACTCCTCCGGAAACCAGTATTACGGAAACTCACTCGTAGACAGCTCACTGAAAGATTTCGTACTCGATCGAATTCAGAAAGCAAAAGAAACCTTCAGGGAAGCAGATCATAATCAGCCGATTTATAACCTCCTGGAACAATACAGAGTAAAGCTTGAAAAAACCAATCTGTTTGAGTTTACGCTTTCCGACTTTAACAACCTGATGATCCAGCGGAGCCATGCCCTGTCTGTGCTGCCATTTATTCCCAATGGCTTCCGGAATCACAAAAAGGCAGCCGGTGAGCTTACTGCTTTGCTGAATAATCATAAAGCAAACATCAATCTATTATCAGCCAATCATTTATCTACGTTCAATCCGTTGAGAAACGGGGCGCTGAGCATAAGCCGTCTCAGGGTGACAGACAGTTTCGGACGTGAGCAGAAAATTTATCCGGATAAGATCATCACCACAAAAAATCAAACC
Source organism: uncultured Chryseobacterium sp. (assembly GCA_913778085.1). Taxonomy (GTDB): domain Bacteria; phylum Bacteroidota; class Bacteroidia; order Flavobacteriales; family Weeksellaceae; genus Chryseobacterium. The sequence goes on from CAJYXJ010000017.1 coordinate 11,422, forward strand.
TTTACCGACAGGAAAAACTGGGTGATCCTGCCGCCGAGGGTGTTGCAGCCTTCTGCGCTGGATGTTAAATTCGACTATGATACTTCAGATTCGGTAAAAAGTCCTGTGATCGGATGGGTTATACCGGTTTTTATCAATCAGCATCTTGAATTTTTCAACAGTGAAGGATTGCACATCGGTGCGGTAAATAGCGAAGGTCAATGGGAATCTACGCCCTTTCATATTGCCTCCGGCCAGGAAGATAAAAAAGGCGTTGAAAAAATCGAAAATCCCGATCTTAGAAATACGGTGAAGTGGTTTTTAAGGCAGAGTAAAAAGCCCGGCTTTGTAGCTGAGGTCATTAAAGAAATTCAGCGTAATCTGGAACATATCGCTCCGGAAAATTATCAGAATCCGTCCCTGATGGAAACCATAGCTTCCATCCCGATTGCAATCGCTAAAATAGACTACCGGCTGGTTTCCAAAGGAAAACCTGTATATAATGTTAAAAACAGAGATATTGTATTCGATCATTCCGCTCACGAAAGCGGGCTCTGCAACATCAGGTTTCCGATCCGTTTCGGAGATGTCAACCAGTACAATGACGGTCTCATCGGCTACTGGCATAAGGAGGAGGGCCGTGATTTTAACAGCCGGACGCTTTACATCAATAGTGAAACCGTTTCCGGCCTGAGTTCCGCTGCCCGAAAAAGCTTTACCATCTATCAGGATGTAAAAAATATGCTGAACCCTGAGGCTGCCGGAAGAAAAATGAAAAATCCTCTATCCATCAGGAAGACCCTGGAATCGGCCGTTGATGAAAGCTTTCGGCTGTCTGATATTTTAAATACGGAGACGCTTGAAAAAGTAAGCGCCTCCGTAAGCAGCAATCTTAGGGGAAGAATGCAGAATCTTTCCGCATTGTTCGGTCCGGATGATCTGATCAGCTCCGATATGGATTTCTTACTGGGCCGTTTTGCCGCTCTGATAAATCCGGGCAATCCGGAAGCATTTTCCATACAGGAGGAAAACGGGAATTCCGCCGGCAACCGGTTTGAATCCCTTATCCGTCTGCTTGAGGAGGTACTCGATGAAAAAGGGGATATCTCCAGGCCGTACATCCTCAAGCAGTTTACCGAAAAGGGGAATCTGATTTGGGAAACACTGCAGGACCTGCACATCATCCCGCAGGAAAACGGTTCCCAAAACCTGCCGATGGCTGCAAAAACGGAAGATGCAGATGGGTTTGCCACCATTAACGGACCCGAAAAATCCATTATCGCATTACTCCATCCCAAAGCCGGGCTCTTTGTGAAATCCGGAATTTTACCCGAAAAAAACATCAGCCTGCCTTACAACGAAATCAAGTATGCGCTGCGGAAGATCGAACTTACACTGCTTACATCTCCCGTGGTAACCCCTAAAGAAAATCTACAGCTCTCATTGTTAAAGGATAAGCGCTACCGATGGTCTTGGATCGATCTGAAAAAAACAAAAAAAGAAAAGCTCTCTGAGGAAAATAAACCTGTCCCCAACCGTATCACCCAGGACCTGGCCTTAAAAGGTCTGGAAGAGCAGGAGATCGACCTGTTGAAAACCAAAGGACTTATTGCACAGGAAGCATTTTTCCCGGACGAAAACCTGTATTATGTAGATGCGGAAAAATACCGGGAACTGATCAGCCTGGAATTTCTGACGGAAGAAAATGAAAGGCTGGTTCAGTTTATCGAAAGAAGCAAAATGTCCATTACGGATTTTAATATTTCAAACCCCGGTATTCCCGGGTTAATATTAAAAGAAGGCTGGATATCCATTAAATCTACCCAATTATAATCCCATCAAACGATGAGCAATATACTCTCTTATCATTTCCCCCTGGACAGCCTGGAAAACCGGCAGATTATCAATACGGACGGAAACGTTACGGTAGCTTCCGAATTGCAGGACTCGGATATTAGTTTCGATACCCTGAGAGGCAGCTATCTGTTTTTGAAAAACAGTAATTCCATATATTTTACCTTCGGTGAATTTATCATTGAACCTGATAAATCGTATATCATCAACCTGTTTTTTAATTACGGACTTGTACCGGGTGCCGTTTCGGATGATTCTTTCCTGATAATTGCTGACCAGTACAGCCTGTCGGTCAGGAATAATGTTTTATGGGTGGCAGACCAACCCACCGAACCGCTTACTCCCGATACCTGGTATAATATGACGGTGAAGATCAGCCGGGATAGGGTAAAGGCTTTTTTATTTAATGAAGAAATAAGCAATATTGAACTTTCTTTGGGATCCGTCAGCAAAATAAAGCTGCAGGCCGGAAAAAATTTTACCATTAAATTTTCCGATCTCAGCATCCAGGAGGAAGTGAATGCATTTGCTCTGGAAAAAATACGCAGTAATCAGAATGCAGACCATCTGTCGATCTTCAGTACGATCGGGTTCAGCCTTTACAATAAGTCCGGGTATCAGGACCGGCTCTTTCTGGATGATGACACGAAGGGATTGTTCTTGGATATTGATCTTGATACCTACTTTATCGAATTTCATCCTGACAGGAATGTCCATCTTATCCTGAAAGCCAAAAAAGGATTTTTTCAGCTGAAAGAAAGCGTTCCTGAAACCGCATCCGTAAGCACGGAAGGGGATGATTTCTCTATAGCTATAAAAGCAGGGACAGCCATGATAAAAGGTCGCAAAATTTCCATCCCTCTTCCATTTGTGGGGTTAGTCAATCTGAGGAATCAGGACAGAATGTTTGTGCAGCTGGAACTCACAAACTGTACGCTGAAAACGGGCGATCAGAAGGGCATGATTCTGTCCGGCGACAAATCGGTAAGTATCGACCGTACGGTCCCTATACAGGATAACCGTGGGGCAGATATTTGCCCTTTTGAAGTGTTTGTTTTCGGGAATGATACTCTCTATAACGGCGAAAGAAACTTCAACCAGAAGGTCATCCTTAGAATGATGAACAACAGGAGGGAAGAGATTGCATTTGTACAAAATACATCTTTTGAAATAACTTCCGGCCAGATGGGGATATTAAGGGAGGATGCCATGCAGGCCGTGAATATCAAAATAAGAAACAGGGAAGGAAGAGAACTCTATACCGTTAAAGATCACAATCTCAAAATTAATTTATATGAACATGCCGTCCTCACGGAAAACCAGTGGATCGATATTGAAATCTCCGGCTTTGTGGCGAAAAATGATGATCCATTTTTTCCTTCGGGATCTTATCCGTTTTACCTGGAATACAGAAATGTCCCCGGCTACCGGAACGGCAGAGCCCGGTTTTACCTCAGGACAGGAAAAATATTTTATTATTATCAATAAATAAGACAACGATATGGACGAACGATTTTATTTAAACAATTTTGAATCGGAGAACAGCAGTTTCAGAAACATTAAATCGAATGCCGGAATCTTCGAGCAGCTGATGGCTAAAGTGGTAAGGCTGGAGGAGACTATTGAACTGCTTAAAAATGAACTGAAGATCGTAGACAGCCTGAAGAAGGAACTGATCAGAATTAATTCTGAAAAAACGGTAGTTAAAAATAAACTCTATGCCAATGAGGAGCTGGTGTCGGTACCCGTAGGAACTATTGTAGCCTTTGCAGGAAGGGAAATTCCTGAAGGCTGGAAAGTGTGCGACGGAAACAACGCACCGAACCTGGACGATAAAGTCATCTTCGGAACAACAAATAAAAATAGGAACCGGGAAGTGGAAGCAGGGCGTAAAAGCATTGTCCTGACCGAACTGAATATACCGTCTCATGCCCATGAGTACGAAAAAATGAAATATGATTTTTATACCCGGAAGGCGGTTACAAGTTCAAGTACTTTTGGTAGTGACGACAAAGCCGATTTTTATAGTGGAAGTTCGGAAAATCCTAGTCTGATCTATACCTCCAGGACCGGCCAGGGAAATGCGTTTGATATTACCCCTCCGAATGTAAAGATGCTCTACATCATCAAAATGGTGTAGATGGAGGATATTTTATAAAATATAAACAACGTTCATCAGAAAAGGCTGGGCATCTCAGGACCAGGAAAATACGTAATCGATTATTATGTCAGAAATATTAAATATAGATGATTTTGGATCATATCATGGCAGCTTCACCCATTTATCATCGGAGTATGCTGTCACTAATCTCTTAAAAGCCCAACTTTTACTGCTTAGGGATGAAATGAGACTAATATCGGATGAACTGAAAATTGTAAGAGATAATAAGGAACTCATTAGAATTACTGCTGAAAAAACGGAAATTAAAAACAGGCTGTATGCCAATAACGAGTATGTATCTGTTCCCATTGGTACCGTTGTCGCTTTTGCAGGCCGTTGGATTCCTGAAGGGTGGGAAGTGTGCGATGGGGGCGAAATAGATTGGGGTAATTCCGATGCAATAAAAATTATAGGACAAAGAAAACCGAACCTGATCGATAAATTTATCAGAGGAACCGACTCGCCTTCCAGGGATGAAAGAGGGGCGGATGAGGTAGCACTGGTCGCGGAAAATCTGCCCTGGCATAACCATGCTTATTACGAAACCCGTTTCAGTGTGGGTACAAAACGGATAGCCAGTTTGTTCAACGGCGGGGATGCCTTTTACCAAAGCCATGAGTATAATTTTGTAAAGCGGCTAACCAATAATCAACAGGACAGCGACGATCACCGGCCATCGAGGCTGGAAGCAAGAAAATTCAGTATTGTACCTTCTCATGTTACGTTGCGGTACATCATCAAACTGATATAGAGATATAGGTTTTCTTTGATACCGTTTCGATATATGGATAAAAATAAGATCATTCAGTTGGAACTTCGGGTCGGAATCAAGGATTCGAGCTCGATCTGCAGGGTGCTTTTGAAAACAATGATGCACTTTCAGAAATGCACCTTAAGAACCGGCTTCCTGATACAAAAAACCGGCTGAAATCCATTCTTTCCGACCATCAGGATTTTGCGGAAATTATTGATCCGTTTATCCCTGAAGAAGCGGACTTCGGGATCTACAAGCTGAAAGATAGGAAAACCGCAGATTCCCTATCGGCTACAAGAGCAGAACTTGCTTATTCCTATTTTAACCTTCTTATTCTGCTGTCCGGAAAATTCAATCTCCTGAGCATTTCCCTCAACGGAGCTATCGGGTTTGCAGCTCTCCCACTGGTGGGCGAATACCTCAAGGACTATGGGATCTCCAGGCTGGATCTGATGTATTTCTCACAAAAAGAAGCCGGCCTTTCCAAAGCATCGGAATTTTTCTTAAAAAAGCAATTTAAAAATACGGTATGGATTAAAGATCAGCACATTAAAATTGAGCGTGATTTCAATATAGGACTGGAATATTATTCCGGTGAGGAAAAGCAGATCGTTGTTTTTCCCTCCAAAAATACGGAAAAAATTTCGGCCGGCTCCGTTTCTGATAATGAAAAAGAGAAGCCTCAAGCCGCTTCAGATACAACCTTGGCAGAAAAAAAATCTCCGGTAAAAATCACGGAAATAGTTCCGAAAATTGCCGGGAAAAGCATTCAGCTGACGATTTCGGCGGAACTCAGCATTGGTCCGTTTTCTTTTGAGGTAATCGGCATGGGCATTATTGTTCCTTTTCAGATTTTAAACGGCTTCAGGTTTCCGGATTCCCTCGCAAAAATACAGTTTACTCTAAAAGGGCTTTCATTGTCCTATCATACCCCTTCTTTATCAGTCTCCGGTGCATTCATGAGAGAAATTACGGAAACCGCAACGGCGTCCGGAACTCCGGAAAAAACGGAAACCTACAACGGCCTGTTGACTTTTAAAATGGGGAAAATTGAAATCGTGGCTATCGGTTCCTACATAAAAACGCCTACGTATTCCTCCATGTTTGCTTTTGGATATCTGGGAGTGCCGATTCCGATTGATCCTTCTTTCAATATTCTCGGACTGGCACTTGGTTTCGGGCTGAACAGGAATTTTGTCATGCCCAATATTTCTGAAGTTGATGAATTTCCTTTAGTGAAAATGGTCAGGAACGGAGGATTAAAAGAGGGAGACAGCATCCGGAAAATATTTGCGGATCTTAACCGGTATATCCCGCCGGAGGACAACAGCTACGTTATTGTTGCCGGGATAAAATTCGATACCTATAAAATTATTGTCACTACCGGGATTCTGGCCGTGGCTTTTGGCAATAAGATTTCTATTAATCTACTGGGGCTGTCTGCAATGGCGCTGGAAGGTGTCTACCATATCGAGTTTGCATTTTCTCTGAGGGCGGATATTGAAGACGGTATCTTTATGGCCAGAGGACAGCTTACTGATAAATCCTATGTGCTGCTTCCCAAGCTGAAGCTTACCGGCGGTTTCGCTTTCGGAATGTGGCTGAAAGGGGAGGAAGCCGGGGATTTCGTTTTATCCGTCGGCGGTTATCATCCCAAGTTCAAACCTCCGCGGCATTATCCTAACGATATTCCGAGGCTTGGGTTCGATCTGAACCTAGGGCCTGTAAACCTCTACGGCAAAATTTATTATGCTCTAACGCCAGGCTGCATCATGGCCGGGATAGAAGCGGGTATAGTTTATACCTACAATGGAAGCCTGCTGTATGCAAATATCGCCATACAGTTTCAGGCGGATTTTATCATCAGCTGGAATCCGTTTTATTACGAAGCGGATATCGCCTGTCGTGTCTTTATCGATTTAAGGGTTGGAATCGGCTGGTTTAGCATCAGCTACCGGCAGAACATCATGGCAAGACTGCTGATAGCAGGACCCGATTTCGGCGGAAAAGCCATCATTAAGATAGCCGGATACGAACTTGAAACCTCTTTTGGCGAAAAATACAGGAAAAAGCCGGACCTGAGCAAGCCCGATTTCATAAAAGCCTATCTTGAGGATGCAGATAAAATTATAACCTGCAGCATTTCAAAAGGGATCATCAAAAAGACCGGAGCGGAAAACAGTCCGCAAAAAACGGTGGTGAATCCTAAAGATTTTGTCCTGGATATTTACAGCAAAATTCCCATTACAGCCATTAAGGGAATAGATACGCAGCTGGTCGGCAAAACCATCTATCCTGTTTATTCCGGTTCCCCCGTGCTTCAGAATACACTGCACCTGGAAGTGATGCTGGATCAAACAAAAATTGATCTTGTGAACGAACTTATCATACAGTCGGTAGCGCGATCGGTATGGAACGATAAAAACAATATTTCAAACGAAGAAGCTTTATCAAGTGATAACCTGTTGAAGGAGGTCTGTAAAGGGATCAGGCTGGAATTTCCAAAGACGGTTGTGCCGGTACAGTCTGTACCTGCTTCCTTATATGATACAGCCGTTAAAAACTATGAAGACGGGTTTGATGGCTATGCCGTAGAAAAAGTAAATGCTGAACATTTCGGGCCGAAAAATATCCTGAACGAACTTAACCTTATGAAAGAAGATGAATTCGACGCATCGGATCTGGAAAACGATCTTGAAACCTACCGTTACAAAATGATTTTAGGAAGCTATAAAACGACATCTTATGCAACATGAACTGAATGACATCGGTATCGGGCCGTCCCATATTCCTACGGTACAGGCCGGAAAATACACCGTCAAGGCGTTTCTTGATAATGAACTTCAAAAAGCAAGTCCTCAGGTTACCGAATTTTATGTCGCCGGTTACGACCACCAGATTCCGCAGAATGAAGTCCTGGCCGTTTATCCTATTCATGAGGGAAAAGGAAATTATGCAGGTGTATTTCCCCACATCCAGTTCAGAAGAAGCATCCTTCCCTGGGAATACGAATGCCATTCTAATGAAGAAAAACTGCCTTATTTGTTTTTAGTGCTGATCAAAGAAACGGAACTTCAGCAGAAAAAAGCCGAACTGGCAGAAAGCAATACGGATTTTCTGAGGGACTCTCTGGAATCCGAAAGGAAAACAATAACACTCCTGAAATTTGAGGAGGGATCAGATATCGCGCCACCACCGGATCTTACCGGTTCTTTAGCCCATGTCCGCATTCAGAAGAACAGGGAATTGGCAGCCCTGAACTTACCGGAGGAAACAAGCGTTATGATGGCTCACCGAATGGTTGAGCCGAACACCAGCTACCGCGTTTTTGTCTGTTATTACGCCAACATCGGGAAATCTTCCGGCATGGTTTCCAGAACTGCAGACAAAACATCCTGCTGCGTCGTACTGCACGAATGGTCTTTTGAATCTATCGGGGCGGAATTATATCGGGTAGACCTTAAAAAACTGAAAAACCATCCGGCCTTTAAGGACTTTGCCGGGATAAGCGATTCCGGAATATCGGATTATGAAGGGCTGAAAAATATCATCAGCAGCCATATGGAAAATCCGTCGTACCGGGTATTGCAGAGACTGATGGAAGACAATGAGAAGTTCCTGTTTAAAAAGAAAGAATCTTTAAAGAGGTTCAAAGCGAAGATGATGGAGGGTATTCAGGGCGATGGTAAAAACGGGAGTGATATAATCCATAGATTTGAGGAAGACCAGAAGGAACTTGAGCAGCAGAACAATCATCTCCTTGAATATCTGGAATATAACGGGAAAACCCTGAAGGGATTTCTGCATGAGCTGGAAATCCAGGCCTTCAGAACCGGTACCCTAACGACCCATGAAGCTGCCAACCGTTTGCTTAACCTCGCAAAAGTACCGCTGGAACATCAGCTGAAGGGCGGAGGTAAAATAATATCCTGGTACCAGGGTCCTTTTGTGAACAGGAAATATGCCTTCGATCTTGAAATATTTAAAAATATCGCTGAAGACCGGTATCTACCGGATCACGCAGACCACCTGATCCTGTTTAATGAAGACACCCAGATGTATGACATGACATATGCATCGGCATGGCAGCTCGGCCGCCTGATGATCATGAACGACAATAAGGTTCTGCAGGAACTGAAAAAATGGAAATACGACTTATCCTTACAGCAGTTAATCCAGGAGCAGAACAGGGCTACCCATCTGATAAAGCTTTCCACTGATGATTCAGCCTATCGGCTTCCCGAAGGGCTGGCCGGTTATGTGGCAGGCTTCCTAAAATTTGAAAATTTTCCGCTGTATTATTTATTTCCCCACACGGATTTAAGCACGCAGGAAAGCTGTAAATACTTTAAGATCGATAATTCCTGGCTGTTGGCATTTTTATACGGCATTTTCAGCACCGGCCCGAAACTGAAAACAGATATTTTTAAAAAGTATGTTTTACAGAATGCCACGATCTGTGAAGCATTTAACTACGATATAGAATCCTACGGAATCGTTTTGCAGTCACAGATCATCAGAAACTGGCCGCATCTTATTATAGAGCTGGACCGGAAATTTGATTTTAAATTCGTAACCAATATCAACAGTACGCTGCGGTTGTACGTCACCGATAAAAATTTCAGCAGTATACAGATGTATCTCAAAAATGAAAACGCCCATTTTGCCATAGACTATGCCGAAACATCTGCAGCTGCCACATTCATTACAAAAAAAGAAAGCGGCTATGTGATTAACGAAAGAACCATTCCGCATGGGAGATTACCTTTTGAGCTTCTGTACAAGCAGCCGTATGTTGATTTTGAGATCATGCAGAAAGCTGATCTTTTACATTAAATAGTATAAGTTTGAACAACACCGATTGTAATATATTTAATTATAATTACAGCGGTGATTATTTTGAATGGGGTAATGTGGTCAAAAATAAATGATTTTAAAACGGTAGAATGAAAATTTGTAGTTAATATAGTCCTGTGCTCGGATTTTTGTACTGATCGAGCTTATCTTAATCTGAGTTTACCGGTATAATCACGAAAATCATTTCGGCAGCTGCAGGAAAAAAGTACTTCCTTTTCCACGCCCATCACTTTCTGCCCAGACCTTCCCGTTGTGCATATCGGCAAGGATCTTCACCGAATAAAGACCGAAGCCGTGCGAACGCTCATTGGCGGTAGGTACTGAAGAAAGATTTGAAAATTTAGTGAAAAGGAGGTCGATCTCGGAACGGAGAATGCCCTGTCCCTTATCATTTACACTGAAAATGATCGAATCTTCACGTTCCTGACACGCGACGCAGATCTCGGAGCCGGAAGGGGAGTATTTTGAAGCGTTACTTAAATAATTGGTGAGAATATCTATAAGGCGCTGGCGGTCTGCCTTAATGCCGGCTTCCGTAGAAATATTTATTGTGATGCGTTGCTGTTTGTTGTTTAGAATTTGTCCAAGATTGGAACATACTTCATGGATGATCTCTTTCGGACTGATGGAAGTGATTTCCAGTTCGATGTACTGTTCTTCCGAAGCGGCATCACTCAACATTTTACTCATCATCTGTTCGGTAGATCTTGTATTTTCTACAATATTGTTGGCAAGCCTGTAAATGATATCACCTTCCTCGCTCTTTCTCTGGATCTGTTGCGCAGACAGCACAATAGAGGTGAGCGGGTTAAGAACATTATGCACCATATGATGAAGCCGGTCATCCGCTATTTTAGCGATCCTGCGTTTGGCTTTCATGGATTCCAGTTTATCAAGGACCACCCCCGCCAGTTTTTTAAGAACCGAACATTGCTGTTTTGAAACCTCATGTCTGGGCTTACTGTCGATCACACAGACGGTTCCGATATTATAACCATCCTCGGTTTTTATCGGGGCACCCGCATAAAATCTGATGCCTCCTTCACAGGCTACGAAAGGTTTCTGCTTCAGGTCATCATAAAGATGGGTATCATTAATAATGCATAATTCATCTTCATGTATGGCAATGGAACAGAGGCTGTCCTCACGAAGCACCTTGTTAATGGGAAGATTGCTGAGATTGGCTTTGAAAAAAACTTTATCGGTATCCACAAAACTTACGAAAGCACCCGGGGTATCAAAAAGTTCTGCGGCAATGGAAGCAACACTGTCAAATGTCCTTTCACTGGCCGTATCGACTATGCAATATTGATTCAGTCTTTCGATCCTTTCCTGCTCATTTTCGGGAATTAAGGAGGGCTTGGAAAAGTAATTCTTCATTATTTATGGATTTCTATTCAAAAGTATTAAAATTTAAGCAATTTATCAGGGATAAATAAATATTATTTAGATTCATAAGGGATTGTGTAAAGTTCTATTATCAGCATAAAACATTTATGACGCCCATATAATATACGATTCTTTCTATTTGTCGGATTAGAGATTGTGGTAACTATCGATATTATCCGATACTTATCACCATTAGTCTTTATATTTATAAAACTTTCAGTCTTTTGACCCTGATTTCATTTCGGTTTTATCGAAATATATTTGGTGAAATCTTTAGAAAACAGCATTCAGCACTTTTCTGCTTTGTTCCATTCCAACTCCGAACACAATGTGAGATCCGAATTCCCACACCCACCATGAGGCAGGCATTTCACTTACTTTTGCCTGAAGACCCAGCATCGGAACAGCAGAGCCGTGGGTTAATGCCCATACTGCTACTCCTGCAGCGACGCCTTCACCGATCTTAAACCGCCTGTTTCTTCTTACCAACAGAACATAACTCACACCAATCGCAGTTCCCAAAGCATAATGAATGATTTTCATTGCCTGCAATGTGCCTTCTTCCGAAAGCTCTTTCTTTGTTGTATCGTAATAAACTTGTTTGGCTAAAACCGCAGGTGGCATATTCTGAGGATGACCGGTAACGTCAGCACCGCGAAGATCCAATTTTTCAGGTGCCGGTGGAAACATTTTTTCCCCTATCTTCTGTAATGGCGGTTCTGCAAGGGATTTGATAAAAGAAGCAATTAATCCTACCGCAATGCCTTTCAAAATATTTCGGGTGAATGTATTCATAAATATAAAATGTGATGGTTGAATTTAAATTTTTTCAATATTAAAAAATTGATATTTGAGTTATAGCTTGGTCAAAAAGGAAAACGACTACATAATTACAGCGTTTGTTCGCAGTGCAGAATGACATATTCCCATGGGTCCATAGACAGGATCATGGTTTCCGGAACTTTCTTCTGTTCCTTCGTAAAAAGATTCATATAAATACCCTTATCAAAAGAAGTATCAAACTGTGCCGTAACGGGTTTAGTGCTGAGATTCATAAAGGCCAGAACTTTATCGCCGTCTTTTTCCCGCACAAAAGAAATCACCTGGTCCATCCTGTCATTTATAATTCTTACCATTTCTCCGCCGTACTTTCCGTTCCACAGGGCTTTGTTCCTGTGTTTCAGGTTGAAAAGACTCGTATAAAGTGCTTCGTTTTCATGAGGTTTCCAGTCGATGGGGTCTTTTTCGAAAAATTCCAGCGAACGGTCAAGACCTGCTTCCTGTCCGCTGTATACGAGCGGCATTCCGTCCATCATTACCGTAAACACCGTAGCGGCATGCAGAGCTTCCTTAAAATTGCTGTACTGGTTGCCTTCCCAGGAATTTTTATCGTGATTGTCGAGAAAGTTCAGGCGGATCCCTTCTTTGGGGAAGATCGATACATGCTCGGCAATATAAGCTTCTGTAAGGATCTTCACACTCCTTTCGTTTAAAGCAAGCTGATGGAGGATATTCCATAACGTCCAGTTATACGTTGCATCAAAAGCTTTTCGGTGAAGTTCCCGGTCTTCGGCTTCCGCCAGCATAAATACAGGTTTAATGGCATCAAGCTCTTCCCGTACATTTTCCCAAAAGTCGATCGGGACAAAGCTGGCAATATCACAGCGGTAACCGTCAATATTATATTCACGGATCCAGAATTTCAAAGCTTCCGTCATATATTTCCGCAGTTCGGGATGGCTGTAATCCAATTCGATAATATCATCATAATCTCTCCATCGGGTTGACTGAAAAGTGTCTTTTCTTGACTTCCGGTACCATTCGGGATGACGGGTAACCATCTCATTGTCCCAGCTGGTATGGTTTGCCACCCAGTCTATGATTACATACATGCCTTCTTTGTGGATAGCATCAATCAAACTTCTAAAATCTTCCTCAGTACCGAATTCCGGATTAATGGCGAAATAATCTTTTACCGAATAGTAACTTCCCAGATTTCCCTTACGGTGAACTTTTCCGATGGGATTTACCGGCATCAGCCATATCAGATCAATTCCCATCTTTTTAAGTCTGGCAAGGTCTCTTTCAATGGCCTTAAAAGTACCCTCTTCCGAAAACTGTCGGATATTCAGTTCATAAACCGTGGCATTTTTTGCCCATTCGGGCAATATAATTTTTACATACTGTTCCGGCTGATACCGGGAATCGGCGTGTTGTTCCATAATTGTATCCAATAAGTAGCTGTATTGTTATCAAGCATAAAAGAAATAAACGTACCATAATAAACAAGTTCGATGCATTTAATCATAGATCTGTCAAGCATAAAAAGATATCAGACCCCGGATAGTAGAAATACAGGTGTTTCAAACATTAAAGAAACTGGCGGAAAGTTAATTGTTTCAGCGTGGACATCGCTGGATTTTGTTGCAGGATATTTTCCAAATAAAAATAATATGGTATCTAAATATTCTGCAAAAACACACTAAGGTTTAATTATTGCAAATACCAAATAACGGCAGAAGCCGTCACCAATTAAAATCACTAAATAAATAACATATGATTCCTAAGAAAATACATTACTGCTGGTTCGGAGGCCATGCAAAACACGAACTGGCAGAACACTGCATTGCATCCTGGAAAAAAATTCACCCGGACTATGAGTTGGTGGAATGGAACGAAAGCAATGCGCCGCTGGAAGACAATAATTATGTAAAAGAAGCATTTGCTCAAAAGAAATGGGCTTTCGTATCCGATTATGTACGGTCGAAGGTGATGTACGAACACGGCGGGATTTATATGGATACCGATATGGAGCTGAAATTACCGCTGGATGAGTTCCTTACCGAAAAAGCAGTCTGCGGTTTTGAAGTAAAAGGGGTTCCGTATTCCGCATTCTGGATGGCAGAGCCGAAACATAAGCTGGCATCAGATTTTGTAGCATATTATGACCAACAGGATGGTTTTGAAGAACGCATCAATACCGATATTTTCTCCGAAATGCTGGAAAAAGAGTACGGAGCAGACCGGTACAGCGATACCATCCAGAAACTGAAGCATGGCGTAACCTTATATCCGTCGGTTTATTTTTCGCAGGACCTTCCGAAAAACTATGTAAGCCACCATTTCAACGGTTCATGGTTCGGAGGGGACGAAGAAAATACGCATAAAAAAATGGTCAATACCTACGGGCTTCTGGATAGATTAATCAATCAGCCTGATGCGGCAAAATCCATAAAAAGCATCATTAACGAACATAAAATTATTGATGTCAATAAAGTTCTGGCCCTTTTCCCGCAAGAAAGCATCCGTGAATTTCTGGAAAATGCAGAAGCAAAACACAGCAGTACGGCAACATCTGAAATCACAGACAAATAATCCGTTTTCAGTATTTTAAATTGCTGATAATTAAAATATTATACCAATTATAAATAGCGTCGGGCTTTAGCCCGACGTTACTGTTTTAGTTGAATTTAGCTTTAGCTCAAACTTAATAATTTCAAGCTAAATTCAATATTCTTTGAATAATCAACCTCTATTCTCTGATCATATATTTGCCTTACTTCAGATTCGCTTTAAAATACTTACTTTAAAACCTGTTTAGATCTTACTTAATAATTTTTATGGACAGCTCTCTTAATGTACCTCGCCCAAATAAACGGAGTTTATTCTTAATTTAATCGTAGAAATCTTTAGATTCGATATAGTAAAATTCAGTTTATTAAACTTAAAAATAATAAGTTAATAGGAAATTACACCTTTACTTCTTAATATTAAAATCACCGGCAATAACGTAGATGTAAAAAAACATCCAGCCTCCAGCTGTTAACCAGATCAGATCAGCGCATCCGTAATTACGGGAACCTCATCCGGTAATCCGATATCCGACAGCTTCTTCCGGAATTCATTCAGTGCCAGAAGGCTTTCGTAATGAATTTCCCGTTGCAGGCTTTCCGGATCCGGAATATCCCACAATCCGCTGTGGTGCCAGATGTCAGGAAAATCCCAATCGGGCCGGTCGATAATAGGATAGATGCAGCAGCCGTATAACGGGATTCCCTTCTTGATGATCGACAGGCATTCTTTGCCGATCATTTTCAGCCAGCTGTACCGTTTATCTTCCGGAATGCTGGTCTCCGAAATCACGATCGGCCTTCCGTAACGAAAATACACCTCATCCACTAAAGTGCTTAATTTTTTCCATGATGGATTAGGCGGATCGGCATCCCACGGAATGAAATGATGTTCACGGATGGTCCATTGATTATTGAAATAAAAATTAACCCCAATGAAATCCAGGTATTCCTGTTTTCCACGAAGTTCGGGACATATTTTTCCGGTAAGCATATCCAAGGCCTGAAACTGTTCCATATGTTTTCCATGGGCTTCCAGTACTTGTGCAGGATCGGAGGAATCCAATGCTGAAATATGGATGAGCGGTTCGGTAGACATGATCTTTACCGAAGAATCGGTTTCCTTCATCATTTCAATACCTTCAATGTAGGCTTTCATCAGCATATACTTTACTTCCCAGCCCTGTCTTACGCTGTATGGGCTTGTACCCTTCACCTCGCCGCCCAGCCATGACAGGAAGCTTACCTCATTAATAGGAGTAACGATAAGGTCGCCATCCGGAACCATGCTCCGGTATTTTTTTACAAAGGCACGGCAGAGATGGGCAAAACGCCGGGCAAACATAGGATGCAGCGGACTAAGATCATCCGGGAACCCGAAATGGCAGATATCCCAGATTACCTGAATCTGATGCTTCTGTGCCTGGATGATAATTTCCTCTACCTGGCTCCAGTTGTATTGGAACGGTTTTTTTTCTACGAAACTCCACCGTATTCCTTCCCGCACCGTAGCCATCCCGGCCTCACGGAGATTCTCATAATCTTTGCTGATCAGACGGTCATGGCCGGTTAATTCGACCAGGTCGATTCTTTCGCCGAAAGCGTTCTGGTGGTCGGCACATTCAAAACCCGCCATCAGAAAGGAGTGTAAAGGATTTTCCTCAGACAGCGGATTTAACTTGTATTTCATGTTCACTTTCATTTGTAATTTTACGGAATAACGCCAATGACTGGGCAACCACCTGGTCCATATTATAGTATTTATAAGTACCCAGGCGGCCTGTAAAATAGACATCCGGCATCTCATCCGCCAGCTTCTTGTACCGGTTGTAGATCTCCTGGTTTTCTTTTCTCGGGATAGGGTAGTAAGGATCGCCTTCACCGGTAGGATATTCGTAAACAACAGTCGTTTTGTGGTGAACCTGTCCCGTAAGGTGTTTGAATTCGGTGATTCTGGTATACAGGTTGGAAGTGGGATAATTTACCGTTCCGGTAGCCTGGTACTGATCCTGATCCAAAGTTTCAAATTTAAAATCGATGGAGCGGTAAGGCAGCTTCCCGAACCTGAAATCGAAATAACCGTCGATGGGCCCGGTATAGATCAGCTTCCTGTGCGGGATCAGATCCACAACATCCCTGAAATTGGTATTCAGCATGATATGGATATTCGGATGGGAAAGCATTTTTTTGAACATTTCCGTGTAGCCGTTTTTGGGCATGGCCTGAAATGTATCCGTAAAATACCGGTCGTCGCTGTTGGTACGTGTCGGTACCCGTGCCGTTACCGAGGCATCCAGCTCGGAAGGATCAAGATCCCATTGTTTCCGGGTATAGCCGCGGAAGAACTTTTCATATAATTCTTTCCCAACGGCATTAATCACCACATCTTCGGAAGTCAGGACCGGTTTCCGGGCTTCCGCTTTGGAGGCGAGAAAATCCACGACCTCATCGGAAGTCAGGTTTTTACCGTACAGTTTGTTAATGGTTGTCAGATTGATCGGAATCGGCACCAACTGTCCGTCCACGCTTCCCAGTACCCGGTGCTCGTAGGGTCTCCAGTCGGTAAATCTTGAGAGGTACCGGAATACCTCTTCGGAATTCGTATGGAAAATATGCGGGCCGTATTGGTGAACCAATATTCCGTCTTCATTATAGTAATCGTACGCATTGCCGCCGATATGATCGCGTTTATCTACTATAAGCACTTTTTTCCCCTGGCTGGCCAGGCGTTCGGCGAGTACGGATCCGGCAAATCCGCAGCCGGTAATCAGATAATCATACATAAATTCCATTGGTTGTTTTAACGGTATCGATTAATAGACTCATTTTATGGAAAGTGTTGTCCCAGGAATCGTTTGCCAGGAACTCATCAACTTTCATCAGCCAGTCTTTACGGGAATCTTTCCGGAGCTCTTCTTCTCCAAAAGCGATAAAAGTATCGGCACTGTCCGCAATGTATACAAGGTTTTCCTCACCATAAGGCCGCACCACGTCCTTAATCGGGGTAGAAATCACCGGGATTCCTGCCGCAAGATATTCGGGGGTTTTGGTCGGGCTGATAAATTCCGTGGATTCATTAATAGCGAATAAAACCAGGGCAATATCCCAGTGGCTGATATACTGAGGAAGCTCATCATATTTTTTAGGGCCTAAATAATGGATGTTTCCTGCCTTCGGGAGTTCTGCAGGATCAATTTTTACGACCGGTCCGATGATGACGAAATTCCAGTCTGGCTTTCGGGTAGAAACTTCTTTCAGCAGTTCAGTATCAAACCTTTCGTCGATGACCCCGAAGAAACCGAACCTGGGGTGAGGGATATGCACCTGGTCGGGACTATCGGGTGTTTCTTTCCTGGCTTTCTGAAAATGTTCTTTATCTATGCTGCTGGGGAAAGGGTGGATGTTGTGGTGCCTGTCTTTTTTAGCTTGATAAAGGGTATGGCCGCCGGTAAAGACGACATCTGCCTTCCTGAAAAGTTCTTCTTCAAATTCCAGCAGCTGTGGAGGGGCAAAACGGAAAGCCGACAGCTCATCCATCGAATCGTAAACAGTGACTTTAGGTTTAAGGTGCGCAGTATATTCCAATGCCATCGGGGTGTAATACCAACATAAATAGTCGTGGATCTGCTGGTCTTTCAGAAACTGATCGATAATCCGGGTCATCCGCCCTTGATAATCGTCATGGTGGTTTTCGATATGGATAACCACAATTGAAATACCGTCCTGCCTGATGATTTCATAGGAATCGAGCCCGGTATGGGGCTCTTCAAAATAATAGACATTATAATTTTTGGCAAACCGCGTTAGCAAATGCTGAGGGCGCTGAAATACGAAATTCCACCGCAAATGGCTGAAGCATAAAATATTTTGCATAAGGTGTTATTGTTAATATTCATAAAGCTAATATTAAAACAACAGAAGTATCATGACTGCGGTCATAAACGGTGAGACGGAATTGTGTTACCGGTGTGCGGTTTTGTGGTATTTGTTTTTAGAAATAACCGGAAGAAGACAACTTTAAAAAGATGCACATCAATTTTGACGAAAGCGCAGATTGATAATGAATTTGAATTTTAACGTAAAACGATTTTCATTCTGCTTATTTTGGAAGTAAAGGATATAAAATAACGTGAATTCGGCCATATCAATATCATATTCAGTTATTTACTTAATTCAAAATAAAATTAAGGCTGATCCAGTCAGGATTATGAATAGAATTCCTCCGGGTAAAATGAGTAAACGGTTTACGCTTCTGATAGGATTTTATCCTATCCTTATAGTAAGCCGTCCCTCCGGGACTTTAAAACAATATAAATCAGACCTTGTTATAAGGCTATTTATTCAGCATTAAATAAGAATTTTCTCTGATAGAAAAACAAAATATTTGTTTGATTATCAAGATCTCCGGATCTATTTTTGACAGGAAAGACTTCCGGCATCCGGCATCCCTCTTCCAGCCTGTTAACTCCGGTTCTTCTTCGAGTTCATGTTAAAATAACAATAAAATGTTTTTCAGGCACTGACCAGTGTCATACTTTTTTCCCCTGCTATTTTTTAAGTTTGGGAGATACCGCCTTGCGGGTCAGCCCGAGTGCAGAAGTATTGGAGCAGAAAAAAATCTCATCTTTAGAATTTTTTCAGATGCGTTTTTTAATGATATTAAATTCAGAAGCTGTTTGAATTATTTTTTTAAAAATAGGCAGAAAGGGTTTATATTGTTTAAATGCGAATAAAAACATATAGTTCAGACCTTTCTGCCAATAGTTGGCAAGGTATAAAAAATATTTTACCGGT
>CAJYXJ010000018.1 GCA_913778085.1 uncultured Chryseobacterium sp.
CGCCGAATCCTTTAATGCCAAAATCAAAAACTTCAGGATGCAGCTCCGGGGAGTCAAAGACCGGACCTTCTTCCTATTCAGATTAACCAAACTTTTTGCATAGTCCCCAGGTTTTGGCACTGATCCGTAAAAACCCGTAAGGTTTATTTACTCATTCAATTCCTGAATCCGGAGTAATCATAAGTATTATAAAAACAAAAAACCGTTCAAATAATGAACGGTTTGAATTTTATAAAGAAAAGTTATTAAACTTTTTCAACCTGCATATAGCTAAGTTCCATTGGCGTCTTTCTACCAAAGATAAGAACGGAGACTTCAATTTTCTTTTTATCTTCAAGAATTTTCTCTACGGTTCCGTTGAATCCGTTGAATGGTCCGTCAATTACTTTAACGTTTTCACCCACGATATAAGGGATTTCAACATCGCTTGCAAATTCTGAAAGTTCATCCATTCTTCCAAGCATTCTGTTAACCTCCGATTTTCTCATTGGAACAGGATCTCCTCCCTTGGTTAAACTTAAGAAAGAAATAACGCCGGGAATGTTTTTGATAACGTGCGGAATTTCCCCCATCAAATCAGCTTCAATCATTAAGTATCCAGGATAATAAGGTCTTTCTTTAGGAACTTTTTTACCGTTTCTGATCTGAATAACCTTTTCCATAGGAATGACTACCTGAGTAACGTACTGTTCAAACCCTAAACGCTTGATTTCCGTCTCAATGTAGTTCTTCACTTTATTTTCCTGTCCGCTGATTGCTTTCAGCACATACCATTTCAATTCGCTCATTTTGGGAAAATACTTTTATTATTAATTGAACACGTTGATGAGCATTCCTATAATGTTGCTGATTGCTTTTGAAAACAATTCATCAACCCCGAAAGTAAATAACGCCAGGATCACCGTTGCTACAGTTACTACGATCGTAGAAGACTGCAGGTCCGACCATTTCGGCCATTCAACTTTGTGTCTGAATTCGTTATAAGAACCTTTTAAAAAATCGACAAATGAACTCATAATTGTATTTTGCACGGGCACAAGGATTCGAACCCTGATCAACGGTTTTGGAGACCGGTATCCTACCATTGGACGATGCCCGTAGTTAAAAAAAAGCTCCGTAAAGAAGTTCCTTACGGAAGCTTTTTATATTGTTTAATAGATGATTAGTCTAAGATTTCAGTTACCTGACCTGAACCAACTGTTCTACCTCCTTCTCTGATCGCGAATCTAAGACCCTCGTTAAGAGCGATTGGTTGTAACAATTCTACAGTGATCTCCAAGTTATCACCTGGCATTACCATTTCTACACCTTCTGGTAAGAAGATCTCACCTGTAACGTCAGTAGTTCTTACGTAGAACTGAGGACGGTATTTGTTGTGGAATGGAGTGTGACGTCCACCTTCTTCTTTAGAAAGGATATAAACAGATGCTTTGAATTTTTTGTGTGGCTTCACAGAGTCTTTCTTAGCGATAACCATACCTCTCTTGATGTCGGTTTTTTCAATACCTCTCAACAATAGACCTACGTTGTCACCAGCTTCACCTCTGTCTAGGATTTTTCTGAACATCTCAACCCCTGTAATTGTAGAAGTTAATTTTTCATCACCCATACCTACGATATCTACAGGATCACCAGTGTTGATGATACCAGCCTCGATTCTACCAGTTGCTACAGTACCTCTACCTGTAATAGAGAATACGTCTTCGATTGGCATCAAGAATGGCTTATCTGTATCTCTTGTCGGCTCTTCGATCCACTCGTCAACAGCATCCATCAATTCTTCTACAGACTTGAACCACTTGTCATCAGAATTACCTTCTGTAGCAGCAGTAAGAGCCCCAAGAGCAGAACCTTGGATTACTGGAGAGTTATCTCCGTCGAATTCATAAGTAGACAATAAGTCTCTAAGCTCCATTTCAACAAGCTCTAATAACTCAGCATCATCCACCATGTCAACTTTATTCATGAAAACAACAATTCTAGGTACGTTTACCTGACGGCAAAGTAGGATGTGTTCTCTTGTTTGAGGCATTGGTCCGTCAGTCGCAGCACATACCACGATCGCTCCATCCATCTGAGCAGCACCTGTTACCATGTTCTTTACGTAATCCGCGTGACCTGGACAGTCAACGTGAGCATAGTGTCTTTTTTCAGTTTCGTATTCGATGTGAGCAGTATTGATAGTAATACCTCTTTCTTTTTCTTCTGGAGCAGAGTCAATTGCAGAGAAGTCTTTTTTCTCAGCAAGACCTTTGCTAGCTAATACAGCAGAAATAGCAGCTGTAAGAGTAGTTTTACCATGGTCAACGTGACCAATAGTACCAATGTTCAAGTGTGGTTTGTTACGATTAAACGTTTCCTTTGCCATGATTTAAAATTATTTATTTATTGTTTTTCAAATTTTCGGTGTGCAAATATAATGAATTTTTAAATACCAAAACCTTTTTCTTGAAAAAAGTTTCAATATTCAAATCCAATGAAGTACAAACCTTATATTTCAATGTATTGAGATTGCAAATTTACACATTTTTCTCAATTGTGGAAATCATCTGTAAACGTTTTGTTTAAATTCTAAACTATCTGTTTAATTATGAATACGATAAATTGATATTCATACAAAATAGCCATTAGTTTAGAAGTTGGAAGAGGGAAGCTGGAGGCTGGAAGTTTGTTTATACCCTCTGTGATCATGGTCCTGAACATCAATATGGTTTATCAGCCTTTAAGAAAGAATTCATTTAGTTTCAGGTCTTTTCTTCATTTTTGTAATGCACTGACAATAATTGACTCTTATCGGGTTTTCTTAAATCGGGCAAAAAAATTTTCTACCTCCAAAACCGCCCTTTATATTTTATCGTAGATAGAAATACGAACTACTAAATAATAATATTATGAGAAAACTATTACATTTATGCATGGCAGTGTTCGGCGCGGCCATTTTGTTTTCGTGTGACGATTCAGAAAATATGATGTCTTCTGAAATCGCCATACAGGGACCGGATCTTTTGGTATACGGAATTACCTCAAATAACGAATTGGTGGCTTTCAATGCCAATAACCCAAAAAGTTTCACATCCAAAACCACCGTTTCAGGCGTTGCTTCCGGAGAAAAACTGATGAGCATCGACTTCAGACCGGCTACCGGTGAACTGTATGCTTTATCCAGTGCCAGCAAACTGTACGTCATCAACCAGTCCAATGCCTCGGCAAGAGTGGTAAGCAGCACTGCTTTTACGCCTGCCATTTCAGGAGGTACCGTTTCCATAGACTTTAATCCTGTGGTAGACCGGATCCGTCTGGTAAGCAGCAGCGGACAAAACCTAAGGCTGAATCCGGAAACAGGTTTGGTAGCCGCAACAGACATCAGCATCAACGGCGGAAGTACTCCTTCTATCATGGGAATTGCTTATACCAACAGCAAATCCGGTGCTTCGAGCACAGTTTTGTATGATATTGATGTAACTACCGGGAAATTGTACAAGCAGGATCCTCCCAATAACGGCGCGCTGGTAGAAGTAGGAAGTCTGGGAACCACTTTCACGGGGCAGGCTGCTTTCGATATCAAATACGATAATGCTACCGCTCTGTTGGCTGTGAATACGAATCTTCATTTATTAGACCTCAACACCGGAAAAGCAACCAATATCGGAACGCTTCAGCAACAGGTAATCGATATTGCCATTCCTACTGAAGCGGTGGCCTATTCAGTAGACAGCTCGAATAACCTTCAGATTTTTAATCCGAATAATCCGATGCCGGTTTCGAAAGCAATTGCAGGACTTCAGAGCGGTGAAACTATTTTAGGGATCGATTTCAGACCGGCCAATGGGCAGCTATATGCTCTGGGAAGCACCAGCAGAATGTATACGATCAATCTTGGAACCGGTGCGGCAACGGCTGTTGGCACTTCTCCTTTTGCAACCTTGCTGGCAGGTACAGACTTCGGTTTTGATTTTAATCCAACGGTTGATAAAATACGGGTGGTGAGCAATACCGGACAGAATTTACGTCTGGACCCGGTTACCGGTGCCATCACGGCCGTTGATCTTACCCTTAACCCGGGAAGCCCAATGATCGGAGCAGCAGCTTATACCAATAATGTGGCAGGAGCTACTTCCACTACTCTATTTGTGATCGATCATAATACAGATAAGCTGTATCAGCAAAATCCTCCGAATAACGGGGTATTGGTAGAAACCGGATCTTTAGGCATCAATATCACCAGCAGCAACGGCTTCGATATTGGAAGTATGAGCCAGAAAGCTTACCTGATGGCTACGGTAGGATCCACCACCAAGCTTTACAGCATTAATACGTCTACCGGAGCAGCTACGGCAGTTTCAGATTTCCCGAATTCGGTAAAAGGTTTTGCCGTGGGATTAGGATTCTAAACTCATAATAATTATTTCAATAGCAGAATCGCGGAAAACTGAGTTTTCCGCGATTCTTTATTTAGAGATGAGTTTGTAATTGGGCTGGAAGCAGGAGGAGGGAAGGTTTTTCCTAGTCAATATTACTATTAATCAACCTAGCTTCAAAAGAGTATTTTTGTCAT
Source organism: uncultured Chryseobacterium sp. (assembly GCA_913778085.1). Taxonomy (GTDB): domain Bacteria; phylum Bacteroidota; class Bacteroidia; order Flavobacteriales; family Weeksellaceae; genus Chryseobacterium. Next base: position 4,556 of record CAJYXJ010000018.1, read on the forward strand.
TTACTAAAAGAAATTCTTTTTAAGATCTTGACCCATCCTGCTTTTTTATTTTAAATAATTTAAGATTAAATGAATATACTAAATTCATATTAAACCTGATTTACTAATTCCTACTTTGCTCCGGAGGAGCAATATCTGTGTAGCAAATCATCAGAACCCCAATATCGGAACTCCGTAGGAGTTCTATCTTTTCCTAAACCTTTACAATCGGATTGCCGGCATGGCTTTATCTTCATTATGATCTATTTTTAACATTAACCAAAAGTAGAATCCGAGTTAGTAGGTTGAAATATTAATTATTAAAAATCAAATAAATACCATCAAATTTACATCAAGTCTAACGTCATCATGCCGGAAGCTTAGTAATACCATTACCCTACTGCAAGGAAAATTTCCAGCCTCCAGCTTCCATCTTCCAGCCTTTAACCTGGTTTCTACTTGAGGCCCACGTGAACCTAAATCTGCTGCGACCTTTTGGTCCTGTTGAAAATCCAGAAGATGATCGGGAAAATCAGCAAGGTAAGAACGGTGGCCGTAATTAGCCCTCCGATGATCACGATTGCCAAAGGCTTCTGTGATTCGGAGCCGATACCTGTGGATAATGCGGCAGGCATCAAACCAATCGACGCCATCAGGGCCGTCATGATGACCGGACGTGTTCTTGATTTTACGCCGTTCAGGATGGCATCATCCAGGTTCAGCCCGTTCTTGACATTCTGGTGGAATTCCGTAATAAGAATCACTCCGTTCTGGATACAGATTCCCAACAGGGCAATCATCCCCACCCCGGCTGAGATTCCGAAGTTGATTCCCGTTACGTGCAGGGCAATAATTCCTCCGATAAGTGCGAAAGGTACATTCGCCAGTACCAGCAAAGAGTCTTTCATATTTCCGAACAGGACAAACAGCAGGAAGAAAATTCCAAGAATACTGATCGGCACCACCTGCGTAAGCCTTTTTGATGCCCGCTGCTGGTTTTCAAATTGTCCGGTCCAGCCGACAGAATATCCGTCCGGAAGTTCGATTTTGGACACCGCTTTCTGTGCATCGGCAATGGTGCTTCCCAGGTCACGGTCGCGGATAGAAAATTTAATCCCGATGTATCTTTTGATATCGTCCCGGTAAATAAATGCGGCTCCGTTATCTTTTACAATCGTGCTAATCTCTTTTAAAGGGATCTTAGCACCGTCCTGCGTAGGCACCATCAGGGCTGCAATATCGTTTTCGTCTTTCCTGTATTCTTGGGAATAGCGCAGACGGATCGGGAATTTTCTTTCCCCGTCGAACATTTCCGAAGCGGTTTTTCCACCGAAAGCCATTTCCAGCACCGACTGCGCGTCGTCCGGCATAACGCCGTAAGCCGCCATCTTATCCCGGTCCAGTACAACACTCACTTCCGGCTGTCCGATGTTTTTAATAATTCCGGCATCTTTTACACCCTTGATGTCTTTTATCTGCTTCAATACTTCTTCAGCCAGCCTATCGAGGGTTTGAAGGTTATCTCCGTAGATCTTGATTCCGTTTTCGGCTTTAAAACCCGCTACTGCTTCGGCCACGTTATCGGAGATCGGCTGGGAATAATTGAACGTAATTCCCTGATAATTCCGTAGCTTCTTATCGATTTCCTCGATCAGCTCTTCATAGGTGATCTTCCGTTTCCAGTCTTCTTTCGGCTTCAGGTTAACGGCAAACTGTACGAATCCGAATCCGTTCGGGTCGGTCCCGTCGTTGCTCCTTCCGGTCTGTGCCAGCACGTCGGTCACTTCCGGGAAGCTCATGATGTCTTTTTTCAGAAGGTCCGCGGTTTTCAGGGATTCTTTTAAGGAAGAACTCATAGGCATTTCCGCGGTGATCCACAATGATCCTTCATTTAACTGAGGTAAAAATTCCGTTCCCAGAAATTTCGCTGAGAATAAAGTGGCTGCCAGGAACGAAATGGCAACGATCAGGCTTAATTTTTTATGTTTAAAAGTATAATTAAACCCTTTCAGGACGCTTCGGTCCCAAAAATTAACAAAAGGGTTGTTCTTTTCCTTTACATTTTTATTTAAGAGAATATGGGAAAGCACCGGCACCAGGGTTAAAGTAAAGATCAAAGCGCCCATTAAGGCAAATCCCAAAGTAAAGGCCAGAGGCGAGAACATTTTCCCTTCAACCTTCTGGAAAGAGAAAATCGGGATCAGCGAGGTGATGATAATTAATTTTGAAAAGAAAATCGCTTTTCCAAGGCCGGTCCCCGTTTGTTTGATCCAGCCCGCTTTAGCCATTTTATTGAATTTTTCATTTCCGTATTTATGGGCTTTATGGTCGAGCATTACAAAGAGCCCTTCCACCATGACGACGGCGCCATCGATAATAATTCCGAAATCCACGGCTCCCAGCGACAGTAAATTGGCGCTCATCCCCGCCATTTTCAGACATAAAAAAGCAAATAACAGGGATAAAGGAATGATGATGGAAACAATGAGCGTCGTTCTCCAGTCGGCCATAAAGATAAGAACGATTACCGTTACCAGGACAATTCCTTCAATCAGGTTATGCATCACGGTGTGGGTCGTAAAATCCATCAGGTTGTCTCGGTCATAGAACGTCACCATTTTTACATCTTTCGGAAGGATCTTTTCATTCAGCTCTTTAATTTTAGCTTTCACGCCAACCAACACTTCACGGGGATTTTCCCCTTTCCGCATCACGACGATTCCTTCTACGGTATCTTCCTGATTATTGAGCCCGGCCTGCCCTACCCTCGGCATCGAACTTTCATGCACTTCCGCCACATTTTTCACCAATACCGGATTTCCGCTATCATTCTGTATCGTAATATTTCCGATATCGCCTATCGATTTTACCAACCCTATTCCACGAACTACATACGCCTGTCCGTTTTTCTCGATGACATCTCCTCCTACGTTCAAATTGCTTTTCGTCACAGCATCGTAGACCTGAAGCGGTGTAAGGTTATATTTATCCAAAGCCCTCGGGTCGATACTCAATTCAAAAACTTTGTCCTGTCCCCCGAAAACATTGATGTCCGCTACGCCGGGAACGCCTCTCAAAGCACGATCGATTACCCAGTTCTGCAGGGTGAGCAGCTCACGGGAATCTTTTTTCTTGCTTTGTAAGGTGTATCTGAAAATTTCTCCGGTCGGTCCGTACGGCGGCTGGACCTCAGGATCCACCTCATCTGGAAGGTTAACCGTACGGAGCTGGTTGTTTACCTGGTTTCGGGCAAAGGTATCGTCTACCCCGTCATCGAAAAGGATTTTAACGATCGAAAGACCAAACATCGTCGTGCTTCTTACACTGGTTTTCTTTTGCACCGGACTCATCGCCAACTCGATGGGTGTGGTAACGAAACGCTCTACTTCTTCGGCACTTCGCCCGTTCCATTGGGTGATGATGACGATCTGGGTGTTGGTAACATCAGGGAAAGCTTCAATGGGCATGTTTTTGAAGCTGATGAATCCCGAAACCGCCAGAATCGCTACCCAGATAAAGGTAAATGCTTTATTTTTTAACGAAAAAGCAATTATATTTTTAATGAATTTGTTCATGATGGATTTTTTGTTTTAAAAGCAAAGGGGCGCAAAGATTTCTTTAACATGCTATGTGTTTTAGATTAGCAGATATCCGACTGGCTTGGCATAACACGTTTGACTTCGTCGAATCTTCGCTTTCACTCAGCAAAGAAATTGAATCTAAATCATTGATAAAATGTAATCTTTATAGAATTATTAAGTGATCAAAACAAAAAGCATAAGTAATACTTCTTTTAATCAAGTTAAATCTTTAATTGAATCTTACTGGTCTACCAGCTTTTAGCTGTTCAGTGAGCGGTAAATCAATAACTGATTGTTTGTAATCACCTGCTCCCCTTCGGACAGGCCTTCGGAAATATAAGTAACATCACCAACCTGTTTCAGAACTTTTACCTCTTTCACTTTTACGTCCGTCCTGGTTTTAAAAACCACTACAAAGCTTCTGTTGTCGTCAAAAATGACGGCTTTGGAAGGAACGGTAAGCGCCGTCGTATTCTCCGAGTTGATGACCTTGATGGTTGCTTTACTTTCCGGGATCAGCAGCCCGTTCTGGTTATCGAGAACCACCCTTGCCTGCATGGCATTGGTCTGCGGATCAATGATTTTGAATATTTTATCAATTTTCCCGTCAAAAACTTTATCCGGGTAAGACAAGGTGGAGACCTGTGCTTTCATGCCAAGGCTGATTTTATCGATGTCGGATTCATTCACATTCATAATAGCCCAGACGTTTGAGGTATTGGCTACATCGAAAATATTATCGCTGCGGTCACTTCTCAGCTGCATATCTTTGTTGATGTTCTTTTGAACTATGTATCCGCTGATGGGTGCCACTACGCTGTAGATATTGCCTCTTTTCACATTATAGACCGTACTTACCGCGCTGGCCCGCTGCATCTGGTCCTGGGCTTTCTGCAGCTGGCTTTTAGCTTCCAGCACATCCCTTTCGGTGTTCAGTTTTCCTTCATACATTTCTTTGGCTACGCGAAGGTTATTCTGGGCTACGACCAAATCGGTCCGGGCATCACTTACATCCTTCTGAACTTCTGCCAGCTCGGTACTTCGGATAGTTGCAAGTACCTGCCCTTTCGTTACATGGTCTCCCAGTTCAACATTTACGCTGAGTACGTTTCCACCCACCAATGGGTAAACGTCGATGTAGCTGTTCTTGTCTGCCGAGATCTTTCCGTAGAAATTATAGTCGTCTTCAATATACTTTTTTTCAACTTTTGCCAGGTCGATGGATTTCAGCATGGTGTTGCTCAGCTCAAATCCTTTTTTAGCCTGCGGTTTCGGATCTGCTTCCTTTTTGGAGCACGATAAAACGGACAGGGCCACCATTACCGGAATTATATATTTTTTCATGTTTAATAGAAGATTTTCGTTTGTACCAGTTGATTCAGTTGTTCTGCGGACTGTATGATTTGGTTTTTCATGTCGTAGATCTGTAGGGCGGTTTCCCGGTAGCTGTCCATGAAATCCGTAAATTCGATGAGGCTGATGTTGCCTTTTCTGAAATTGCTCAGCATTCCGTTGTAGACCATTTCCATATTGTTCATATCGGCAGGCTTGATTTCTGTTAGCTGATCGTACTGGGTTTTCCAGGTTTTATACGCGGCCTGCACTTTTGTTTCCAAGGTTAACTTTTGGAAGTCCGCATTTTTCTGGTTCTGCTGGATGGCGAAATTGGCTTTTTCCACGTTTCCTTTATTGGATTTCCATAAAGGCAAAGGAATCCCCACCATCAGGTTGACTTCATTTTTGAAGGTTCCTCCGTTCTGGTCCCATCCGGCTCCGAGGTTCAGATCCGGAACATTCAGCGATTTCTGCCATTGGGCGTACAGCTTGCTGTTGTCGATCAGTTTAAGATTATACTGATAATCCGCATTGTTCTCCAGGGCTTTCTTCTGCAGTTCGGTCTCGTCCCCGAAAGGCTGTGCTGCCAGGATGTCAGTGGCTTCCGAATCCGAAAGCTGAGGATCGATGTCATCCGTAATTCCCGTAAGCACTTTCAGGGTTTGCTCAAATTCAAGGATATTTTTATTGATCTCCACTTTATCGTTATTAAGTTGGATGACAATACTCTGGAGTCTTACCTGGTCTTTCAGAGACACATTGCCTTTAGCAGACTGTACTCGGTATGCAGCAAGGAGGTCATTCATATACCCCAGCTGCTTATTGGTATTTTCAAGCTTCAGCTGTTCGTAGTAAAGATCAAAATAGGTCGAACGAAGTTGTGACCTCAGGTCCACTAGGAGCTGTGCAAACTGGAGCTGCGCCAGTTCTTTATTGGATTTTGCAAAGGCGATCTCATTCTTCTTTTTACCGCCCATGTAGATCAGTTGGGTTACCTGTGCACCTTTGGCATGCCCCGCATCGAAAATTTTCCGGTCCTGAGGATTATAGGCATTGATCTGGCCGCTCAGCTGCGGCAGGTCCCAGATTTTAGACTGAAGAATATCGGCATCTGCCATATTGATATTATACTGTTCGGCAAGCAGTTGCAGATTGTTCTTCTGAAATGCTTCTTCACAATCCAAAAGTGACATTTTCTGCTGTGCTGCCACAAATGAGGAAATGATGATAAACAGCCCTGCGAATTTATTCATGTTGGTTATTTTACGATACAAAGGTGTCTTTATGGAATTAAAATGCTCTTAAAGAATCCTTAAAAAAAAATTAAATTTCGTTTAATACGTATATATAAGCCTTCCTTCACTTTTAATAACCATATATCAAAAGTGTTAAAAGTCTTTTTAAATTTAAAAAATCAGCCGTTAATTTTTGGAGAGTTTATAAAATACTTTAATGATATGAATCGAAATTTATATTACAGATTAACTGCGTAGGGAATAAATTTTGGGGAAAGCATATGAAAATGCTTTATTGATTTTCTTAGGAGAAATAGCTCTGGAGAAAATTTACTTCTTAAAAATCACGCTGAATTGATTCAGCAGCTCCGCCGGTGCCGTATATACGATTTCAGCACCGTGGTATTCCAGGATTCTTTTAACAATCCTCAATCCCAATCCGGATCCGGAAATATTCTGGGAATTTTTACCTCTTTTAAATGCTTCAAATAATTTCGGCTGCTCTTCCTCCGGAATGGTATTGCCATGGGAAATGACGTTTACCACAAAATGCTGCTCATTCTCCGTAATCAAAACATCCATTTCCATGTTATCGGAATAAATGGCGGCATTCTTGAAAAGATTGATGAATACGATATCCAGTAACGACTGGACGCCTTTTATCGTCAGCAGCGCATCCTCGGAAGTCTCTTCAGAGATCTGGAAATCCATTTTAAGGTTGGGATAACTTTTTTCCACCGCTTCAAAAGATTCAAAAATCACTTCATCGATCCGTACTTCTTCATAAATGCTCTGGATATTCTCCTTATCAAATTTCGTTAAAAGGAGTAAAGAGTTGGTAAGATCCGACAGCTGGTAGACATCTCTCCGGATCTGCTGAAGGGACGACAGGGTTTCGGGGGTATGCTGCCCGAATTTAATGAGATTTTCCAGCTGAAAGGCCATTCTGGTAATCGGTGTCCGGATTTCATGGGAAGCACTGGCCGTAAAGTCTTTCTGCGACTGGAACACGTCGTCCAGCCTGCCGATCATCGTATTAAAAGATTTTGCCAGTACATTAATCTCGTCATTGGAATCCCGCACGGGAATCTGTGTGGTAAGCTTGTGTGCCGTCACCTCGGAGACTTCCTGGTTCAGGTCTTCCAGCGGCTTCAGGAACTGCCCCATAAAGTAATAGCTGAAGAAGCCGATCAGAAGTGTACTCATCACATATGCCGTAATCAAGAGATATTTCAGATAGGCCAGCTTCGAGTTTCCATTGGTATCATAAGCACTGGTCAGAATATAGTAGTTCTCACCGTGGATGGTTCTTAAAGCCGCATAAATTTCAGGAACGGTCTTCTCAGAATAGATGACTTTCTTATCGTCAAGTGCTTTAAGCAGGGAACTGTCCCAAGTAACATTCCGGTCTTTGATCGTGCTGTAGATAAGTTCTTTGTTGGAATTGAAAATTAGAATCGTCTCGTTTAAAAGAATATTATCTGAGTTTTCATTGAAAAAAACCGGTGCCTCTTCCTCAAAGTCTTTGGATTTGGCAATGAAATGCGAGGTAAACTCCAGCCTCTGCCTGAATCTTTCCTTGAATTCATCCTTCCGGAAATCATTAAAGGACATATAGATTACCGCCAGCACAATGCCGAAAAGCAGTGAAAAGGCAATACTGAGGTTAAGCGCGATCTTCCTTTTTAAAGACATACTGTTTCTATAACGGACTTAAATAATATCCAAAGCCGGACCGCGTGTGGATCAGTTTTACTTTAAAATCCTTATCGATTTTCTTTCTCAGGAAATTAATGTACACTTCCACCGTATTGGTGTTCGTATTGAAATTATGTTCCCAGACGTGTTCCGTAATCTGCTGTTTGGAAACCGTGCGGCCCTGCGCTTCGGCCAGATAAGCCAAAAGCTGGAATTCTTTTAGCGTAAGACTGATCTCATTGCCTCCACGGTAGACCTTCTGTTCGGTTTTATTTACGATTAAATCGTCGATCCTTATAATTTCCTGGTCATTTGTTTCGGAAGGGGTTTTTCTTCGCAATAGAGAATTTATACGCAACAGGAGTTCCTCAAACTGGAAGGGTTTTACCAGATAGTCGTCTGCCATTCTCGTAAAGGCATCTTTTTTATCCGAAAGATCTCCGTAAGCCGAGATGATAATGATCGGGGTACTTTTATCAAAAGAGCGGATCGTCTGGCAGACCTCGAGCCCGTTGATCTTTGGAACATTGATGTCGAGCAGATACAGGTCGTAAGAATTGTTCCTGATCTGGCGAAGAAATGTTTCACCATCGTAAATTTTATCACAGGTAAAATGGTTTGATTCTAAAAACTTACAAAGCTCTGCCGAAAGAATTAAATCGTCTTCCAATAAAAGGATATTCATCGAAAATTATTTTATACGAATGTAACGAAAATTTTCAGGATGGTAAAGCGGGATCAGATCGGGATCCGGTTTTTAATTGAATTTTAATTTTCAGTCCTGTGATTGTAACAGCAGAGACAGCTGTCATGTGCATTCAAACCTTCAAGGTTTCAGAGTCCCGGATTAAGATCTTATTACGCAGGCCACTATCTATGCGCGTTCAAACCTATAAGGTTTTTGAAACCTTGAAGGTTTAGTGGACCGGATGAATGCGACTTCCTGATTTTTCAACAAATCCGGCTATTGCAAATGAATGTTCATACAAAGACTACTGCCCTAGCCCGGATCGCAGCGGTTACCCCACAGCGGGGTCGGAGGGCTTGGATGCGGATGGGTTTGGCGGTGGAGCGTTTGGGAAAAGTCGGCGCGAGGAGTATGAGCGGAGAGCCGGAAATAGCTCCTGAAGAAAAAACGGCAGTTGGATTGTAAAACCTTATAGCCAGCTTTTCCGAAACTTCGTGAGATTTATGGGATTTAATTGTTTTTAACGCTATAACCGCAAAATTTAGTTTTTTTATACTATATACTTTCGGTCGCACAGTATACGTGATGCTGAATAAACTTATCTTTGCGTCGGTAGCGTCTAAAAGAAAATTTCCGGAAATAAAAAAATCCCGAAAGAATCGGGATTAGAATCTGAGCCAACTACGGGACTTGAACCCGTGACCTCTTCCTTACCAAGGAAGCACTCTACCGCTGAGCTAAGTCGGCCTAAACCAAAAAATCACACCAGAAAAGCGTGATTTTTTTGAGCGGAAGACGGGGGTCGAACCCGCGACATTCAGCTTGGAAGGCTGACGCTCTACCAACTGAGCTACTTCCGCAATTTTGTTTCCAAAATTATTGGTAACGCTGTGCAAACTTAAGGAAAAACCTTTATTCATGCAACATTTTTCTAATATAAAATGTGGGGAGAGCAGGATTCGAACCTACGAAGCCGAAGCAACTGAGTTACAGTCAGTCCCATTTAGCCACTCTGGAATCTCCCCAGATATTTTATATTAAAATGAGCCTTCAGAGGGATTCGAACCCACGACCCCGAGATTACAAATCACGTGCTCTGGCCAACTGAGCTATGAAGGCATTTTAATAATCCGACTGAAACTGCGGGAAAATCTACCCGGCATTTTTTTCAGTAGTTAAAAAAAATTCACCCTCTTTTCAAAAGTGTGAATTTTCTGAGCGGAAGACGGGGGTCGAACCCGCGACATTCAGCTTGGAAGGCTGACGCTCTACCAACTGAGCTACTTCCGCAATTCTGTTTCCAAAATTATTGGTAACGCTGTGCAAACTTAAGGAAAATCCTTTAACCATGCAACTTTTTCTCCAATATAAAATGTGGGGAGAGCAGGATTCGAACCTACGAAGCCGAAGCAACTGAGTTACAGTCAGTCCCATTTAGCCACTCTGGAATCTCCCCAGATATTTTATATTAATGGAGCCTCCAGAGGGATTCGAACCCACGACCCCGAGATTACAAATCACGTGCTCTGGCCAACTGAGCTATGGAGGCATATTAAAAAGAATTCAAAAGAACGCTGTTCCCTTTTTGCGAGTGCAAATATAGAACGGTTTTTTTGAATTCTCAAATTTTTTAGTGACTTTTTTTAACTTTTTTTGTTAAGCCATTTCTTTTTTCTTGATTAAGAGCTTTTTAGCGGCATCTACGCACAAATCCAAACTTTCTTCAAATGAAGTGGTTGTCTTTTTTACCACAATATCGTCTCCCGGAATGGCCAGAATAAGCTCGGCCGTTTTATTCGCTTTATCCGAGTTGTTCTCTACTTTTAAAATTACTTTGCAATCCTGGATCTTATCATAAAAAGTTTCCAGCTTGCTTACTTTTTTTTCGATGTGTGATTCTAGTGGTTCGTGTGGAGTTAAACCAATTGATTGTACGGTGATCTTCATAAGTCGTCATTTTTTGAAGCTCTAGGATGAGCCCGATTAAACACTTTTTTCAGTTGTTCGATATTGGCATTCGTGTAGACCTGCGTACTGGCAAGACTGGAATGTCCCAATATCTTTTTTACTTTGGATATCTCTGCCCCATTGTCCAGAACGTGCGTTGCAAAGCTATGCCGCAGGATGTGGGGACTTCTTTTTTCTTTTGTTGTTACAAGACTAAGGTACTTATTCACCAGCAGATAAACAAATTTTTCCGTAAGTTTTTTGCCTTTCTTATTCACAAAAAAATACGTTTTGTAATCTTCCTGCGGGTTTCTGATGCCTGTGTAACTTTTCAGCAGACCTGAAAGCTCTCCGGAGATCGGGATGTATCTTTCTTTGTTCCCTTTTCCGATAATCTTCAGTTCGTTTCCGCTAAGATTTACATTTTCAAAAGTCATACCACAAAGCTCTGCCTTCCGGATTCCGGTCTGGTAGAGCACTTCGATCACACATTTGTCGAGAACCTCATGCGTTTCCTCAAAAACCTGGTCGTTAAGATTTTGCATTTCTTCTTCCGACATCGGGATCTGCTTTTCCGGGTAGAATTTTAATGACGAAATATTTTCTACGGGAGATACCTTAATCTCCCCTATTTTCAGCAGGAAAAGATAAAAACTGCGGAGCGAGGATAATTTCCGGTTGATGCTTCTCTTAGAAATATTTTTTTCACTAAGATCAACGATAAAGTTGCGGATGATTTTCTTATCGGCTTTGAGGAGATCTTCAGAAGCCTCTGTTCTCAGGTAAAAGCTGGAAAAATCTTCGAGATCCTTCCGGTAGCTTGTAATGGTGTGCGGAGAATAGCGTTTCTCCAGCTGCAAATAGTCGAGGAATTTGTCCAGCATCATGAAGTATATAAAAACAAAAATTCACTCTTCAAATATAATCATTTAAAGAGTGAATCTGTTATGTGGGTAAGAAAATTTCTTAAGCCTGTTCTTCCTTGCTAAGATTTCTTTGCTTGTGAGCAGCCTTTAATCTTGCTTGTCTTAAAGTTACAGAAGGCTTGATAAACTGTTGTCTAGCTCTTAACTGACGTACAGTTCCTGTTTTATCAAATTTTCTTTTATATTTTTTTAATGCTCTGTCGATGGATTCACCATCTTTTACTGGAATTATTAACATATATTACATCTCATTTTGGATTGCAAAAATAAACATTATTTATGAAACCGCAAAACTTTCTTTAATAAATTGAAGATGAGGCTAAAATTGAGGTTGAGGTAAATCCTGAAATAAAGGCTAAGGATAAAACGGCGTTGAAAAATCAGGATTTTATTTTAAGAGCACTGATTATTCTCACGCAAATGAGGCAAACATCGCAGATGTTTATTTGCATTTGTAATCCCAGCAATCTATTAGCGAACGGAAACCCCACCTAAAACCAATGAAAATAAACGGAATAACCATTCCCCTCCTCCGGAGGGGTGGCGAAAATTCAAAGAATTTTTGACGGGGTAGTTCCAAGAAAAACCTCTTTTGAAACTCTGATCAAATGGTTAAAACAGGTTTCACTCTCCTACAACGCCAGACAATTTTTTACCACAGGGTCATTAATTAATAACAGCCCGTTTAAAATTTTTAACATTAAGAAATTAAGGTTTTTTAGCCTGGGAAAATCAAAGTCTGCTCGGCCCCGCGGGTTATTCCATTTATTCACTGAAATCACCGTATTAAAGTGAAGAATAAACAAAGTTTATTTTAGTTCAGAAAATTAAGAGAAACAACAACAATTTTTCTAAATCAAAATCTAAACAATCTCTAAGATAAACAAAGCTGCTCTGCTTATTAAAGAAATACAAGAGCAATAACATCATCTTTCGGCTCATTCGAGCTATTCAACATCTTTTTTGTAAGTTTCCACTTCTTGTCCTTCACCCAAATAAACTTTGTTTATTCTTAAACCTCAATATTAAGAAGTTTAGTTTTTTACACTAAAAAATAAGAAATTCACCTTAATTTCTTCATGTTTAAAACAACCTCTTTGTTTTACTCCTTTAAGTGAAACGCCTTTGTTTAACTTTAATTAAGCAGCAAAAAATTCCAATTCTTTGTCTAACCTTGCGAGAAAAACATTTATAGCATTAACGATGATTTATTGGAGACGAGAACAATTAATTTTATCGCAAAGCTAAACAATGACTTCTTGCCAAGCTCCTGCTGATTTTAAGGCAAACAAAGCCGCTCTGCTTATTGAAGAAATACAAAAGCAACAATATCATCTTTCGGCTCATTCGAGCTATTCAACATCTTTTTTGTAAGTTTCCACTTTATGTCCTTCATCCAAATACACTTTGTTTATTCTTAAACCTCAACATTAGGAAATATATCTTCATTACTTAATGTTTTAAATACTTTTCGTCTTACTTCATTAAGTGAAACGCCTTTGTTTAACTTTAATTAAGCAGCAAAAAATTCCAATTCTTTGTCTAACCTTGCGATAAATAAACTTCGGACTGAAAGTTTATGATCATAATCAGAACCACCTCCAAAGAGCCTTATTTAAAAAAGCGATGCCCGTTTCGGGAATATTGAAACAATTTTCGTATCTTTGCTTTCACTTTATTTATGGGGTTGACTGGTTTCGACAGCAAGGTCAATGGGTAAGTAAGCATGCAGAGAACCGTAGCGCGATCTCTATAATCCCTTGCTACAAAATTTTAACTGGCAACGAAGAGTTCGCTCTTGCAGCTTAATATCGAAGTATAGTAGATCAAGCGTTTTCCCGAAGATTTCAGTAGGGAAGCAAGATGTCCCACAAAGGCCCTGTTCTGCGGCGTTTGATCCTGGGATATAGGAATGCAGGAATAAGGCTTTAGATGCTTCGGCTAAAGCTCGAAAATCTCAGAAGATAAGCTGGAAGTTGGGTGTCTGCTCTCTGCCTCCAGTCGAAAACCAATAGCAGAATAAGCATGTAGAAAGCTTATGTATTGCTTGTTTGGACGAGGGTTCGAATCCCTCCAACTCCACTAATATCAAAAAGAGAAAACACTGTGTTTTCTCTTTTTTGGTTTTTGGATTCTTTCATTTATTATATTCAGCTTTTTTGCTAGTGAGCACTCTATTCGTGATCGATTAATATGGACCCGCTTTGTTAGTTTCCTTTTATTTTTCTTAATATGCATGAGCGGGATGCTTGCGCCAGAGATAGAACTTTTCAAAATCCTACTAAGAATGATCGTTTTAAGATTCAACTCTTATTATTTTGATAAATACAAATTATTTATATATTTGTTAAAACTATAACCTATAAACTAAAATTTTATTGAATGTTTAATAGATATAAGATAAAAATTACTGAGAATATTATTTTACATTTCCTGAATATTGATGCTTATAATCCTCGTCTTAAAAAATATATTGAAGAAAGTATTCATTTCATATGGAATGGAGATAATGAACTGATAGAGGATACTAATGATCTTAAAACTACTAAGAAAGAAATCTTAAAGCTCATAGAAGGTAAGTCTGATGAACAGAAAATAGGAATTGTCTCCGAATTTATTTGTCATCTTTATATTAGAGCGAATAAGTTCAAACAGCATTTTCTTTTTAGAAATCTCGAAGAAAAAGGAATGAAAAAGGGATTTGATGGAGTCTATTTAATTAATGATGATTATTTTATTTACGAAAGTAAATCATCCTTGGTAACCACATTAACAGCAACCCATAATAGTAACATAGGTGAAGCATATCGTGATTTGAAAGGTAAGATTGAAGGAGACAATACGATAAATGATCCTTGGAGAAATGCTTATAATCATTCTAATATAAGAACTATTGATTTTAATAAAACAATATCACAAACATTAAAAAGCTTATCAAAAGATTATGTAAATGGCACTTACAGCCAAATCAAAGATTATAATATAATACCAAGTTCAACTATCTATTTAGGTACAAGGTATTGTGATATTGATAAGAATATCTTAAAGGATAATCTTGTTAGATTATTATCCAAATATAATTTCAAAAGTATTAATGCAATTTGTATAAATAAAAAATCAATTCAAAATTTTATTGATTATCTAAATGAGTAAAATTCAAACTAAAGAAAAGCAACAATTAAGCTCATTAAAAAATAATGAGACACTTAATAAATGTCTAAAAAAGATAACACTAAATCAAAGGCTTAGCGCTGATGAAATAACTTATATTTTATGTGCTGCGATAATATTCTTTAGATATTATAATCATGACAAAAGATATAAAGGTTACTTTAATATTGGATATTACATAATTCTGAAATATTCTATAATCCATAAAGATTATAAGCCATTGTACGATATAAGTTTACAAATTGGCTTTTATCCAATTTCAAATTATATAATTTCAAAAGAATATATCACAGAAAGTTTTGTAAACGAAAAAATAATTAATAAAGTAATTAACGAAAAATATAAGAAAGAAAATTACATTGAAACTGTTGAGCAATCAAACAGAAGCATTGAAATATTTGAAAATATAAAAGAACACGATTCAGCATACATTGCCCCTACTTCATATGGTAAAAGTTCGATAATTAAAGATGTAATAATAAAGAATAATTTTAATAAAATTGGAATTATAGTTCCGACAAAATCACTTCTCATTCAAACATATAATGATATGAGAAAACTTAATTTGAATTACAAACTGATTCTACATGATGAGATGTATAATGGAGAGGACAAATTTATCGGAATTTTAACACAAGAAAGAGCAAATAGATTAATTAATAAGATGAGCTTATCATTTGACATTTTATTTATTGATGAGGCGCACAATTTATTAAAAAATGATGCCAGAAATCTATTATTATCTCGGTTTATAATGCTGAATCATAAATATAATAATAATCAAAGAATACTCTATTTAAGTCCTCTTGTTTCTGATTCATTACAACTTAAAATAAAGAATACATCAGAAGGAAAAATTTACGAAAGTACAATTATTCATAATATGAAAATATTTGATGTATACTACCTTGATAAAAAAGGAAAACTAAAAAAGTACAATCGATTTACTGATGAATATTATAATCTGAAAACGGAATTTGAATTTGAAAATTACATTATTGAGAAGAGTAAGAATAAAAATTTCATCTATAATTATCGCCCAAAATTCGTTGAAAAAATAGCACATAAAATTTATAATAGAATTGATAATTTTATTGAGAGTGAAGAATTAAATAAAATTGCAAAAGTTATATCCGAAGAAATTAATGAAGATTTAGACTTAATCAATTTAGTGAATAAAGGAGTTCTTTATCTCCACGGCAAACTACCTAATATTTTAAAAGAGTATTTAGAAAATGCATTTAAAGAAATTAAAGAATTTAAATATCTGGTTGCAAATTCTATAATATTAGAAGGAGTTAATTTCCCCATTGATAATTTATATATCACATCTACATTTGGATTAAGTCCAAAAGACTTAAATAACCTAATAGGGAGGGTTAATAGATTAAATTATGTTTTTTCTCACTCTCTCACAAGATTACTATCGAAAGTACATTTTGTAGATAGCGATGATTTTACAGACCGTCGAAGTATTATGGGAAATAAAATTAAACTTTTAAGAGATAATATTTTTATTGATGAGAATAAAAACCCTTTATTAGAAAATTATAATATTGAAAATTTAAAGCTAAGTAAACAAGAGAAGGAATCGAAAAAAAATAAAGATTCAGCAATCATTGATTCAACAAATTTTCTATTAAATGTAAATCCCGAAAATTTTAAAGAAAGAATAACACATTATTTTATAGAGAATAATGTAGATGATTTTTATAAGGAAATTGATAAGGTCGTTCAATCTATTATAAAAAACATTAGTAACCTTCCACGAGGTAATAATTTAATAGATATAATTTACAAAATATTCATAGAAAATAATGAATCAAACATAACAGATTATGAAGTTGAACGTTTGAAAAATTCACAGGCAAGGAAATATTACCAAAACTATATTGACACATTTCAATTATTAAGCTTAAAAGAAAAGATAATTTCCACTGTAAAATATTTTGAAACTAAATCTTCAAGTCCTACTGATTCTTTTTTATTTATTGGTAATTCTTTTGGTGAAGAGATTAATACTTCAAAAAAATATAATAATCCTGAATATCTTAATAAAGTTTATATTAATTTAAAAAATAAATCAAGACAAGAGCTTTCAAATATTTCATTAATAAAAATAAAACTGGAAGAAGATTTTGTGAGTTTCAAACTTAAAAAACTTATAACTTTTTTATATGATTTTCAAATAATTGATGTAAACACTTACTATAAGGCTGTATATGGAAGTGATGATAAAGAGATCATTGATTTAACAAGGATTGGTTTAAATCCTAATGTTATAAGAATTTTGAAAAATAATAATCAAATTGAAAATATTAGTTTTGATGATAATGGAAATTTAACTTCCAATGATGAGTTTATCAAATTTTTTAATGTACAGCCTGAATTAGTTAAATTTGAAATAAATAAATATATTAGTTTAGCTTAATTTACGATAGCCAACTTATAATTTAATAAATACTCTTTATTTGAGCATCCGAAGATAGATTAAATTATAATTTAGATAATCTGAAAAAGCATCAATTTCGCTAGATCTGAATTCAACGTCAGTTAAATTTAGCCTGTATTTTGTTAATACTTTTTCCGTCAGAGAAATTTAACAAAAATGTTCATAGAAGGAAAACTATATAAATATGCGACAGAAGGTACAATAGTAATGTATCTTCATACTTATGATTTAATACAACAACAAGATTTTGAAATTTTTGAGCAAATTAGGAAGACAAGAAAACATAATCCTAATTATAATATCTATATGATCACAAGACGTCCAAAAATATCAATAAATCCAGACTTTATTGAAGTTAATAAAGAGTTCATTAAACTAGAATTTCAAGTTCAAACTAAAGATAAAAAACAAAGTAGAAAAGTTGAAATAAATAATGAATTTGGAACAGATAATATTTCTCTTGAGGCAAAGTATCCATATAATTATTTTAAATTAAAATTACCAAATGATAATTTTATATTTAAAAGTAATTATATTATAGATGAATTACAAAAATTAGATACTATTAAAGATGACTTACTAGATTTTGAAGTTTTATATATTGGTCAATCTTTTGGAGAAAATGGAAACAGAGACGCAATTGAGAGGTTAAAATCGCATTCGACACTTCAAAAAATTTATGCTGAAGCGATAATTAACAATCCAGATTTTGATATTTGGATTATTTTATGTGATTTTCGACAAGTAAATATGACTTCTATCAATGGAATGATTAAAACAAATACTACTGACGAAACTGAGTTATCGAGAATTAACAATTTCTTAAAAGGAAAATTTACTGACAAACAAAAAATTAATTTTACTGAAGCAGCTCTAATTAAAACTTTTAAGCCTTTATATAACGAAAAATATAAAAATTCTTTCCCAAATCCAAACCATTTAAGTTATTCAGAGTGCTACAAGCTTGATATTACAGGAGTTGTTATAGAATTAGATTTATCAGAGATTAAAAGATGGATATATTCGGAATCAAAACCTAGACAAAATTCTAATTATTGGCAAATGCAAGAGCACGAATTTGCAAATACTGAAGATCGTTACAATTTATTTTTCAACAAGTATCTGTAGAAAATATTGCATTGTAAAGTAAAGCATCTTTAATTGAATACTAATTTTTATTTAAATAAGGAGTGCGTTCTCCTAACGTATATAGATTTTAGCCTATTAAATTTTATTTTCGATACTATGATAAAAAGACAGACTAGAATATCGAATTGATAAAAAGCAAATTATTTTCTATTTTATATAGGTAATTTTCTGGAAATAACTTTTTAACTTTAATAAAATTAATAACCAATGAAACTACTAAATTCACAAAAAAATCAATTATTTGAAATTATTAAAAATCATGATTTTTTTAGTCCAAACCAATTTAAGTATGAAGAGAAAACTTATGATAAAGGCAGATGGATAACAACTATAAAATTTAAGGATTCTGATTATCACTTTAAAATTTTTGAAGATGCAGAAGGATATACTTTAGGTCATGTAAACTTTTCACCAGGAATTAATAAGTATAGAGAAGTTACAAGTCGTATTGCATTTGAGGGAATTATAAAAGAATTCGATAAATGGTTATATTCACTTAGAAATGAAGTTCAGAGCCCAAATCTATGGGAATCATTTAGAGAAAGTTTAAATAATTAGACACTATCCCACGAAGTGTGTAAGTTAAAAAGTTAGGGCTTGGATTTTACAATCTGAGCCTTTTTTCAAAAATAAGCATAAACTGGTTAAGAACAATACCCCAATTCTGAATAGGCATCGACCATTTTTTAGTAGCTTCTTTTAATGCGAGATACACTGATTTCATTACGGCATCAT
>CAJYXJ010000019.1 GCA_913778085.1 uncultured Chryseobacterium sp.
CCGCCGAATCCTTTAATGCCAAAATCAAAAACTTCAGGATGCAGCTCCGGGGAGTCAAAGACCGGACCTTCTTCCTATTCAGATTAACCAAACTTTTTGCATAGTCCCCAGGTTTTGGCACTGATCCAAAATGACGGTACTCGAACATCCGAGATACATCCAGCAATACAAATCGAAGGAGAAGCAGCTGTATATTGATAAATATATTCTAGCTTTGAAAAAACAAAAATCCCCTGTCATAAGGGGATTTCTTCTCATTTATGCAATTAGAATCTTTCGCGATCTTCTGCAGTGTTAAAGTTTTTATGGTTACTGGTTTTTACCGTTTGATATCAATTCTTTGAATGACTGTGCAAAATTTATCGGGATTTTTAGGCTTAAAGCTTTTTTCCATTATAAGCACGATCTGCAATCATTTTAATCATATGTTATTGACGAACCAAAGTAACGGAAAATAGATGTCTTATGGTAGCGTAGAAAGTACCAAATAGATGATTACGTATTTATACGGTATGGTAGAAAATGCGGCTTATTGCTACAGGTTCATCCAAACGGTTTTCAGTTGGTAACAGATTGAAAAACAGCTGCTGGACGTTGAATCAACTTTCTGTATGGCTTTTCGCCGAACTTTCCTATTTTTGTGTAAATCCAATTTAAACTAAAAATGAACGAATTTGTAGCATCAGAACTGAAAAACAGCATTGCCGAAATTACCTTCGGAACTCCGAAAAGCAATTCTCTTCCCGGAGCTATCCTTGAAAAGCTCGCGCAGACCATTCTGGATGAAGGAGCAAAAGATGAGGTGAAAGCCATTCTAATAAAAAGCGAAGGTGAAAAAGCGTTCTGTGCCGGGGCCAGCTTCGATGAATTGCTGGAAATTGAAGAGCTGGAAAAATCCACTAAATTTTTCGGAGGTTTTGCAAAGGTGCTGAATGCCATGAGAAACTGCGGTAAAATTGTTGTTGTAAGAGTGCAGGGAAAAACCACCGGCGGCGGCGTAGGAATTGCCTGTGGAGCCGATTATTGTTTTGCAGTGAAAGATGCAGCTCTGGCCCTTACGGAAATTAACCTGGGGATAGGACCGTTCGTTATCGGACCCTATGTTGAAAGAAAAATCGGGAAGTCGCAATTTTCTTCAATGGCCATCGATGCGGAATTCAGATCGGCAGAATGGGCGGAACAGCACAATATTTACCATTCGGTTTCTGAAAATATCGGAGAAATGGATATTAAACTTGAAAAATTTATGCAGACTCTCGCTTCCAGAAGCAGTGAAGCTTTGGCGCTGATTAAAAAAGTATCCTGGGAAGGAACGGATCATTTCAATGAACTGATGCCGGCCAGGATTCACATGAGTGCCAGCCTGATTCTCGAAGATTCCGCGAAGAAAAGCATCGGAGCCATTAAAGAAAGGTTAAGAGCAAAATAATTTCAAAATTTCATAAAATGAGGAGTCCGTCTCACCACAAGTGAAAACGGACTTTTTTTATGATTTTCTGGACCTCCTTCTGAGAATGATTTTCGTACAGTCGATTCTCAACCTACATCATTGAGTTGTGAGACGGATTCTTTTATTTGATGCTTTCGGCGGTAACAAAATTATATTCTCGGTATTATTATGATTTCAGATTGACAAGTGAAACGAATTCATCATTGCCCATTCACTTTTTTCAAAAAAAATATTTGCCAATTCAAAAATAATAATAACTTTGTAATTCAAAGTTCTTTTTATGGAATCAAAAAACTATCACGAAGACTTATCACACATCCGGTCCATGATGGAGCGTTCTTCCAGGTTTATTTCATTGAGCGGTCTTTCAGGCGTTGTTGCCGGTTTGGCAGCTGTAATTGGCGCGGTATATGTGTATTTTGTTTTTAAGCGAGAAGGGATCGATTATTTCGACGGAAAGAGGAATATTTTCGGGCCTTCGCTGGTAAAAGAACTGGTACTTATCGGGACGGTGATTCTGGTGGTTGCTGTTCTCAGCGGTTATGTTTTAACGGCCAATAAAAGCAAAAAGAAAGGATTGAAGATCTGGGATGCCACAACTAAGCGGCTTTTAGTTACCTTTACCGTTCCTTTGGTAACGGGAGGTTTCTTTTGTCTTGGGCTTTTGTATCATCATCTCTTCGTATTTATTGCACCGGCCACATTGATTTTTTACGGATTGGCCCTCGTAAGTGCGGAACGGTATACGCTGACGGATGTAAAATACCTGGGCTATTGCCAAATTGCTTTAGGACTGATTTCCCTGTTTTTCCCGGGATGGGGACTGCTTTTCTGGACCATCGGTTTCGGACTGCTGCATATTGTGTACGGACTGATTATGCATAAGAAGTATAAATAAAATGGACAGTTCTGCTTTTTTAATTGTTTTGATCCTGGCAGTCGTCATTTTTGGTATCTTATGGTCTGTATTTAAAAATAGGAAAAAACGATTGTTAAAAAGTATTCTATTAGCTGTTTTTATTTCTCCTGTTATTTATTTCCTGATCATTTCTATTTTGATCTTTAATATGACCAGAGAAAAAAACAGAGATTTTGATTCTGCTGTATGGCGGTTAAATACCAAAACGGAAAAAGGAACCGATAATTATGAAATGATTGATGACCTTATTGACAGAGAATTGCTGATTGATAAAGATTCATCTGAAGTGAAAGAAAAATTAGGAAGCCCTGAAATAAGAGATAAAAAGCGTAATATCTGGCAATATTATGCAGGTACAAGTAGCAGCTTTGGTTTTACGGACCACCAGCTGATTGTGAAGTTTGCCAATAATAAAGTTATTATGCTTAAACACATAAGACAACAAGATTAAATTAAATGATAAATATAAATCAACTCAATAAAGAATTCGAAAGCCGTGTCAGATTGGGCATCATGTCTGTTCTGATGGTAAACGACTGGGTTGATTTTTCCGAAATGAAAAGTATTCTGGAAATTACGGATGGTAACATGGCCAGCCACAGTAATGCTCTGGAAAAGGCGGGCTATATTGAAGTGAAGAAAGAATTTGTGGGCAAAAAACCGAAAACTTCATATCGGGTTACCCAGAGCGGAAGAGAGGCATTTACCGAGCATCTGAATGCTTTGGAAAAACTGATCGGCCGTTAACGGCTATATTTTTTTGCTTACAAACTTTGAAAAGCAAAGTACTTTTAAATATTAAATTAAAGAATTATGATTTTAGAAAAACAAAAAACAAAAATTATTTTCGCTGTACCGGCCTTACTGATCCTTACGGCGTTTTTCGGAAACCTGTTTGTAGAAGGATGGAACTGGTCACCGTTTGATTTTCTCATCGCTGCGGTATTGCTGTTCGGAACGGCTTTCCTTGTTAATCTGGTCATCAGATCAGGGAAAACACGGGTTTATAAATTACTGATCTGTTTTGCAATCCTTCTGATATTGGCCCTGGTGTGGATCGAGCTGGCCGTTGGAATTTTCGGAAGCCCTTTTGCAGGAAGCTAAATTGAAATCCAATGAATCGGAAAACATTTTTAAAAAGACTGCTGCAGATCTCAGCCGTCGGTGTATTCCCGATGCTGTATTCCTGGCAGGTCGAACCATTCTGGCTGGAGTTTGTGGAAAGGAAACTGCCCATTAAAAACCTGTCGCGGGAGCTGGAAGGAAAAATCCTGATGCAGATTTCGGACCTGCATGTCGGAACCCGCTTCGACTGGAATTTCCTGGTTGATTCTTTTGAAAAAGCCAAAACCTACAAGCCTGATTTTGTAGTCTATACCGGTGATTTTGTAAATCACGGAAACCTGGGCGAACGTGAAGATCTCAGAAAGGTTCTGAAACATGCGGTACTGGGAAATCTGGCGACTTTCGGAATTTTGGGGAACCATGACTATGGAACTGACTGGAAAGAATCTGATGTGGCCGGTAAAATCTGTGAAATTGCTGAAAATTCAGGAATTGCCATGCTGAGAAATGCACAAGAGGAAAATCACGGATTAAATTTCATCGGCTTTGAAGACCTTTGGTCACCTTATTTTACTCCTGAGAAAGTAATGGAGAACTATGATCCGTCAAAAGCCAGTATCGTACTCTGCCATAATCCGGATGCCTGCGACAAACCGGTCTGGAACGGTTACCAGGGATGGATTCTCAGCGGGCATACCCATGGCGGGCAATGCCGTATCCCCGGAGTCATCACGCCACTTCTGCCGGTAAAGAACCGGAAGTATACTTCGGGAGCCATTGACCTTGAAGACGGAAGAATGCTTTACATCAACCGTGCTTTGGGGCATTCCTTCCAGGTCCGCTTTATGGTGCGTCCGGAAATTACGGTGTTTAAACTTGAAAACGATGAAAGTACTTAAATTTAACAAGGTTGCCTTGATTTATTTTGCGGCAGGTTGGCTCATCGGAATTTTCATTGTTATAAACATGGTATTACAAACAAATGATGATTGTATACTAGTGTTGATTTTTATTTCAGCTTTTAATCTGATCATCAATCTATTTTCGATGCTGCTGCTTTTTGCATTTATATTCATTTTTCCTGAAAACAGGGTGGAGTTTAAAAATTCACTGTTCTTATTAATGTTCAATTTCCCGAATCTCTTTTTCCTGTTCCTTACTCTATCAATAATTTAAATCAATCAACTATGAAAAAATTACGCGTCCGCTTTCTGTTATTTGTGTACGATAAAACCCAGAAGCTTTACCGGAAATATTTTAAGAAAAAGAAAAGGCAATGGCAGTTTACCGAAAAACAACTGCTGGAGTTCCGGGAAGATTCTTTGGGGCGGAAACTGGGAGAGTTTTACAAAAAGCATGGGTTCAGCATGATTCCTAAAATGGAAAATCATGATGTCCACCACCTGATTACGGGTTGCAGTACGCATTTCGAGGATGAAATCGCAATGCAGTTCCTTTTGTTGGGCAACGGTAAACTGAATGCTCATTTGTTGGCGGCCATTGTTCTGGGAAGCCTGATTTTACCGGAATACTTCAGGATTTATGTAAAAGCCTATAAAAAAGGTAAAAGCATGCGGCCTTTTTACCATTGGGATTTTGAAGCTTTGCTTTGGCAGAATTTTGAACATCTGAAAGATTTTATCCAACAAAAAAAGACCACCGTGTTGCATTAATATGGAAAATATAAAATTCAGTACGGAAGGAAAAACGACCTTTTATCTTTCCTTTGCTTTGGGAATCCTTATCCTCATCAGCTTTTTGCTAACTAAAAATGAAGTCTTGCTGACTGTCGGATTCTATTATGTGCTGTCAGCTGCTGTTATCAATGTTATTGTATTTTTTTATGAATTCATTTCGTTCATTACAAATCTCACGGATAACAAACCGCACGGAAATTCAGCGGTCCTGATGCTTCTGAATATTCCGGTCAGCATTATCTATTTCCTTGCAGTCATCAATTCCTGTAATCTTTAATTTAAAAAACAACCTTATGAAAACACATCATTATATATTTCTTACCACCATTCTTTTTGTCATCCTGTTTTACGATCAGAATGTCGGTCTCAATCTCGGAATCATCGGGGTGGTTTACGCCATCCTGACTTTGATCAGGACTTCTAAGAAAAACAGGACCAGGACTTTTATTTTTCTTTTTATCACCAGCATCCTTTCGGGAGTTGCCTTTGCCTGGTATGGTGATTTTCCGTCGTTCCTGGCTGTGACAGTCTCGCTGCTGATGTTGAGCTACCGGTCGCGGAACCGGAAGATGAATATCCTGCTGTTGCTTCCTGTTTTTGTTACCAATTTCTTTACTTCGTTTGTCAGGATTTTCAACC
Source organism: uncultured Chryseobacterium sp. (assembly GCA_913778085.1). Lineage (GTDB taxonomy): Bacteria > Bacteroidota > Bacteroidia > Flavobacteriales > Weeksellaceae > Chryseobacterium. Next base: position 5,771 of record CAJYXJ010000019.1, read on the forward strand.
TTGATGAATGGCTTCCTAAAAGAAATGTTCCCGGACTCTGGCAGAAAACATGGGCTTTCATCCTCATCCCGCTGATCCTGATTTCCGTATTCTTCGGAATTTATGCAGCCGGCAGTAACCATTTTGCAAATCTTTTCACGAATGTGGAGCTGGATATTAACTTCTGGCAACTGGTGGCCATGATCATTTTAGGATTTTTTATTGCGTTCAGTTACTGGAACTTTGTCGTGGAAAGGTTTATCTATAAAAGCAACCGTTTGCTGGATAATGATTTTAAACAGATAATGGTTCAGAAGCCGACCTATTCTTTTCTGGATCTGGATGCCGAAAGGACGAGTGGGATTATTTCTTTGTTTGCCTTAAATATCTTACTGGTGTTTTTCATCATGACCTATAATTACGAACAGTTCTACGAATCGGTAAAGAACCCGGTGCAGCTCTCGGAAGAAACCCACGAACGGGTAAACGCGGTAATCATGTCTATCATCATGTCGATTCTGGTAATGATGTTCTATTTTAAATCCGGATTTAATTTTGATCCCAAAGCCCGTTTCATGAAAGTATTGGCGAAGATCTGGATTGTTCTGAATGCCGTTCTCATTATCTCTGCCATAATTAAAAATTCGGAATACATCATCAATTACGGATTCACTTACAAAAGATTCGGCGTCTATGCTTTCCTGGTCCTTTCACTGATCGGACTGGTTCTGACTTTTATTAAAATACAATTCAGAAAGAAAAATGCCTTTCTTTTCAATACAATGGCCTGGTATGTGTACGGCACGATCCTGATCTGCAGCTACATCAACTGGGGCGGAATCATCACCTCAGAAAATATGAAAAGAAAAGACTTTGCCTTGAATTACCACAGAACCCAGGTTAATTTCAGCGAAAAACAATTGCTGAAATATGCGGAAGAAAAAAAAGATTTTAAACTGAAATCCGAAATTTTAAATTCGGAATATCAGAAATTTAAGCAAAATGAAAATCTTCTTTCCGGCACATTATTTTACCGGACATTACCGTTAAAGTAACCAATTCAAAATAAGATAAATATCTGGTTGGAACAATTTTCGCTGCACTTGTGTATTTAAAAAGTTAAAAAAAGACCTATTATGAAAAAGTTATTATTGCTCATTCCGCTGATCATGATGTCCTGTAGCAAAGAACCGAAAGTTACCGAAACACAGAACAGGGATTCAGCGGCTGTTTCGGAACAGGCCTCTCCGATAGAAAAAGCAGATTCGGCCGCCATCAAAATGAAAGATTCCGTAATCAATAATGCACCCAAAACAAAAGAAGTATTAAGCAAAGGAGTGATGAGGGATATAAAGGACGGGCAGATTATCCGTACTGCCGATGCCGGACAGCTTCCTTTTAAACTGGGGGAAGAATTTACAAAAGACGGTCAGGAATTTATTCTGAAGATTACCAATTTCAATCAGTCGACCCTTAAAGCGAAGATTTCAACCGATGTGAAGGATTTCAACATCCGCTTCAACCAGATCAGACTGCCGAACGGCGATTACGACGGTCCTTTCGGTAGAGAAATTACCTATGATGTAAAAGAAAAAGGCGAAGTATGGCTGATCGTCGGGAAAAGCAATATGGCATCCGGTACGACGAAAGGAAGTTTTATTATAAGTGTGGAGTAATTTTCAATTTGGTATAATTTCTGCAAAGAAAAATCTAAAATTTATCATTATGAAAAATATATTTTTGACAGCGGCAATTGCTTCAGCGGCTTTGGTAAGCTGCGGCACCGTGCAGTCGTTGGTTCAGAATACATTCCCTTACACTGCAAATGTACTGGTTTCTACCGAGGTACCTGCAGATAAGGAAGTTTCTTCCACTGCAACCGCTTCCAATATTCAGACCTGGTTCGGAGGAAATAATGATGCTAAAATAAAAGATGTGAGGATTTCGGATGCGAAAGTATCTGTGGTATCGCCATCAGGAGGAACGCTTAATGCCTTTAAATCGATTAAAGTATATATTTCGTCTAATGGAACCGGAGAGAAACTGGTGGCTTCAAGATCCAATATCGCAACCGATGCCTCAAGCATCAATCTTGATCTGGAAAACACGGGATTTTTAGACAGTGTCGTAAAGAGCACGGGAGTTACCGTAAGAACGGTTTATGAATTGAAAAATCAGACAAGTTCAGATATGAACCTTAGGGTAGCACTGAATTTCAGCAGTGTGCCTGCTAATTAATTTTTTATAAAAGTTTATTTAAAGAAAGCGCCTTTCAATGATTTGAAAGGCGCTTTTGAGGTTTTCTTGATATAGGTTCCGTTATTTGAAATCTACAAGTTCAATATCAAAAATCAGGGTGGCTCCCGGAGGAATTACATTTCCGGCACCGTTATCACCGTAAGCCAGATTGGCAGGAATGTAGAACCTGTATTTTGCGCCTTTACTCATCAGCTGCATCCCTTCCGTCCAGCCCGGAATTACTCCTGACAGATTCAGTTCAATCGGTTTTCCGCCATTTTTATCCGTAGAATCGAATACGGTTCCGTCCATCAGTTTTCCGGTATACAATACGTTGGCCGTACTGGAAGCGGTAGGTTTTACTTTGCCGTCTCCTGCTTTCAGAACTTCATACTGCAGTCCGCTGGCTGTCGTCTTGATGTTTTTGTTCAGCTTGTTCTTAGCCAGGAATTCATCACCTTTCTTTTTGTTTTCTTCCGCTTTTACTTTAGCTTCTGCCTGCTTCTTTTCGTTCTGCTTCTGCATAAATCCCTGCAGGAATGTCCCCATTTCTTCTTTCGGGAAAAGGGTTGGTTTGTCAGCTAAGGCATCTTTGATTCCCTGTGCCAACAGTTCGGCATCTGCCGGGAAGCCCTGTCTCTTCATATTCTGGGCAATATCAAGGCCGATATAGTAAGACGCTTTCTGCTCGTCCGTATACGATTTCTGGGCAAAGGCAAGGTTTACTCCTGTAAGAAGAACCAAGGTAATTAAGGTTTTTTTCATTGTTGAATATAAATATATTTTTCTGCGAATTTAAGCTTTTGTAATTAAGGAGTAATATAATTCAGCTTTAATAATATTCTGCGAATTGTTCCTGTTATAAATTGATTGTTGTTGGTAAGCCAGATTATCGTGATATTTTTCTCAGGAATCATAATTAAATGTGACTTAAAGCCGCCCTGATCTCCGGCGTGTTCAATAACCTTTTCGCTTTCCTCAGTTTTTGTATAATAATAAAAGCCGTTATGAACAAACCATACTCCTGAATGATAAAAAGGCTTTTCCTCCTTCCAATTTTCCGGCCTTTTGGCTTTTTTTGAATATTCTATGATATCACAATTAGCAAATGTACATTCGTTGATGGCTTTAACATATTTTTTCAGATCATCAATCGAGCTCCAGACTCCGCCATTTCCTGCAGCCGTGAAAGTAGGATATTCGCCATAATCATATTCCTCGTATTTGTTATCTTTAAGAATATAACCATGAGCAACATTTTTATCAGGAAAACTGCCGTCGGTTATTTTGCTGTCATTCATTCCTGATGGTTGAAAGATGTTCTTGGCGATGAATTTTTGCCATTTCATCTTGCTGGTTTTTTTAATAATCAAAGCCAGACCATTGTAAGCGGGATTTGAGTATTCAAATTTAGAACCGGGCTCGAATTCTAATGTTTCTGATGATTTTAATGGCTTAAAATTTTCTTCATCTTTTGCAGTCAGATAAAAAATACTGTCTTTATCCACATTTCTGCTGTCAGGAATTCCTGAAGTGTGGGTTAAGAGATGTTTCAGTTTAATTTTTGAGGCAATTTCCTTGTTTTTAAAATCAGGGAAATACTTCAGAAGATTGTTGCTTATTGATAATTTTTTTTGATTCTCAAGCAATAAAATTCCGTAGCCAACAAACGTTTTTGTTATTGACCCGAGATTGGAAACTGTTTTTGAAGTAAATTTTTCCTTAGTTCTAAGATCGGCAAGCCCAAAAGATTTCTCATATAAAACTTTGCCACCTTGCTGGATAAAAATACTTCCGCCTGGTTCATTCTCTTTAAATATTCCAGAAAAAGCGGAATCAAGTTTCATTTCTAAAAGCTTATCACGATTTTGTCCAGAATAGGAACATGAAATGATAATAGCAAAAATTAAATTGATCTTTAAACTGAAAGTCATGGATTAGCTTTTGGTTATGGAATCCATCACAATGGTTACCGGACCGTCATTAATCAACGAAACTTTCATATCAGCCCCGAAGATGCCACTCTCGGTTTTCAGTCCGGATTTTGAGATTTCTTCTTTGAAATACTCGAAAAGAGGAATCGCATTATCAGGTTTGGCGGCTTTGATGAATGATGGACGGTTGCCTTTTTTATAATCGGCAATTAGGGTAAACTGGCTGATACAGAGGATTTCTCCCTGTATATCCTGTACGGAAAGATTCAGTTTATCATCTGCATCGCCGAAGATTCTGAGATTTAAGATTTTCTGAACCAGCCAGTCAGCATCGCTTTTCTCATCACTTTCATCAACTCCGATCAGGAGCATGAGCCCTTTCCCAATTTCTCCTGCGGTTTTCCCTTCTACTTTTACAGCGGCTTCGGAAACTCTCTGTATGACAACTTTCATTTTTAATAATAAATATTTAATACTTTGCTTCCCGGGTCATAATTATAAAGATAAGTCTTCGGCGGTACATTGGCCACAGCCGTCGGCTGCCCCGTCAGTAAAATCCATTGGGCATTATCTTTCGGACATACAATCCTGATGTTATCCTGAACTTCAAGCGTGGTATTGTTATCGGGACAGATGTGCGGGGCATTCCGGTCGTATGCTTTAAATGTCGTATCCGAGGCCCTTACAACAATCAGCCCTCTTGTTCCCGACTGCTGTTCGTTAATATACACCCATCCGCCGACCTGGTTCAGGTTATAATAAGCCGGAAGGTTCAGGTTTAGACTTACATTGATCGGATTAGCCGGGAAACAACTTACGGTATCTTCACGGGTTCCACAGGAATTTATAGATAAATTACTGAAAATCAATAATGTGATGATGGATAATATTGAGAAACTTTTTTTCATTTGAATTTAAATTTTTATATATTTGTAAAAATTAAACGATTACAACTCGAAAACATTGTCCGGCAAATGTCGGATTATTTTTTTATACTAAAACTAAATTTTGAAAATTATGGCAAGCTATGTTACAAAGGAGGGACTGGAGAAAATGAAAGCTGAGCTGGAGCAGTTGGAAACTGTAGAAAGACCAAAAATTACCCAGCAGATCGCTGAGGCTAGAGATAAAGGAGATTTGTCTGAAAATGCAGAGTACGATGCTGCAAAAGAAGCTCAGGGAATGCTTGAAATGAGGATTTCCAAATTGAAGGACGTTATTTCAGGTTCAAAAATCATAGACGAAAGTCAGTTAGACACTTCAAAAGTTTCCATTCTTACCACGGTAAAACTTAAAAACAATGCTACCAAGCAGGAACAGGTATTTACACTGGTTCCGGACAATGAAAGCGATCTGAAGGCCGGGAAAATTTCGGTAAATACACCGATTGCCAAAGGCCTGCTGGGAAAAGCAGTAGGAGAAACGGCAGACATTACCTTACCGAACGGCAACAAGCTGTCTTTTGAAATATTGGATATTACCTTATAACAGATTCTGATTTTATATTTTAGAAAATGAGTACGATATTCACGAAAATCATCAACGGCGAGATCCCCTCCTATAAAATAGCTGAAGATGAAAACTTCATTGCCTTTCTGGATGCAATGCCTTTGGTAAAAGGGCATACTTTAGTGGTTCCCAAAAAAGAAGTGGATCTGATTTTTGATCTGGAAAGTGAAGAATATAAAAACCTCTGGGGCTTTGCTCAGGATGTCGCCAAAAAAATTAAAAAAGCAATCCCATGTGTGAGAGTGGGAGTGGCTGTTGTAGGATTGGAAGTTCCCCATGCCCATATTCATTTAATCCCTTTAAACCAGGTGGAGGATATGAATTTTAAAAATGAACGGCTGAAGCTTACGGGTGAAGAATACACCGACATCCGGAACTCCATAATTAATTCTTAAAAATACCAGAAACTCGTGAAGCTAATTTTACGGGTTTCTTTTATCTATACCTTTATTATAGTTATATAACAAATGAATTCAAACCAATGTTCTTTCTGCGGAAGAAAGAGAAATGAAGTGCAGATGCTGATTTCCGGACAGAACGGCTTTATCTGCGAAAACTGTATCGAGCAGGCGCATGCTATCGTAAAAGACAGCGGATCCAAATCGGGATATGCCCCGGCAGAAAATATAAACGAACTGAAGAAGCCCAAAGAGATCAAAGAATTTCTTGATCAGTATGTCATCGGGCAGGACCAGGCCAAAAAACAATTGTCCATTGCCGTTTACAACCATTACAAAAGACTCCTTCATGCACAGGAAGAGAACAGGGAAGTGGAATTGGAGAAATCCAATATCATCATGATCGGTGAAACGGGAACCGGAAAAACTTTGCTGGCGAAAACGATCGCCCGCGAACTTAACGTCCCTTTCTGTATTGTGGATGCTACCATTTTAACGGAAGCCGGATATGTAGGGGAAGATGTCGAAAGTATTCTTTCCAGACTTCTGATGGTGGCAGATTATGATGTGGAAAAAGCTGAGAAAGGGATCGTATTCATCGATGAGATCGATAAAATTGCAAGGAAATCCGATAATCCGAGCATCACAAGAGATGTTTCAGGGGAAGGCGTGCAGCAGGGACTGCTGAAACTTCTTGAAGGAAGTATCGTAAACGTTCCGCCGCAAGGAGGAAGAAAACACCCGGACCAGAAATACATCCAGGTAAATACGCAGAATATCCTGTTTATTGCCGGCGGAGCTTTTGACGGCATCAAGGAAATTATTGAAAGAAGAATGAATAAGCAGGCAATCGGCTTCAGCTCTGAAAAAATCAATAAAACGGATGAAGATGAATATATATTAACAAATATTAATGCTATTGACCTGCGTTCTTTCGGATTGATTCCCGAACTTTTGGGAAGATTTCCAATTATTACTTACCTCGATAAGCTCACAAAAGAGACAATGGTAAGAATCATGAAGGAACCGAAAAATTCGATCGTGAATCAGTTTATCGAACTTTTTAAAATGGACGGAGCCAATTTGGTATTTACCGATGGGGCTATAGAAAAAATCGTGGAAGAAACTATGGAAAAAGGCCTTGGAGCAAGGGGTTTGAGAGGAACTACCGAGAAAGTGCTCGAAGATTATATGTTTTCAATAGGGGAGGAAAGTGAAATAATATTAACGGAAGATAATATTTTTGTTAATAGATAAAATATTTTTGTTTTTTAGTAAAAAAGGTATACCTTTGCAACTGAGATATTGTATTAACACACAAATATTTATATACAATGAGAAAAAGTTTATTTGCTATTGGCTTATTAACAGCCATTTGTTCTGTTCAGGCGCAGAATGTTCTGATACATGTAGACGACGCAGCTACTACGTATGTGAGTAAAGGCACCCTGGTTTACAGTGGTGGCGGATTACAGATGAGAGGTACCGGCGTTATTGAAAACCACGGTAATTTCATGATTCAGGGTTCATCCTCAGATTCTTTTAAAACCATTACTACCGGAAACGTTGATAAAACCGAAACCAATGGTGGGGGGAATTTTATCAACAAGTTAAATGAGCCTGCTGCAGTTGGTACTTACAATACCAACCTTCCTTCTGCAATACCGGCTTACACCTATGGCCAGTTATTCATAGCAGGCATTCCGCAGGATAATATCACGGGGATTGTGGATCAGGAGTTCAGAGCGGTTAACCACGGTACATATCAGCAGATCGGTATGCCTTTTTATAATAAAACGGCATCCACATTAAGTACTGAATTAGGAAAAGTCTTTACCAATACGAGATATTCTAAAAATGAAATCCTTTGGAATGACAACATTAATGTAGTGCCAAAAAATTTCGGTATTGGTTATAAGTTTGGAGTAGGTCTTGATGGATTTGCTTACTATATGTTAGGAGGATTGGGTCTTGATGTGACTAATACAACAAGAATTGTAAAGGGGCGTCCACTTACCGATATCGGAGCGTCTACTACTTTACAGGGTGCTGGTCTTAACGTAAATTTCGGTGTTAACGGAAATGCACTTAACCAATATAATGAAAAGTATTATTCCTATCTTCAGGATGAGTTTGTAACAACACTTTGGTCTGCAAACTATGGTAAAAACCTCTATCAGTTTGGAAATCCATTCCTTACTAATCTGGATCTTTCTCAGATTGCTACAAATGAAGCGAATGGTGATGGTATTAATTTAACAAACATTCAGGGTGTTAGACTTGAGATTTCACCTAATGCCGTACAGACCAGTTCAGCAGGAACTTTAACTTCAGGTGGGGCAGCATATAAATTTATTACTTTCTCGGCAGGTGTACCTACGGGAGATGTTAATTATATGATGGTTAGACCTATGGGTACTTTCGTTATTAAATTAAACAGCGATTTGGGAGCAGCAGCACAACAGCTGAATTTCTCAAATCTTAGAAGGTTCAACTATTATACAAGAGATTCGGGTACCTCTTACAGTGTAACGGCTAGCAAAAACACCAATACGGGAACAGTAAAACAACTGGGTGTTATTGGTCTTGATGCTAATGGTAATGAAGTGGCAAGAACGTATTATGTAGTATATCCTGATGGAACTACCGGATATTCTTTGACGCAGGCAAAAACCCAGGTAACCTTAGATACTACGGATATCTTGGGTACGTATGAGGAATCTCCTACAGGAGGTGCTGACAGCAACTATCTTGGACAGTACTGGTTATATATCAATGAAGCAAACGAGAACAACTTTAAAGGTAAAAACATTAAAATGAAAAATTTTGATCTTAATACCATAAAGTCTTATAAGTTTGAAATTCTTGAAAATGCCAGTCCTGTAAACAATGGGGTTCACTTACTTTCTTCAGGAACAGGTTTCTATTACAAATCACAAAACGGAACTGTTCAGCCTGCACTTCAGGGAGCTGTAATTCCTGTAAACGGTGCTGAATACGATCTTTATTATGGTGAACCAAGTAATATTGTATTGGCAACTAACGAAACCAAGTCTCCTTCAAGAACGGTAGTCGTATACAATCCTGGAATTGAGAATTACGTCGTTAGATTTGACCCTAACTGGAAAAAAGCAGATATTGAGGTTTATGATATGAGCGGTAAATTGGTTATTACTAAGAAAGCAGTTAATACTTCAACAGATTTTATAATCGAACTTGATAGTAAGCTTAAAAATTCTTATGTAGTAAAAGTTGTTTCCGATAAAGGGGAAACTGTTAATACCAAAATCTTAAAATAATAAATATGAAAATAATAAATAAACTAGTTTCAGCTTTTTTTCTAATTTTTGGATTTCTTCTGCTCAATGCGCAAAAGATGCCTCCGGCACCGAATTCAGGCGATGCCAATAGAGGGACTGTTGGACCGGGAGCTCAGGCATCTCCAATTGACATGTACGTGTATGCATTGGGAATTGTTGCAGTAATGTTTATTGTGTTTTTTACCAGAAAGTATACAACCAGAAAAGCATAAAATTTTATTAAAATAATATTAAACTCTCCGATTAATCGGAGAGTTTTTTTATTTTTACCCCATGAAAAAGATGTTTACAATTCCGGCATTATTGGCTGCATTTTCATTACAGGCACAGTTTACGGTTACTATTCAGGCTCCTGCTGATTTTAAAGACCAAGATGCGATTTTATATACTTTAAACGGTTCAAAAGATATTATATTTACCAAAGAGCAGAGTAAAAATAATACATGGACCTTTAAATATCCTAAAAACTACATGGGAATGATGAAAGTCTATTTCCCAGGCTCAAATAATACATTCAATTTTATTTCTGAAAATAAAAATGTAAATGTTAAACTTGAAATTCAGGGAAATAAGGTAAAGGATATCATTTATCTGGACGAAGCCAATAATATCATGAGTAAACTCCAGGAAGGTTCACAGAAAAAAGAAATGATACTTCCTGCCTTATCTCAGATCAAAGAATACTATAAAGACAATACAGATTTTGGTAAAGCATTAAAAGCCGAGATTGGAAGACTTTCAGGAGGCTCTGAAGGCATCGATCAGGGGCAGCATCCTTTTATCTACTATTACAATACAAATTATAGCAAATTCCTTTCTGCCAAACAGGAAAATAAAGTTTCCCAAGACGAAATCATCAATTTTATCGATAAGTCAAATGATATGCTGGAAACTTCTTCTTTACTAAGGCCTGTTTTGGTTTCCTACCTGAATTCAGGAGGAAATACGAATGTCGGGACTTCTGTAGATAAACTGTTGGATAGGCTGAAAGTCGAAACGCCCCGCGGACAGACGGTTCTTTCCGAACTGATTGATATTTTTGATGTATATGATATGCAGGAATTTAAAAATAAATATTTAAATCTTGCTAAAAATCTGAAGTGTACCATTACAGACAGATTGGCTTCCACTTTGAAGTCCAACGCCAATGTTGAAATTGGAGCGGCTTTCCCCAATTACAGGTTTCAGTCTCCTGCGAACACCACTGCACGATCGCTGTATGATGTGAAGGCGGATAAGAAAATTATTATTTTTTGGTCATCCACCTGTTCTCACTGTGAAGAAGAACTGCCTAAGTTACTTGCAAAATATAATGAGTTAAAAAGTCGTAATATTCAGGTAGTGGGATTGTCAATGGATGTCGATAAAGAGGCATACGCCAAAAAAATTGCTGCATTCCCTTGGGTAAATGATTCCGAATTGAAAGGCTGGAACAGCAGTTATGTTGACACCTACAATGTTCATGCTACTCCAACGTATTTTATTTTGGATGCTAACAATAAGATAATCAATAAACCAGAACATGTTGCCGATGTTTTGCAATATTTTAGTTTGAAATAAATTTGGTGGGAGTAAATATTTTTGTATATTTGCACCACCAAAACGGCGAGGTAGCTCAGTTGGTTAGAGCGCAGGATTCATAACCCTGAGGTCACGGGTTCAATTCCCGTCTTCGCTACTGATGAATAAAAGGTTTCAAGATATTTCTTGAAACCTTTTTCTTTTTAGATATAACATAAGTACAACATTTACGGATCACGGATCACTTTAAAAGCCATCAATTGCAAAAGTTGGGGACTAGGCAAAAAGTTTTGATCCCTGTAACCCTAGCCCTCCAACATCCAACCTCTCACTCTCCAACCCTAAAACCGGATCAGTGCCAAAACCTGGGGACTATGCAAAAAGTTTGGTTAATCTGAATAGGAAGAAGGTCCGGTCTTTGACTCCCCGGAGCTGCATCCTGAAGTTTTTGATTTTGGCATTAAAGGATTCGGCG
>CAJYXJ010000020.1 GCA_913778085.1 uncultured Chryseobacterium sp.
TTCTCAATATTCTCTCCGCTTTAGCTGCTTATTCCTTCTTTGATAAAAAACCTTCTATTAACACCAATTCCGACATTATTGATGAAGATAGATTGATTGCTGCTTAAGCCGAACTCACGTTAATTAATTTAAAAATAAAATTAAGACTAATCCAGTCAGTATTTTAAACAGAATTTCTATTAGTAGATTTTGATAGGACTTTATCCTATCCTGTAATGCCGTTCCTTAGGCACTATAAACAACATAAATCCAAACCAATTCAGCCTGTAATTATTTATTTAAAACGCTCTTACAGAAAGAAAAAAGATTTAGTTTAATCATCAAGACCTTCGGTCATGTTTTTACAAAAGAACTTCCGGCATTCTTTTTCCTAACCCTGTTCTATTTTTCCTTCTTCTTTTTCTTCTTCTTGTCTTTATCTTTGCTTTTCTTTTTATCCTTTTTGGGATTCAGGATTTCATTGGCATATTCAAACTCTTCGATAACTTTTAAAGGCTTGATTTCGATTACCGGGTTGAATTCCTTCAGGTCTTCGTGGGAAATGATTTTTTCGTGCAGCAAAAAACTTACGATTTCCTTTCCCGAATCATGAAAAAAATGATGCGTCAGCTCTTTTAACAGAAATTTCCGGTATTCTTCCATTGGCAGAATCACGCTATATTTAAAGATTCTTCCTTCTTTTTCAGTGGCAAGATATCCTTTTTCAACGAGTATTTTTAGATAGGTAGAGACGGTATTCTGATGCGGTTTCGGCTCGGGATGCTGTTCCATAACATCCTTTAGGTAAAAGGATTCCAACTTCCAGAATAGCCTCATTAAATTTTCTTCCGCAGAGGTAAGATGGTTGATTTTCATATTGAATGCTTAATGTTGAAACTGAATATTGCAATAAAGGTAAAGAAAAGATACCATAAAAGCAATTCCGGCCCCCATCAGTACCTCTTTTGGAGTATGCCTTTTCAGGATAATACGGGTAATTCCAACCAGGATGGCAATCACGAGCCAGACCACTCCCATAGTCGCTTTTAAAGCGAAAAATAAAGCTGCGACAAAGATATTAAAGGCCGTATGCATAGAACTTTTAATGTAAAAATTGCTGATCTGCAGAGCAAAAAGCAGGATCAGGATAAAAAGCATGACCAGATCCACATATCCGTTTCTAAAATAATTATAGGCAATATAGAAAACCACGCAGGTGGCAATGAAGACATAAAGGCTTTTTCTCTGCACCCGGTTAGACACATCCATATTCGTGTATCTTCCGGTTTTTACGTTCCATACCAGCCAGGCCATTACGGGAGCAATAATAATTAACAGGATGGGCAGGAAATACATGAGTGAGTTCTTCAGCGAATATTTCAAAAAGCTCATGTATACAAAAAAAACAAATAATGACAGCAGGGGATTAAAAAAATCGGATATAATTTTTGAGATTTTGTATAGTACCGAAGACTGTTTTTCTTCCATATTTAAGTTTAACGGTGTAAATATAATATTATAACTAAAAAAACAATGGGTAGGTATACAATAAAAACAAAGTTTTTTTTATAATTTTGCTCAACTATTTCATTATAATTAAGCAAAGGCTCACACATGAAAGAATTTTCTAAAGAGGTATACCTGAAGTGGTATGAAGATATGACAATGTGGAGAAGGTTTGAAGACAAATGCCGTTCTCTCTATCTAAAACAAAAAATCAGAGGTTTTTTACATTTGTACAACGGTCAGGAAGCAATTCCTGCAGGGTTTACTCATGCCATGGATTTAACCAAAGACAGTATGATTACTGCTTACAGATGCCACATCCATCCGATGGCGATGGGCGTAGATCCGAAAAGAATCATGGCCGAACTTTGTGGCAAAGCTACAGGGACGTCCGGAGGGATGGGTGGATCTATGCACATTTTCAGCAAAGAACACAGATTCTATGGAGGTCATGGTATCGTTGGAGGACAGATTCCTTTAGGAGCCGGGATTGCCTTTGCCGATAAATATTTCGACAGAAAAGCGGTGAATATCTGCTTCTTCGGAGACGGTGCTGCCAGACAGGGTTCATTACATGAAACGTTTAACATGGCGATGAACTGGAAGCTGCCGGTAGTTTTCGTAGTGGAAAACAATCAGTATGCAATGGGAACTTCCGTGAAAAGAACCGCTAACCACGAAGATATCTATAAACTGGGATTAGGTTACGAAATGCCTTGTCTTGCCGTAGACGCGATGGATCCTGAAAAAGTAGCGGAAGCTGCTTATGAAGCTATCGAAAGAGCAAGAAGAGGAGACGGACCTACTTTCATTGAAGCCAGAACGTACCGTTACAGAGGACACTCAATGTCCGATGCTGAACCATACCGATCTAAGGAAGAAGTAGCTATCCATAAAAATGATGATCCGATCGAGCTGATCAGGCAGAGAATTCTGGCAAACAGCTGGGCAACGGAAGAAGAACTGGAAGCTATGGATAACAAATCGAGGGATTTTGTGGAAGAGTGCATCGAGTTTATGGAAAACTCTCCATATCCTGACGCAGAAAAAATCTATGAGTATGTATATGCTCAGGAAGATTATCCGTTCTTAGACAAACTAGAAAACTAAAAAATAATGAGTCAATTTGGGAATCTGAAAATTTGAAAATGAGATCTTTACATCCTTTTTTAATTTTCAAATTAACAAATTACCAAATTTTCAAATTAAAATAAATTATGGCAGAAGTAATTACAATGCCACGTCTTTCCGATACAATGACGGAAGGAAAAGTGGCTAAATGGCATAAAAAAGTAGGAGATAAAGTAAAGGAAGGTGATATTTTAGCTGAAATTGAAACCGATAAGGCCGTTCAGGACTTCGAATCTGAAATAGAAGGAACCCTTTTATATGTAGGAGTTGAGGAAGGCAATGCTGCAGCAGTAGATTCTGTATTGGCGATTATCGGGAAAGAAGGCGAGGATATTTCCGGATTAACCGGTGGCGAAGCTCCTACATCCAATGATTCTGAAGAAAAGAAATCTGAAGAAGACCATAAAACCGAAAATAACGCAACAAGCATCGAACAGGCCGATACTGAAGTTCCAGCAGGAGTGGAAGTGATTACGATGCCAAGACTTTCCGACACGATGACGGAAGGAAAAGTGGCTAAATGGCATAAAAATGTAGGTGATACCGTAAAAGAAGGAGATCTTCTTGCTGAAATTGAAACTGATAAAGCGGTTCAGGATTTCGAATCCGAATTCAACGGGGTCTTGCTGAAGCAAGGTATTGAAGAAGGTGGTGCAGCTCCTGTGGATTCCGTTTTAGCTATCGTAGGACCGGAAGGAACAGACGTTTCATCCGTAGGTGCTCCGAAGGCAGCCGGTTCATCTTCAGAAAAGCAGGGCGAACAAAAGCCCGAACCGAAAAAAGAAGAGGAAAAAGCCGCTCCTGCTGCTGAAGCTTCCTCTACAGACCGGGTGGCGATCTCTCCGCTGGCTAAGAAAATGGCTCAGGACAAGGGAGTAGACCTTCACAGCATTCAGGGTTCAGGGGAAAACGGAAGAATCGTTAAAAAAGATATTGAGAATTATCAGCCTGCAGCAAAACCGGCGGCTTCTGCGCCTGCAGCAAGTCCTGCGGCAGCACAGGTGGCGTTAAGCTTCGTACAGGGTGAGGATACCGAGTCTCAGAATTCTCAGGTAAGAAACGTCATCGCAAAACGTCTTTCCGAAAGCAAATTCTCTGCGCCTCACTACTATCTGATGGTAGAGATCAATATGGATAAAGCCATCGAAGCAAGAAAAGAGATTAACTCTTTACCGGATACCCGAATTTCTTTCAATGATATGATCATCAAGGCAACGGCGGTTGCATTGAGAAAGCACCCGCAGGTAAATTCAAGCTGGGCAGGTGACAAGATCATCCACAGAGGGAATATCAACATCGGTGTAGCCGTGGCTATTCCTGACGGATTGGTGGTTCCTGTTCTTAAGAATACCGATCAGATGAATTACACCCAGATTTCGGCAGCGGTAAAAGATATGGCCGGAAGAGCGAAAAACAAAGGTCTTAAAGCCAATGAAATGGAAGGCTCTACATTCTCCATCTCCAACCTGGGAATGTTCGGCATCGAAACCTTTACCAGCATCATCAACCAGCCGAATGCGGCGATCCTTTCAGTAGGCGCCATCATTGAAAAGCCGGTAGTGAAAAACGGACAGATCGTAGTAGGAAATATCATGAAGCTATCCTTAGCTTGTGACCACAGAGTAGTGGACGGTGCTACAGGTGCTCAGTTTTTACAGACTTTAAAAACATATTTGGAAAGCCCATTAACTTTGTTACTGTAATTTTCTAATTAACGTTTAAATAAAAAAGAGAGTTTACCGAGAATCCGGTAAACTCTTTTGTTTTTTACTGTTTTTTACAGCTGATTTTGATCATAGGATAACAAAAAATCGAGAAATCCTCCTTATCTTTAAATGATGAAGATAGGAAAACTGAAAATGGATAAGCAGAACATCTTTCTGCTGTTGCTGGTCACCATGGTTATTGCCGGCAAAGTGATCCCGTTCCGGGATGCATACAATCAATATTTTAATCTGTCTGCTTTTATCGACTGGGGCATTGCTGCGATTTTTCTTTTGTATGGATTAAAGCTGAACATTAAAGAAATTATTAAAGACATTTCCAACTGGAAGCTTCACCTTCTGGTGCAGCTGGGAACATTCGTGATTTTCCCTTTGCTGGTAATTCCTTTTTATGGTTTTGTAAGGGATACGGCCTATTTTATTACATGGCTTTCCATATTTTTCCTGGCCTGTCTTCCTTCCACGGTATCTTCTTCGGTGGTTATGGTTTCCATAGCCAAAGGAAATGTCACTTCTGCGATATTTAACGCTTCGATATCGGGAATTATCGGTATTGTGATGACGCCTTTGCTCATGAGTCTTTTTGTTCAGCCGGACCAGGGAAATGTAGATAATTCTGAGATTATCCAACAACTGCTGCTGAAGGTGCTGCTGCCCATCATTTTGGGATTGCTTTTGAATCCGGTTTTTAAAAATTTAGTCACAAAATACAGCAAAATTATTGCAGAATTTGATAAGCTAATCATCCTGCTGATCGTGTATGAAAGTTTCTCGGAAGCGTTTACCCAAAATGTTTTCGCGTCGGTTCCGCCTGTGGTATTTATTATTATTGCCGCCAGTGTCATCATCCTGTTTTTTTCAGTCTATGAAATTTTAAAATTGATCTCCAAAAAGTTACATTTCAAAAGAGAAGACGTAATTACTGCAACGTTTTGCGGCTCAAAAAAATCATTGGTTCACGGAAGCCTTTTTGTAATGGTGCTTGGCATTCCGGAAGATCAGAAAGTCCTGTTTCTGCTGCCGGTGATGATTTACCACAGTTTCCAGCTGTTCTACGTAAGCTGGCTGGCGAACAGGATTGAGAAACGTTCGCGTACCGTTAAAATATAATCCTCGAAAATACCTGTTTATTGCTTTTCAGATTTAAATCAATTCACTATTTTTGAGTCATGATTAAAGCGAGGAATATCCATAAATTTTATGGGAATTTAGAAGTGTTAAAAGGGGTTGACATTCATATCAAAGTGGGTGAAGTGGTATCCATTGTCGGAGAATCCGGAGCGGGTAAATCCACACTTCTTCAGATTCTGGGAACCCTGGATCAGCCAACGACTTCCGGTAAATTTGATACCGAGATCAGCATTGCGGGAGAATCTTTCATCAATATGAATGATAAACAGCTTTCTAAATTCAGGAACCAGAACATCGGTTTCGTATTTCAGTTTCATCAGCTGCTCCCTGAATTTACCGCATTGGAAAACGTTTTGCTTCCGACAAAAATTGCCGGAGCTAATGAAAAGGAAGCGGTTGAAAAGGCATATGCCTTATTTGAAGACCTGAAAATCGAACAAAGGCTGCATCATA
Organism: uncultured Chryseobacterium sp.; assembly: GCA_913778085.1. Taxonomy (GTDB): domain Bacteria; phylum Bacteroidota; class Bacteroidia; order Flavobacteriales; family Weeksellaceae; genus Chryseobacterium. Next base: position 5,925 of record CAJYXJ010000020.1, read on the forward strand.
AGCCCAATCAGCTTTCAGGGGGAGAGGCGCAGAGGGTAGCAGTGGCCAGGGCTTTAATTAATTCACCTAAAATTATTTTTGCGGACGAGCCTACGGGAAACCTGGATTCCAGAAATGCAGACGATCTTCACCGGCTGTTCTTCGATCTGAGGGACAAATATAACCAGACGTTTGTAATCGTAACGCATAACCCCAATCTGGCAGAGATCACAGACCGTAAACTGGTAATGAAAGACGGACTGATTATCGAATAATAACTGCACAAATGATGAAACCCCTTATTTTTTTACTTTTACTGCTCATTTCACGCTCTAAATTTGAATCTCAGGTTTCAGATACCGGCTATGATTTGCCGAAATCAAAAATTTCAGAGATTAAAGATTTCGTTAAAGGAAAAAATTATAATCAGGATCTGGCAGTGTTTATAAATTTCAGAATCCATTCCGGAAAATACAGGTATTTTCTTTATGATTTGAAAAACAACAAAATATTACAAAAAGCCATTGTCGCGCATGGTGACGGTTCGGTTATTAAAAATTCATCAGCATTGAGATTTAGTAATGTAGGCAGTTCGCACCAGTCGTCATTAGGAAAATACGAAATTAAAGAAAGTTATTCCGGAAAATTCGGAAAGTCTTACCGTCTGGACGGTTTGGATGCAACCAACAGTAATGCGCGATCGAGAGCAATTGTTCTTCATTCATATTATTGCATTCCGGATAAAGAATCTGCGCAGCCTGCGTGCCTGAGTTTCGGATGTCCGATGCTTTCAAAGAAGGCATTCAATGAAACGGCAAGGTATATCGACCACTCGGAAAAGGCCATTCTTTTGTTCGCATTTTATTAAACCGTTATTTAAAATTTAATTGTATGGCCATTAAGTTTTTAGCTGAAGACGACAGACCCAGGGAAAAATTTTTACTGAAAGGGATCAATTCACTTTCAGATTCCGAATTGCTGGCTATCATTCTAAGAAGCGGCAGCCGGGAAGAAACCGCCATAGAACTGGCGCGGAAAATCCTGAATTCGGTAGACCAAAGCTGGCATCAGCTGAGTCTCCTCTCCATAAAAGACCTCATGAAATTTAAGGGAGTAGGAGAAGTAAAAGCTATTGCAGTTGCTACTTCACTTGAAATCGGCAGACGGAGAGCAGCACAGGAAATCCCCGAAAAATCATCGATTACCTGCAGCAATGATGGGTACCAGATTCTTAAAAAATATTTATCAGATATACGAACGGAAGAATTCTGGGCGATATTTCTCAACCAAAATAATCGGGTGCTCCATTTTGCACAGCTGACTCAGGGTGGAATCAATCAGTCGATTGTAGATGTGAGGGTTCTGTTTAAAACGGCTTTGGATCATTTTTCGACAGGAATTATCGTAGCCCACAATCATCCCTCAGGCAATTTAAAGCCAAGCAAAGAAGACATCGATATTACCCAAAAGATCAAAGAAGCCGGAAAAATACTGAATATTCAGTTGCTGGACCACCTGATAATTACCCAGAACTCATATTTCAGTTTCTCGGACAACGGATTGTTATGATAAGAAGATTAAAATATCATGAAATTGATTTCAACAAGTATGATGAATGCCTCGAAAATTCGGAGCAGAAAAACTGGTATGCCCGAAGAGAAGTGCTGGACCAGCTTTCCGGAAACTGGCATATCCTGGTAGAGGATGATTACCGTGCGGTAATGCCAATCCACCTGAAGAAAAAGATGGGAATTAATTTTGTTCATATGCCGCTTTTCTGTCAGCAGCTGGGTATCTTTTCTGAAACTGACGATCCTGAAACAAACGAAGCGTTTCTGCATTTTATGAAGAAGAAATACAAAGTTTTCTTATATTCATTCAATGACGGCAACCGGTTTGGAGGGGAAATGGAAAAACGTAAAAACTACGTCATTCCCGTTTCGGATTATACCATCCTGAGAAGGAAGAAATATTTTAAGGGCCGCAAATCCACGGTAAAAATGGCGCAGCACCTTCAATACAGGGAAATTGATTTTAATGCTGATGCACTGGAGTTCATTAAAGGTAATTTTAAAGGGCTGACAAAAGACGCAGAGTGGCAGCAGCTGAAAAATTATCTTTTTTTTCTGTCGGCAAGCCATCATCTGAAGCTGTGCGGTGCTTTTTCGGAAAATATATTAATCAATCTGGCTTTACTGATCACAGATCGGGAGCAGCTGTCTCTTCTAGGACTTATGAATAATAAGCACCATAAACATGAAAACGGATCTTCTTTTCTCATCGACAGGATTTTGCAGCAATATATCGGACAGCAGTCCTTTAATTTTATGGGCAGCAACATCCGCGGGATTGAAGTTTTTTTTAAAAGTTTCGGGGCGGAACTCCGGGAATACAGCTTTGTCGAGAACAAATTTTTGAAGAGATTTTCCTGATCCGTATAATTGTTTTGATCCATTCTGCATATTATTCGTAAATTTATCCTGTTTTTTGCAGTAATCCATGTTCAAACAGATTAGAAATTATAAGCTTCCGTATATTGTTTACAACTTTTTCAATAAAAAAAAGCTTAAACACAATATTCCTTTGTATAAAAAGTACGGAATTCCTAAAAGCTATTTTTCCAGTATTTCCAGTAAAGATTTTGCCCATCTTCCGCCCAGCGAAAGAAAAGTGGATGATCAAAAACTTAAAGAAACGAGCTTTTTTAAACGTCTTTCCGTAGAGAATCAGCGCAGTGTGGAATGCTTTGATGATGAGGGGTACCTGATTTTAAGAAATTACCTGAGCAGTGAAACAGCCGATCAAATCAACAGCGAGATCGATAGGCTGATGGCGGAAGGAACAATTAAATTCCGGTACGGAGGCAAGCTGATGTTCGTAATTCATCATTCCGAAATTATTAAGAGTATCGGAGAGAATAAAGACCTTCTGGAATTTCTTTCTGTATTGATGGACGGCCAGGCAAAACTTTTCCAGAGCATCAATTTTATCAACGGCAGCCAGCAGAAAACCCACTCCGACAGTATCCACATGACCACTTATCCGTTGGGCGGGCTTCTGGGAGTCTGGATCGCCTTGGAGGATATTGATGAAAACAACGGAGCTCTTCATTACATTCCGAAAAGTCATAAATTACCGTACTTCCTGAATTCCGATTATGATAATGAGGGGGATGCGCTCAGAATGGGTAAAAAGAGCTACAAAGCCTACGAAGAATTTCTTGAGGAAAAGGTAAAAGAATTAGGGTTGGAAAAAGAAATCTTCCGGGCAAAAAAAGGTGATCTGCTGATCTGGCATGCCAATATTCTCCATGGTGGAGAGCCTCATTTGGATAAATCAAAGACCAGGAAAAGCTTAGTGTATCATTATTTTGACGAAAACAGCGTTTGCTATCACGAAGTAACCCAGCGGCCTGCACTTTTCGAGCTGTAGAACGATATAGGAAAGACATAGAATTCATTACAGTTTTTCCTCATTTTAAGCACTTAAAATAAACGAAAATTTCAAATAATTAAAATTTTGAAAATGGTCGAAAATTATCCAAATAATTACTAATTTTGCTACCTCAAATTATGGCTAGTTTTTCAGGATATTTACCCTATGCTTTTGCATTGATTATTGCGATACCTTTTCTGGTTCTGCTCAGGCAGTTCGTATTTACATACATTAAACTTAAAGAACAGGAAATCAGGCTGCTTTCCGTAAAGTCCAATTCCGAAAACAAAACACAGTCCTATGAAAGGATGACCCTGTTCATGGAAAGGCTTAAACCTTCCAACCTGATCCAGCGATTCGATAAAGGCCTCGCTGCTCACGAATTTATTTTCCTTACCGAAAAAGCCATCAATGAAGAATTTGATTACAATGCTTCCCAGCAGCTGTATATCACCAAAAGCTCATGGAAAAATATCGTCGATTCCAAGAATGCAATCATCACCCTGCTACATAAAACCTATGAAGAAAGCAAGGGAAGCATCAATCTTGATGAGTTTAAAACCATTTTCCTGATGAATTATATGGAAGGCGAGGATTACATTTCCATGACCATCGACGATCTGAGAAAAGAAATCATCATAATAGCTTAACTAAAAAATAAAAAATTTAAATAAATGATTCCAAATTTTAAAGCACATCCATGGCACGGAATTTCTGCAGGAGAAGATGCGCCGAATGTTGTAAATGTTTTCGTGGAGATCGTTCCTTCAGACACTATTAAATACGAAGTTGATAAAGAAACCGGATTTTTGAAGGTAGACCGTCCTCAGAAATTCTCCAATATTATTCCGGCACTGTACGGATTTGTTCCCAGAACCTATTGTGATACCGAAGTAATGAACCTTGCTGTGGAAAGAGGAGCGACAGACGTTACCATGGGAGACCATGACCCGCTTGATATCTGTGTATTGAGTTCTCACAACATCCACGCCGGTGGTCTTTTGATGGAGGCTATTCCGATCGGAGGTTTTAAAATGATCGACGGAGGAGAGGCAGACGATAAAATTGTTGCAGTAATGATCGGAGACCATGCTTTCGGGCATTTCAGAGATATTTCAGAATTGCCGGAAGCGGAAGTGAAACGATTAATGCACTATTTCCTTACGTACAAAAATTTACCGGATGAGCCGGCAAAATGCAGAATCCAGGAAGTATACGGAGCTGAGCACGCTAAAACAGTAATCAAAGCTTCCCAGGAAGATTATCTGAACAATTACGGAGGATAATAATTCTTTGCTAAAATATTTAAAAGAGGTTGTTTCGAAAAATGGAGCACCCTCTTTTTTATTTGTCACCAACGAAAAAAGAGTCAGGGTTAAAGAAGTTTTTTAAACATTTTTCCTGTATGGTTTAAAATAAGATCAATTGCTATTCAATCACCAGCACCAATTGGGAAAGAAACTTTCTGCGTTCACAACTCTTCTTTCAGCCTGATAACAGGATTGTAACTTTGTGTTCACATTAAAATGCAGGCAATTCCCATAAATGCCGTAATTTTAAACAAATTTTAAGTCCACGGGTTCTTCGGTTTATTTCAAAATAGATAAATTTGTAATACAAAAGTTTATATAAAATGTCGAAAAAAGCAATACTGGCGATCCTTGACGGATGGGGACTGGGAACAAACCCCAATGTTTCAGCCATTGATAAAGCAAACACCCCTTTCATAGATAATTGTCTTAAAAATTTTCCTCATACTACACTGGAAGCCAGCGGACTGGCTGTCGGACTTCCTGCCGGGCAGATGGGAAATTCCGAAGTAGGACACATGAACCTGGGAGCGGGAAGGGTAGTGTACCAAAACCTGGTAAAGCTGAATATGGCTGTGGAAAACGGTTCTCTGGGCCAGCAGAAAGCCATTCAGGATGCTTTTGCTTATGCCAAAAAAGAAAACAAAAAGGTCCACTTCATCGGCCTGGTTTCCGATGGAGGGGTACATTCACATATCAACCATTTAAAAGGACTTTTGACGGCTGCTCATGAATTTGGGATGCACGAAAATGTTTTTGTTCATGCCTTTACAGACGGCCGCGACTGTGATCCGCGTTCGGGAAAAGGATTTATCGAGGATCTTCAGAATCACATGGAAAAAACGGTAGGTAAACTGGCCTCTGTAGTGGGAAGATATTATGCCATGGACCGTGACAAAAGATGGGAGCGCGTAAAGATTGCCTATGATGCAATGGTGGAAGGTGTTGGGGCACAAACCACAAATGCACTGCTGGAAATCCAGAAATCCTATGATGAGAACATCACCGATGAATTCATGAAGCCGATCATTATGATCGATTCCACGGCTATCGGAAATGTAGTGCCGGTAGCTAAAATTAATGATCACGATGTTGTAATCTGCTTTAATTTCCGAACGGACAGAGGCCGTGAGATTACCGAGGTGCTTACCCAGCACGACCATCCGGAATATTTCATGAGAAAGCTGCCGTTATATTATGTGACGCTGACGAACTATGACAAAACTTTCGAAAACGTTCATGTAGTGTTTGATGAAGAAGTTTTACATGAAACGATGGGGGAAATTCTTGAGAAAAACCACAAAACACAGATCAGAATTGCCGAAACAGAAAAATATCCCCACGTTACTTTTTTCTTTTCAGGAGGAAGGGAAGAGCCTTTTAACGGAGAAAAAAGACTGCTTTGCCCAAGTCCTAAAGATGTTCCGACCTATGATCTGAAACCGGAAATGTCGGCTTACGATATTACAAATGCCATAGTTCCGGAACTGGAGAATGAAACCGCTGATTTTGTATGCCTGAATTTTGCCAATACCGATATGGTAGGCCATACAGGTGTTTTTGAAGCAGCCGTAAAAGCAGCGGAAACAGTAGATCAGTGCATTGAAAAAGTGGCAACAACGGCTTATGAGCACGGATACGCCGTCTTCATCCTCGCAGACCACGGAAATTCCGATGTGATGATTAACCCGGACGGGTCACCGAACACGCAGCATTCTACCAACCTGGTGCCTTTCATCGTGATGGATAAAGAACAGACCTGGAATCTGAAACCCGGAAAATTAGGTGACGTGGCCCCGACCATCCTTAAGGTAATGGGGGTGGAAGTTCCTGAAATAATGACTGGCGATATTTTAGTAAGCTAAAATTTAATAATATTATACCATACTTGCCGTTATTAAATAAATAACGGCATTTTTTATGACGAATATCAGAAGAATTAACATAATATTATGTCCTAAATAATAAAGAAAGCTTTAACTTTGCGGTTTAATCTAAATTCTAAAAATGTATCAGCAGCTCGTAAGAAAAGAAGTAATGGGAATTTTGGAAAAGGAAGTCGGTTCTTTTCTGGATAAATTTTTAACGCCAATTGAAAAAATCTGGCAGCCTTCCGATTATCTTCCGGATCCTTCCAGCGAGAACTTCAAATACGATTTAGAAGAAATCCAGACTTTTGCAAGGGAAATGCCGTACGATCTTTTCGTAACGCTTATCGGCGACTGTATTACGGAGGAAGCATTACCTTCTTACGAATCATGGCTAATGGGCGTAGATGGGATAGACCAGGAAAAGAAAGAAATCGGCTGGGCCAACTGGATAAGAGCCTGGACGGCTGAAGAAAACCGACACGGAGACCTTCTGAGCAAATACCTTTATCTTTGCGGAAGGGTGAATATGCGGGAAGTGGAAATTACCACTCAATATCTCATCAACGATGGTTTCGATTTGGGAACAAGCATGGATCCTTACCGTAATTTTGTCTATACGAGTTTTCAGGAAACCGCTACCAACATCTCCCACAGAAGGGTAGGTACGTTGGCCAAACAGTGTGGAAACGGAAAGCTGGCCAAAATGTGTGGGGTAATTGCTGCCGACGAAGCCAGACATGCCAAAGCATACAAACATTTCGTTGCTAAAATCCTTGAAATCGATCCTTCTGAAATGATCCTTGCCTTTGAAGACATGATGCGTAAAAAGATCGTAATGCCGGCTCACATGATGAGACAGTCAGGACAAAAGGCAGGTGAACTTTGGGGACATTTCTCAGATGCGGCACAGCGTTGTATGGTATATACAGGACAGGATTACATAAACATCATGAAAGAGCTTTTGGACGAATGGAAGATTGAGCACGTAAAAGGACTGAACGAAAAAGCGGAAAAAGCGCAGGAATACCTGATGAAGCTTCCGGCAAGGCTTCAGAAAATTACAGATAGGATCTCAACGCCCGATCTGCAGTTCCAGTTCAATTGGGTGAAGAGCTGATTTTAAAATATAATTAACTAAAAAGTTAGGAGTGCTAAGTATTTTAGCACTCTTTTATTTTTGTATCTTTGCATTTCAAAATATTCGATATGATGAATAACAAGAAAATTGCCGTAGACTTCGACGGAACCATTGTTGACGATGCGTATCCATCTATCGGCAAACCGAAGATTTTCGCTTTTGAGACGCTGAAAAGGCTTCAGGCCGAAGGGTACCGGTTGATTTTATGGACCTATAGACATGGGAAAACCCTGGATGAAGCGGTAGAATTCTGTAAAAAAAACGGAATTGAATTTTATGCCGTTAATTCAAGCTTTGAAGGCGAAGTTTTTGATTCCGCCGCCCAGTCGAGAAAGCTGGATGCGGATTGGTTCATCGATGACAGGAACTTAGGAGGTTTTCCGGGATGGGGAGAAATTTATAACATCATCCAAGAGAGAATTGAATTCAGGGTAGAGGGAAAAGAAGTCCTGGCCTATTCCAAACTAAAAAAAGAAAAGAAAAAAGGATTATTCTGGTAAAAGATAATCTGATAATGTATCAGTGTAAGAATGAGTTCATTTTCTAATTCGTTATTATTACACTGCTAGATTTATAAATTGTAACATTATTTATGATTCAGTTAAAAACAATAGACGAATTGCGTCTGATGAAACAGAGTGCCCAGTTGGTTTCCAGAACATTGGGGATGCTGGCGAAGGAAATCAAGCCGGGAATCACCACTTTGTATTTAGATAAACTGGCACATGACTTTATCAAGGATCATGGTGCAGAGCCTGCTTTTTTGGGATACGGTGGTTTTCCGTATTCACTGTGTATTTCTCCTAATGAACAGGTAGTCCACGGTTTTCCGAGCAAAGAAGAAATTAAGGAAGGCGATGTGCTTTCTGTTGACTGCGGGGCCATTTTAAACGGATTTGTAGGAGATCATGCTTATACCTTCGAGATCGGTGAAGTAAAACCGGAAACCCGAAAATTGCTGAAAGTTGCCAAAGAATCCTTATATAAAGGGATCGAGCAATGTGTAAGAGGAAAAAGAATCGGTGATATTTCCCACGCTATTCAGGCACATTGTGAAAAAGAACGATATGGAGTGGTAAGAGAACTGGTAGGCCACGGTGTAGGCAGACAGATGCACGAAGATCCGCAGGTTCCCAATTACGGCAGACAGGGAAGCGGTAAAGTGATTAAAGACGGTCTTACGATTGCTATTGAACCGATGATTAACCTGGGGACCGAAAAAGTAAAATTCCATAATGACGGGTGGACGGTAACGACGCTGGACAACCAGCCTTCAGCCCACTTCGAGCATGATGTAGCGGTGATTAATGGGAAACCTGTCCTACTTTCGACATTCCAGTATATCTATGATGCTCTGGGAATTACAAGCGACGAAGAAAAAGCTTTCCAACTGGATTTTTAATGAAAAAAGTTACTAAACTTTTATTGAATAAAATTCCCCGTCCGGTGCTGATCAAAATGAGTATCTGGGCGCGGCCGCTGATTTATCAGTTTTTTAAAGGAGATAAATTTATTGATCCGATCGATGGGAAATCATACCGGAAGTTTCTTCCTTACGGATACGGTAGCCAGAGGGAAAATGCCCTTTCTCCGGGAACGTTAAGTCTGGAAAGGCACCGCCAGATGTGGTTGTATCTCCAGAATGAAACCGACTTTTTTATAAAAAATTACAAGGTTTTACACATTGCTCCGGAGCAGGAATTTTTGAGAAAATTCAAAAGAATGAGAAACCTGGATTACATTTCTGCCGATCTGTATTCTCCGATTGTCGATGTAAAAGCGGACATTCTGAATCTTCCTTTCGCTGATGAAAGTTTTGATATTGTATTCTGCAACCATGTGTTGGAACATATCGAAGACGATGCCAGGGCGATGAGCGAATTATACCGGGTCTTAAGGCCGGGAGGCTGGGGAATCGTACAGGTACCGATGAAAAATGCACTTGAAAAAACATATGAAGATTTTACCATCAGGGATCCTAAGGAACGCCAGAAGCACTTTGGGCAATATGACCATGTCCGCTGGTACGGAATGGACTACTTTGACCGCCTGAAAGAAGCAGGATTTGAAACGGATGTGAACTTTTATTCCCAGACTTTTTCCGAAGAAGAAATAGAAAGATACGGGCTCAGGAAAAATGAAATCCTGCCGGTTATCTATAAAAAGTAAAAAGGATGCTTTCGGTGTGAAAGCATCCTCTTTCGTATTGTATTAAAAATTTTCTGCCTTTTGCAGTAAATAAAAAGCTCAGAAGGCTTGTATTTATTCTTTAATAAATTTCTGTGCCGGGATATTTTTAGAATTTACTATGTAAACTCCTTTGTTGAGACGGCTGATGTCTATTTTCACATTAATTCCTTCACTATAAGCTTCCAACACCTTTTTTCCGGAAAGGTCGTAAATTTTTACAGTAGAACCTTCGTGGATACCTTCAATATTTAATATATCTTTCGCCGGGTTCGGATAAATGGAAAGCGGCTTTTTAAGAATGTTTTCGCCGGTTCCGAGAAAACCGGAATTGTTGTAAAAGATCTGGTCTCCGGTAGAGGAGTGGGTAATGATAAGGGTTTTCAGGATACCGGAGGTAACGATCTGGTAATTGAAGACGGCAGCCGGACCGGAGTTGAAATAAAAATCACAGTTTTTCTGGTCGTAAGCCTGTGCCGCAGCTGCATTGGTCCCGTTGTAAATGGCCAGGGTACATCCGCCTCCCTGACGGGTAAAACTGTCGGTTGTCGGCGAAAAGGTAATTGTAGAGCCGGCGGAATTGTAATACCTTGACTGAAAGTTATAAGCTGTTCCTGAGCCTGTAAATGCAGAACTTCCTATAGACACCTGCATTATCGGACTGGTAGTGGTCTGGCCGCCGATAACCATTTTGGAAATGTACCAATTGTTGCTGAACAGTTCGGGGCTCTGTGCAGACAGCATACTTCCCGAAAACAAAAAGAAAAATATTTTTTTCACAGGTTATAAATTTTTCACAAATATAAGAATAAAAAGCCGTTTCCAGCAGGGGAAAACGGCTTTGCTATTAAAGCATTTAACAAGATTAAATTAATAGGTGATTAATTTTATTAATTTGAAGAAACTGCTTTCAGTCCGATTACGGAACCGATGAGTGTGATAATGAAGAATATTCTCCAGAAAGTTACCGGATCTTTAAAAAAAAAGATTCCCATCAGCGCCGTTCCTACCGCACCGATTCCTGTCCATACTGAATAGGCCGTACCGATTGGCAGGGTCTCGGTAGCTTTGATCAGGAGCAGCATACTCACCGTCAGTGAGATCAGAAAGCCGGCAAACCAAAAGTACATGGCAGTTCCGCTCGTTTCTTTTACCTTTCCGAGACAAGATGCAAAAGCTACTTCAAATAAACCGGCGATAACTAAAATAATCCAATTCATTTTTACTGTTGTTTCTCCTGCAAAGTTCAGGATTTTAAAAGGATTAAAATTTTACAATTGTTAAAAAAAGATCAGCATAAAAACATATAAACTTTTCACCCTGTAACTCACTTAATTTCTGCCCGGATCCTGCTCAAGCTAACCTGTGTAATTCCCAAATAAGAAGCAATATGTCCCAGTTGCACCCTTCTTAAAAGATCAGGTTTGTCGCGCATCAGGTCTTTATACCTTTCCAGAGCAGTTTTAAACTGTCTTGAAATAATAAGTTCCTCGGTTTTTATAAGTTCCCGTTCGGCAAACTTCCGGCCCCAGTTGGCTATATGAACATCTTGATTGAACAGATCCCGCAGATTCTCGGTTTTCAGTTTATAAAGTTCGCATGATTCCAGCAATTCTATATTTTCATAACCCGGACTGTCTTCCACGTAACTTTTCATGGAAACCACCGGCTCGCCTTCACTGCCGAACCAGAACGTAATGTCTTTTTCTTCCGCAGAAGCATAGGCACGCACAATTCCTTTTTTAATAAAATAAATATAAGGAATAACTTTTCCCGCTTCCATCAGGCAGAAATTCTTTGGTAAAGAAATCTCCTGGATTGATTCCTTTAAACTGATTTTCGATGAATCGGGAAGAGGATAAATACGGTCAAGAATTTCTTCAATAGTCATATGAAATCTGTAATAATTCAAAAATATCGGTTTTCAGCCATTATGTGAAGCATTATCATGATCAATATTCAAATTATTTTAAAAAATATTGAAATATTTAAGCCTAAACGTTTAACCAAAATATGTTCCGGAAGCTTGCCGGATGTTCATAATAAATTAACAATAAATTTAAATAAGAAAGAGGGTGTAACGTAAACGTAAGATAATGAGTTGATTATATATTAAAATACCATGAATTAAAAAATGTGCGAAAATACAATAATTTTTATACCAGCCAAAAAAATGGGGCTATTGTTTTGTATGCATTTTATGAAATATTTTTGTCTCTGAAAATAACTGTATGAAAAGAGCTTCTATTAAAGACATAGCCAGAATTGCCGGTGTTTCCGTGGCAACCGTATCCTATGTCCTGAATAAAAAGGAAGGAAGCCGGATCAGCGACGCTACAAAGGAAAAAATTCTTGAAGTCGCAAAATCCATCAATTACATCCCCAATAAGATTGCTAAAAGCTTAAAGATGAGCAAAAGTAAGCTTATCGGCCTTATCGTTGCAGATATTTCCAATGATTTTTACTCGAACATCGCCCGCAACATTGAAGACGAGGCCATGAAGCTCGGTTATACGCTGCTGATCGGAAGCTGCGACGAAAATCCTGAAAAATTTCAAAAACTTACCGAACTTTTCTCCGAACATCAGGTGGACGGCATGATCGTTGCGCCGGTAGTAGACTCGGATGAAGCCATCAATAAGCTGATTGCTGAGGAATATCCGATTGTTACCATCGACCGTTACCTCAAAAACGTCAGCCTTCCCGGCGTGATGATCAACAATGCTGAAATTTCGGCGTATGTTTGTGATCAGCTCACCGAAAAGAAGTTTGATGAGATTATTTATGTAGGCTACAATACCGAACTTCCGCATTTGCTTGACCGGCAGAAAGGCTTTGAAGAAAGAATTAAAAGTTCCGGTATTCCCATGAAAAAAATACTGATCGGCATTCAGAATATTACCGCAGAAATGAATGAAAAACTTAACGGGAATATTAACCTTAAGAAGAAAACAGCCATTTATTTTTCCAGCAATAAACTCGGTATTGCCGGGCTGAGAAACCTGAACGACCACCATATCCGTGTTCCCGAAGAAGTTTCCGTAATCGCATTTGATGAGACGGAAGCCTATCACCTTTTCCCGACGGATATCAGTTTTGTACAGCAGCCGCTGATCGATATGGCAAAAGAGTCCGTAAAGCTTTTAGATCAGCAGATTAATCATTATACACCTGATGGAGAAAGAATTACTCTTCAGGCAAAATATATGGAACGAAATTCTGTACAATAAAAAAATTTAAAAGATTAATTAAACGTTTAACCTTATGATAAATAATAAAGAACCGTATGTCGTGTGTTTCGGAGAAGTACTTTGGGATATTTTTCCCGAAGGATCCAGAGCAGGAGGAGCACCATTCAACGCCGCTTACAATATCCACAAAATGGGGATCGGTGTAAAAATGCTGAGCAGAATAGGAAATGATGAGCTGGGACACAAACTGGAAGATCAGATCAAAAGCTGGGGCATCACGACCGATTATATTCAGGTGGATGACGAAAAGCCGACCAGCACCGTGCTGGCGAAGATCGATCAGCATAATGAAGCCACGTATGAGATCATCAACCACGTAGCATGGGATTATATCGAACTGCTGCCTGAGCACAAAGAATTGGTGTCCAATGCAGAAGCATTTGTTTTCGGAAGCCTTTCTGCAAGAAACGAAAAAACAAGAGAAACTCTTCTTCAGCTGCTGGAATATGCCAAACTGAAAATTTTCGACGTAAATTTCAGGCCGCCTTTTATTGATGTCGAACTTATTAAAGCCCTTTTGCATAAAGCCGATATCGTAAAGATGAACAAGGCGGAAATGCGGGAAATCATGGCCTATTTCGGTGAAGAATACCGAAGCGAGGACGAAAGTGCGGCATTTATCCAAAACCATTTTAATATCAGTGAGATTGTCCTCACCAAAGGAAGCAAGGGAGCACGGTACTTTGTCGGAAACCAGAATTACGGATTTTCGGCCGTTCCCATTACCATTGCAGATACAGTTGGAAGCGGCGATGCTTTCCTTTCAGGATTTATTTCAAAAAGAATTAAAGGGGAAAGCCCGGAAGAAATCATGAACCAGGCTATCTCTTTAGGGGCGTTTATTACTTCCAAATCCGGAGCATGTCCGGATTATGACCCGTCTGAATTTAATAATTTCAAAGTTCAGCATACCGTTTAGTAAACGGAAGGATACGGCATAAGATAAATTTCAATTTTCAGCTTCCTGCTTCGTAAAAAGCAGGGACAGTTTATCTTGTGCTTTATCGGAACTTATGTTCAATATTCATTTATATTTTAATCTGTAAAAAACATACTTATGAAATCGGCAAAATTTACCGAGAAGAAGTACCTGGTGGTACTGGCTTTTGTAACCTCCCTGTTTTTTTTCTGGGCTATTGCCCTTACGATGGGTGATGTTCTGAATAAACATTTTCAAAATGTTCTACATATTTCAAAATCAAAATCCGGCCTGGTTCAGCTTTCCATATTCGGAGCATATGCACTGATGGGAATTCCTGCCGGCCTATTTATGAAAAGGTTCGGATATAAAATGGGCGTTATTTTAGGCCTTACTTTATTTGCAGGAGGATGTTTCCTCTTTGTTCCGGCAGCCAATATGGCATCTTTTGATTTTTTCAGGGTAGCACTTTTCATCCTTGCTTTGGGAATGGCCACGCTGGAAACCGTAGCACACCCTTTTGTCGCCTCATTAGGTGATGAGAGAACAAGCGATCAAAGGGTAAACTTTGCGCAGTCTTTCAACGGATTGGGCGCAATTGTAGGACCGTTATTGGGCGGTTTTTTTATCTTCAGCGGAACCGGCGGCGACCAGTCGCTGGATTCTGTAAAAACCCTTTATACCTGGATCGGAATTGTGGTGCTGGTATTGGTGTTTATTTTTGCATTTATCAAAGTGCCGGACCTGAAAGACCCGCATGCTGAAGAAACGGAAATCCTTGAACATGCCACCGGCGAAGATCATCATCATGACCGGGTAGATACCAATGCACCACTTTGGAAGCAGAGACATTTTGTATTTGCTGTGATTGCACAGTTTTTCAATATTGCGGCGCAGGGCGGAACCTGGGCGTTCTTCATCAATTACGGAGTGGAAAAAATGCATCTTCAGGAAACACAGGCTTCTTATTATTTTTCGCTGAGCATGGCGATGATGATGGTCGGAAGATTCATCGGTACTTTTCTGATGCGTTATATTGCCCCGAATAAAGTGCTTGCTATTTTCACAGCCTGCAATATTGTTCTTTGTGTGATTATTTCCCAGAGTTTCGGATGGGCTTCCTTTGTCAGCCTGATCCTGCTGAATTTATTCCTGAGCGTGATGTATCCTACCATTTTCAGTTTAGGATTAAAAAAACTGGGAGGAAAAGTTCACCAGGCTTCTTCATTCCTCGTAATGGCGATGTTCGGCGGTGCGTTCTTCACGCCGATCATGGGTAAAATTGCTGAAACGGATGTTGCTCATGCCTATCTGTTACCGATTATCTGCTACATCATCATCATTTTATTTGCTGTGAAATTTTACAAGCCTAAAACTTTAAAGTAAAATTAAATGATCAGAAATATATATCTAAGAGCTTGCCTGCTTGTACTGATGATGTTCAGCCAGGCAGCCTTTGCACAGATTGTTATCACCAACAAGAAGTTTTCATTCGGAACCACGGGGAGAATCGGGGCAGGCTATTCCCCGAATGCAGACGGCAGAACAGGTAGGCAATTGAATCTGAATAATCAGGGTTCACTTGGCGGACGGATGGACCAGGGCGATTATGTGGATTTCCTGCCGACCTTTCATTTTACACCTGTGGTGGGCGACAGTGCCAGGAAAACGAAGATCGACATGCAAGCCAGGCTGAGCTTTTATTCCGGCGGTACTTTCCTTGGGAATGTAGATACCAAGTCGAACCAAGGAATGATTGTGGCTTTGCCTGAAGCCTTCGTGGAAGCACGCAACATCATGGGCAGCGATTGGGATGTCTGGGCAGGTTCCCGTTGGCTCCGTTTCGACGACGTGCATATTGCGGATTACTTTTATTTTGACGACCATTCGGCAACAGGCTGGGGTGTACGGCATAAAAACACGAGGTTTTCCATGTTTTTCCCAGCAGCCATCGATACGGCAGCGAGCAATTCAACGCCTTATTCTTATACGAATGTCATCAGCGGAGGAAAAAATCTGATTTACCGGCAGCGGGAAGTATTTGTACTGGAACAGATCATCCTGTTTAAAAATACTGACCAAAAGGTAAAATTGCTGGCTGAATTCCATACGGTAGATAAATCCGGGAAAAATTCCGTAGAGCAGTATCCGGCAGATCACGGCTGGGTGCTGGGCGCAAAATTAAGTTCGACGCTTAAAACCAGATTGCCGGGTTCGTTTAATCAGATTTCCGTCCGTTACGGATCGGGAATCGCCAATGGCGGAGACAGCGGAAATACCCAGACCTGGAGGACATATGGAGCGCCTGATGAATTTACAGGAACTTATAAAGGCGCTTATTCCCTGACGGCGGTTGAACATATTTTGCTGAATCTTTCCAACCGCTGGTCTTTAAACGGTTATGCCGTTTACACCCGGAGCAAAGGCGGTGCGGACAGTGATAAAGCCGTGGATTATTATAAAAGGGAAATTTTTAATAAAAAGTCCGAGTTCAATACCGGTATAAGAGCTACGTATTATTTCAACAACTGGTTTCACATTCTTACGGAACTTCACTATGCCCAACGGAAAGACGGCAGCCAGGATCCTGCGTCGATGGTAAAATTCGTATTGGCGCCAACGATTGTACCGACAGCGGAAAGAAGCGTCTGGGCAAGGCCGCACATCCGGTTTATTGCGGAGGTTTCCAGATACAACGATCAGGCGATGAACAGCCTGTATTCACCTTTCCTGCAGCAGTCCGGAGCCAAAAGGTTCGGAACGTATTTAGGCGTGAGAGCAGAATGGTGGGTATTTTAAAAGTCGGTCTAAAAGCCGGTGATGATTTTTAAACATTAAGAAATTAAGATCCTTTTATCTTTAAAAATCAAATCTTTGATAGCTCACTTTATTTACTGAAATTAATTTTGAAGAGAAAAAGTTTCTTATCGAAGTGAAGAATAAACAAAGTTTATTTTTATTAAGAAAAAGAAGAAGACTACAGAACATTTTCTGAATGAAAATTTAGACAGACTTTAAATAATTTAAAATAAAAATTAAAAATGAATATAAAATTCGGAGCATCACTGCTTTCGTGGATCACTCCGGTGTGGAATCCCGAAGCCGGAAAATATGCCATTGAGAAAACCGCAAAGGCGGGATTCGATCTCATTGAGATCTTGCTTCCGCCATCGATGGAATTTAACGCTAAAGAAGTGAAACAGCAGCTTAAAACTCATCAGCTTGAAGTAGTTTGTTCCCTGAATCTTCCTAAAGAAGCCCATATCGCCTTTTACCCCGAAGCAGCTGAAAATCTGATCAGACAGGCAGTTAATAAGACTTACGAACTGGAAACCGATTTCCTGGGCGGTGTTCTGCACGGCGGAATTGGTGTTTTTTCAGGAAATCCTTTAACGGATGCAGAGGCTGAAATCATTACACAGGTCTGGAGCCATGTCGCGGATTATGCCAGAGAGAAAGGCGTTAGTATCGGAATCGAGCCGATCAACCGTTATGAAACCTATGTTTGCAACACGGCAGAAAATGTAATGGATCTGATTTCAAAAACAGGAAAAGACAATTTATACCTTCATCTCGATACCTTCCACATGAATATTGAGGAAAACAACTTTTATGATCCGGTTATCCTGGCCGGTAAAAAGCTTAAGCACATCCACATGACGGAATCCCACCGCGGAATGCTTGGTGAAGGAAGCGTGAACTGGGATCAGCTGTTTGCCGCTTTAAAGGAAATTGATTTTGACGGGAATCTTGTGCTGGAAAACTTCTCGTCGTCCGTACCCGGCATGCAGCAGATGGTTTCCTTATGGCAGAAATCACTGCACGATGCCGATGCCCTCGCAAAAGGAAGTCTGAATTTCATAAAAAGCCGTTGCCTGTAAATGAAGCAGAAGCATAAATAATAAAAAGCCTTTCCAATCTTTGGGAAGGGCTTTTTGGTTTAAATCTTCAGGATTAGCCGAAAGACCGGTTTAGTTTTATTAACTTTGCATTTCTTAATATTATTTTATGCACAAAGCAGGATTTGTAAATATAGTGGGAAAGCCGAATGCCGGAAAATCGACCTTGTTGAACCAACTGATGGGAGAGAAGCTGGCCATTGTAACCCAGAAGGCTCAGACCACCCGTCACAGGATTTTTGGAATTTATAACGAGGAAGATTTGCAGATCGTATTTTCCGATACGCCGGGCGTACTGGATCCCAAATACGGATTGCAGGAAAAGATGATGGATTTCGTAAAAGATTCCCTTCAGGATGCAGACGTTTTCCTGTTTATCGTAGATGTAACCGACAAGGCCGAACCTTCCGAATTTCTGATCGATAAACTGAATAAAATCCCGGTACCTGTTTTACTGTTGTTAAATAAAGTAGACCAGACCAACCAGGAAGGCCTTGAAAAGCTCGTTGAAACCTGGCATGAAAGGATTCCGAAGGCGGAAATCCTTCCTATTTCTGCCCTGAATGCTTTCAATACCGATATCATCCTTCCGAAGATCAAATCTTTGCTGCCGGAAAACCCGCCGTATTACGATAAAGACCAATACACGGACAAGCCGGAACGGTTCTTTGTGAATGAAGCCATCCGTGAGAAAATTTTGCTGAACTACGAAAAAGAGATTCCGTATTCCGTGGAAGTGGTAACTGAACAGTTCAAGGAGAAAGAGGGGATTATTTTCATCGATTCCATCATTTATGTAGAGCGTGATACCCAAAAAGGGATTATCATCGGGCACAAAGGGGAAGCCATTAAGAAAGTGGGGACCGAATCCAGAATGGACCTGGAGAAATTTTTCAATAAGAAAATCCATCTGAACCTTTTTGTAAAAGTGAAAAAAGACTGGAGGAAAAATGACAGGGACCTGAAAAATTTCGGGTACCGGTAGACTAAAAAGAGCCTGAAAGCCGTTGTATTAAAAGATTTTTGTTATCTTTAACTTTAAATCTCTTTCAATGAACTACACAAGCTCAACAAATTCTGATTCGGTGGTCAAAGATATTGCGTTATTGGTGGTGAGGGTGTTTATCGGTTTTGCCATGCTGTCCCACGGATTCCCCAAGCTGCAGATGCTGATCGACGGAAAAAGTGATTTCTACGATTTCCTTGGAATGGGTCCGCAATTATCTCTCGGACTGACCGTCTTTGCTGAATTTGTCTGTTCTATCTTTCTGATCCTGGGGCTTTTCTCAAGGATCGCATTAGGATTTCTCATCTTTACGATGGTCATTGCCGGATTTGTAGTCCATTCAGCAGATCCTTTTGCCAAACAGGAAATGAGCCTGGTGTACCTGGCGGTTTACCTTCTTCTGATGGTATTCGGCGTAGGAAAAGTTTCTGTAGATTATATGATTGAAAAACGGAAAAGAGCCAACGACTGGTAATCCAATTTAAAATATAAATTAAAAGGGCGGTAAGTTTTACTGCTCTTTTTTGTTATCATTAAACCTTGAAGGTTTGTTTACCAGATAGATTAAATTCGAGTCTGGTTTTCTCATGCACTAAAAACCTTTTGCCAAGCAGGAAATAAGCCTCGTTATCTCGCAGTCTATCTTCTCCTGATTGTTTGTTTTCGGAATGGGAAAAGTATCGGTGGATTATATAATCGAAAAGCGGAAAGGTGTTAACTATTGGTAATGTTTTAAATACAAGAATAGAGTGGCTAATCTTAAAGCCTATCTATTATATTAAACTAATTTAAAGGTCAAATAAAAATATATATTGCTGTCATTTGCTGAATGAAATGCCTTTGCGAGCGAAAATTTACTTTATTTTAAATAAGATATTCTTTGCGTGCATAGCGTTTAATCTCAATCCTTCCGTATTTCCGTCCTGATACTGATGAAAAATCCCAAACCCACAACCTTTTGCTATCGGAATAAAATTCATTAAATTCGTGCAAATCGAAATTATATTATGAAGATAAAGTTAACCATATGTCTTCTTGCGTTTCTAAATTTCTATGAAGCACAGGAAAGCATTACCTATCAGAAACCGTCTGCGGAGATTCTGAAACTGGCGGATTATGAAAGGCCGCCGAGTGTTTTAATGAACAGCAAAAAAGACTGGATCGTTTTCAGCTACCGCCCGACTTACAAAACATTGGAGGATCTGAGCCAGCAGGAAATGAAACTGGGCGGATTGAGAATTAATCCGGTAACCAATATTTCAAGCTCGATGACCTACGTCAATAATCTGAAGGTCAGAAAAATGAACGACAAAACAGAAGTTCAGGTCAGGAATTTACCGGCAAATCCTAAAATTGCCTATACTTCATTTTCACCGGACGAAAAGAAACTGGCTTTTACGAACACCACTAATAAAGGAGTGGAGTTATGGATCGTTGATCTGGAAACGTCGGCTGCCAAAAAAATCACTTCCGATAATCTGAACGCCAATTTGGGAAGTCCTTATGTTTGGTATAAAGATTCCCAGCATTTGCTGATCAAAACCCTTCCTCAGAACAGGGGCACTCTGATTGATGCAAGCAAAGACCTTCCCACAGGCCCGATTGTATCGACTGCCGACGGGAAAATTTCACAGAACAGAACCTACCAGGACCTGCTGAAAAATCCTCAGGATGAAAAGAATTTTGAAATCCTGACGGCTTCAGAAGTATATAATGTTGATCTGAACGGAAGTTTAAAAAAAATAAAAGACCAGGATCTGTATTCCGGGCTGAGTTTCTCGCCGGACGGGAATTACCTGATGGCGACAACGATTAAAAAACCATTCTCTTACATCGTTCCGCTGAGCCGCTTCCCAATGACGACCACCGTTTACGATATGAACGGAAATACGATAAAGGTGGTGAATGAGATCCCTCTGAATGAAATTATGCCGAAAGGTTTCTCTTCCGTACGTACCGGAAAAAGGGATATGGGCTGGAGAAGCGATAGGCCGGCCACCTTGGTTTATACTGAAGCCCTGGATGGTGGCGACCAGTCGAAGACCGCCGATTACCGCGATGAGGTGTTTACCTGGGAAGCGCCTTTCACCAATACGCCGAAATCCTTTTTCAAGACGAAACAGCGGTATGAAAATGTAAGCTGGACCAACGATCATTATGCGATTGTTTCGGAAGGCTGGTACGACACCAGAAATACGACTTCTTATCTTGTAGACCTGAATACCGGAGAATCAAAAGTTCTGGAAAACCGGAATTATCAGGATATTTACAGCGATCCCGGAAATTTCAACACCACCAAAAACCAGTACGGAAGATATGTCGTGGATATGAAGGGCGGAAAATCTTACCTCATCGGAGCCGGATTTACCAAAGACGGGCAGCATCCGTTTCTTGATGAGGTGGACATGAAAACCCTGAAGAAAAAAAGGCTATATACTTCCAATCTTAAGAATGGCAAAGAAGAGATCGTAGATATCCTTAATCCTTCCAAAGGTGAATTGCTGACGATCCAGCAGTCTTCCAGCCAATACCCGAATTATTTTAAAAAGAGTATTAAATCCGGCAAAGCAGAAGCTGTAACTAATTTTGCCAATCCATTTGAGAGCATCAGGGATGTTTACAAGGAAGTGATCACTTATAAAAGAAATGACGGGGTAACTTTAACGGGAACACTTTACCTTCCTGCGAACTACGACCGTAAGGCCAAAACCGAAAAGCTGCCGTTGCTGATCTGGGCTTATCCGACGGAATACAAAGACAAAAATACAGCCGGGCAGAACAACCAGAACCCGAATGATTTTACGTTCCCTTCTTACGGCTCTTTCGTGTACTGGACTACGAAAGGATATGCTGTCCTTGATGACGCCGCATTCCCGATCATTGGCGAAGGCAAAACCGAACCGAACGATACCTTCATTCCGCAATTGGTCGCCAATGCCGAAGCCGCCATTAATGCGGTGGATCAGCTGGGTTATATCGACCGGAAAAAAGTAGCCGTGGGCGGGCATTCGTATGGTGCTTTCATGACGGCTAACCTGTTGACGCATTCCAAGCTGTTTGCCTGCGGAATTGCCCGAAGCGGGGCTTACAACCGGACGCTGACTCCCTTCGGTTTCCAGAGCGAACAGAGAAATTACTGGGACGTTCCGGAAATTTACAACACGATGTCACCCTTTATGAATGCCGATAAGATGAAAACGCCTTTGCTGCTGGTTCACGGGGATGCCGATAACAACCCCGGGACATTCACTTTACAGACCGAGCGTTATTTCCAGGCTCTGAAAAACCTGGGTGCTCCGGTAAAGATGGTGCTGCTGCCGAAAGAAGCGCACGGCTATGCCGCCAAAGAGAATATTTTACATTTGCTCTGGGAGCAGGACCAGTTTCTGGAGAAATGCCTGAAAAAATAAATATTGAAGCCTGCTCGACTGAGCGGGCTTTTTGTTTGTTAAAGAAATTTAGCTTAAAACTAAACGTCCGATTGTCATTCTATAGGAATTTATACACGAATCTTTCCATGAGAATCTTTAATATGATGTTTAGGTCCTTGCGGGAATGACAGACGTGATGGAAAGGAAACTTAGCTTGAAAATTAAACGTCCGATTGTCATTCTATAGGAATCTATACACGAATCTTTTCATGAGAATCTTTCATACGATGTTTAGGTCCTTGCGGGAATGACAGACGTGATGGAAAGGAAACTTAGCTTAAAACTAAACGTCCGATTGTCATTCCGTGGGAATCTATACTCGGGATTTTTTTTCATGCGAATCTTTAATACGATGCTTAGATTCCCTGCGGGAATGACAGATCTGATAGAAAGAAATTTAGCTTAAAAACTAACCGTCCGCTTGTCATTCCGTGGGAATCTATACCCGGATCTTTCCATGCGAATCTTTCATACGATGTTTATATTCCCTGCGGGAATGACAGATGTGATGGAAAGGAAACTTAGCTTGAAAACTAAACGTCCGATTGTCATTCCGTGGGAATCTATACTCGGGATTTTTTCCATGCGAATCTTTAATACGATGCTTAGATTCCCTGCGGGAATGACAGATCTGATAGAAAGAAATTTAGCTTAAAAACTAACCGTCCGATTGTCATTCCGGTAGGAATCTATGCCCGAATCTTTCCATGCGAATCTTTCATAAGATGTTTAGATTCCTTGCGGAAATAACAGATGTAATGGAAAGGAAACTTAGCTTGAAAACTAAACGTCCGATTGTCATTCCATGGGAATCTATACCAGGATATTTCCATGCGAATCTTTAATACGATGTTTAGATCCCCTGCGGGAATGACAATGGGAGCGTTTAATGATTACGCAGGAATAGCTTGAATTGAATGAAGCATATATTTAACACTATATTTAGATTCCTTCGGGAATTACAATCGGAGCCTTTAATAATTGAGCGAGAATTAGTTTTAATTAAATAAAGCAAAGTAGGGCTAAAATATAAGCTCTCAAAACCAGATCACAAATAATTCAAGACCTCTTTAATGTTTTTGAATTCCAGAAAACGTGCATGTTTCAATTGATGCTCATGTTGCTCATGCGTCCAGGTGACATGATACGGAATATGGGCAGCGGAACCTCCGATTTCCAGCACCGGGAGAATATCCGATTTGATTGAGTTTCCCAGCATAAGAAACTGCTCCGGTTTGCAATCCAGGTGTTTCAATAACTTCCCGTAATCACTTTCCTTTTTATCGCTCATGATTTCGATATGGTGAAAATAATCCTGCAGCCCGGATTTCTTCAGTTTCCGTTCCTGATCCAGCAGATCACCTTTTGTGGCAACCACCAGCCGGTATTTTCCTTTTAAACTGTCTAAGGTTTCAGTAACTCCGTCGAGAAGCTCAACCGGCTTCATCAGCAGTTCGTGCCCGATTTCAATGGTTTTGCTGATGAGCTCTGTGGAAGCGGTGTGGTCTGAAATACGGCAGACTGTTTCTACCATGCACAGCATAAATCCCTTTATCCCGTATCCGTACAGATGAAGGTTCTGCATTTCGGTTTTAAACAGCTCCTGGGAAACGGAATGCTGCGGAAGGTAGTGTTCCAGCATTGCACAGAATTTGTTTTCCGCTTCCTGAAAATACGGTTCATTGATCCAGAGGGTATCATCCGCGTCGAATGCAATGGTTGTTATCGAATTATTCATATTGTATTTACTTTAGTTTTTTGTATTTTTCCGCCGACAAAATTCAGTATAAAAAATAAATCAGAAAAGGACATTTGTCCCAACCGAAAATATGTTACGTACCAATCAGCCATTTTTGGATTATTTAGAACAGCTGTATAGCCGGCAGGATCACAAAGGGAATATTGTATTAAAGCCTTTTGAAAAAGGGGATAAAATATTAACCCAGAATGAAATCTCCACAAAGATTATGTTGATCAAAAGCGGGATTACCAAATGCTATTTCGTGGAAGAAAACGACAAGGAATATATTGTGGAGTTTCTCGGAAAAGGAGAGATCGTGGGCGAAATAGAGGTTATTAAAAATGTTCCCTGTCTATGCAGCATTGAAGCCATTACGGAAGTCATCGTCTATTCCATGTCGATCCCGTATTTCCAGGCACTGATTAAAAATGACCTGACGCTGAACAATCTGCTGCTGGATGTTTTCGCCGAAAGGATTGTCAATACGTCAAGCCGCGCTTCCTATCAGCAGCTTCACACCACAGAACATACGTTGTCCCAGCTTCTGGAAGTGAAATCCAAGGAAATGGAAATTTCCAAAGAGGACATGGCCGCCTATCTCGGGATTACCGTAAGAAGCCTGAACCGTGCCCTGAAAGAACTGCAGGAAAACAATTCCGAAGAATAGGGTATAGGCATCTGAACAATCTTCACGTATCTTTGCAGAAATGACAATATCGAATGGAAGAACTGAAATTCAGGAATGCAACGCCGGAAGATTTACCCAAGATCGTAGAAATTTATAATTCTACCATTCCTTCAAGAATGGTCACCGCCGACACGGAAGATATTACTGTGGAAAGCAGAATACAGTGGTTTCATGAACATACGCCTGAACGAAGGCCGCTGTGGTTGATCGAGGATCAAGAGGGAAATGTATTGGGATGGGTTAGTTTTTCTTCATTTTACGGAAGGCCTGCTTATAACGGAACGGTAGAGTTGAGTATTTATATGACTGAAAATTCCCGCGGGAAAGGCTACGGAAAAAAAGTTCTTCAATATTGTATTGATAACGCGCCTAAGTTTAATGTGAAAACGCTGTTGGGATTTATCTTCCTGCATAATGAACCCAGCATGAAATTATTCCGCCATTTCGGTTTTGAAGACTGGGGTATCTTTCCGAACGTCGCCGTGCTTGATGGGGTAGAGCGGACGCTGGTGATTTTGGGGAAAAGGGTTTCTGTTTAACAGGATAATTTTTAAACCTAAACAATTCTTTTTTATATTTGTATCAATTACAAGATGAAAAAATATCAAAAATGATACAGGAAATTTTAAATTATAAGTAAGTAGTGTATGAAATAAATACTCTTAACCAGATGAAATGCTGGAATTGGCTAAAATACTATCGCCTCTTGAAGCATTAGCGTTGGAACTTGAACAGTCTGAAAACGATATTGAAAATGGAAGATATCGTGAACATGAAGAAGTGAGTAGACAATTACGTAAGAAATTCCTGTAAATGATCAGGATTTTGAAAATTATTCCATAATGCTACCAGGTATATTTTTTCCGGGGTTACGCGGTAATATAGATATATTTGTAGGACAATTAAATTAAATTAAATGTAGTCATGCGAAATACTGCCGATAAAAGGTCTAATAGAGTATTATATGCAGTTTCACCTTATCCATAAAAGTCCTGATTTCCTTCCCTGACCAATATTCCGAAAGGTATTCCAGATTATCTTTGTAAGACTTTTCAGCAGTTTTTGTCCAGACAACTGTTCTCATCATTTAAATGTTTATTTAAAAATAAGAAAAATTTTCATACAGGAAAATACCGATGTATACAGTAAAAAAAAATAAAGCGATCCATAAGAACCGCTTTTATATTATACATTCTGCCTGATTCTTTTGGCAGATAAATTCAGGAATCGTTTCACTAACATGACTGCCGAGATTGTCAGTCCAAGCCCGAGCGCGATCCACATTCCGAAAGCGCCCATTTTCAAAGTAAAGCAGAGCAGATAGCCCAATGGGATGGTAATGATCCAGTAAGCAATAAAAGTATAGATGGATGGAATTTTCACGTCCTGCAATCCCCGCAGCATTCCCAGAGCTGTAACCTGGATACCGTCCGATAATTGGAATAAAGCGGCGATGATCATTAATTTGGCAGCGAGCTCGATCACTTCAACTTCCTCTTTTTTGGTAAAGAAAGTCGGTAGGATATTCCGGCCCAAAATAAAAATAACCCCGCAGATGCACATGAAGATAAAGGCGATCTTAAGATTGTTGATACCCACTTTCCGTAATTCCACAAAATTTCCTTCACCTACTTTTCTTCCGATCATAACGGTAGAAGCAACGCTGAAGCCGATGCATAAATTAAAAGTAAAAGAAGCCATGCTCAGAGCGATCTGATGGGAGGCAATGTCGTGGGCCGAGATCAGTCCGCAGATGAAGGCAGCCCCGGCAAAAGCGGTTACTTCAAAAAACATCTGCAAAGCGGTAGGGAAGCCTAAGCGGATCATCTTTTCAAACATCTCTTTGCTGAACACCTGAATCTTTAGAGAGAAATCTTTGATGTACTGTTTTGTTTTCT
The DNA here is from genome assembly GCA_913778085.1 of uncultured Chryseobacterium sp. Classification (GTDB taxonomy): domain Bacteria; phylum Bacteroidota; class Bacteroidia; order Flavobacteriales; family Weeksellaceae; genus Chryseobacterium. The sequence goes on from CAJYXJ010000020.1 coordinate 32,678, forward strand.
TCTCATTCAGTAAAACAAAATAGAGAAAGACCACCATAAAAATGCGGGCAATGAGGCTGGCTAATGCCGAACCCTTCACACCCATCGGCGGCAATCCGAAAAGACCTTTGATGAATACATAGTTCAGTACGATATTGATTACATTGGCAATAATGGTAGCCTTGGTGACTCCGATCGTGTAAGACAAGCCTTCCGAGACTTCCCTCAGGGTCTGGAAAGCCATAAAAGGCACAATGCTGACCGCCATGATCGTCAGGAAATCCACGGTATCGGGAATGATTTTCTCAGGCTGTCCCGATTGATACAAGAGCGGCATTCCTAAAAGCAAAACTCCCATCAGCAGAATGCCTACGGTCATATTGATGACAAAGCCATGGCTGAAAACCGAATTTATGGTCTGATGATCGTGCTGGGAATGGGCCTGTGAAACCAGCGGCGGAATGGCAAAAGAGAAGCCCAAGGCAAGAACAAACATGGAGAAAAATACGGCATTTCCCAATGAGACGGAAGCCAGGGCATCGGCTCCCAAAAGATTTCCGACAATAATATTGTCGAAGAGATTTACCGAAACCTGTCCCACCTGCGTCAGCATCACCGGTAATGCCAGGGTCAGGCATTCTTTCGTATAGTTTTTATTTAAAAAGTTCATAATCTTTTAATTCATAGTATAGTTTATTCAAAAAAAATTGCAGTAACCAGGTACTGCAATTTTCATCGTTTATTTAAAGTAATAAGTATATTATTTCCTTACAAAACTTGCAACGTCATCGGCAGAAACGCTAGCTCCTCCTAAAATAATCAGTCTTTCCACAACGTTTCTCAGCTCCCTGATATTTCCGGTCCATGAAAGTGCTTTCAATGCATCGATAGCTTTATCATCAAATTTTTTCACGGCGGTACCGTGCTCATCAGCAATCATTCCTGAGAAATGTTCAACCAGAAGCCGGATGTCTTCTTTTCTTTCATCCAAAGGCGGAACATAGATCTCGATTACAGAAAGTCTGTGGTAAAGATCTTCCCTGAATCTTCCGGCCTCAATTTCCTTCTGCATATTTTTATTGGTCGCCGCAAGAACCCTTACGTCCACTTTTATTTCCTTATCGCTTCCTACCGGGGAAACTTTGCTTTCCTGAAGCGCTCTCAAAACTTTTGCCTGGGCAATTAAGCTCATATCCCCGATTTCATCCAGGAAAATCGTTCCGCCGTTGGCCTGTTCGAATTTTCCCTGCTTATCCTTAATTGCTCCCGTGAAAGATCCTTTTACGTGCCCGAATAACTCGGATTCGATAAGTTCTGACGGAATAGCAGCACAGTTTACTTCCACCATCGGACCTCTTGCGCGGTCGCTCTGGTTGTGGATGGCGTGGGCTACCAGTTCTTTACCGGCCCCGTTCGGTCCCGTAATCAAAACCCTTGCATCAGACACGGCCACTTTCTCGATCATCTCCTGGATTTTCTTTAAACCTGCCGATTCACCGATCATCTGGTACTTTTTGTTTACCTTTCTCTTCAGCGTTTTGTTTTCGGTCTGAAGATTTTTGTTTTCTTTCTTCAGGGTTTCTTTGGCTAAAGCATTTTTTACACTGGTAATCAATCGGTTGATGTCAATCGGCTTGGAAATGAAATCATAAGCCCCTTCTCTCAGGCAGGAAACGGCAGAATCGATGTCTGCGTGTCCTGAAATCATGATAAAAGTGGATTCCGGCTTTAAGGCCAGACTCTGTTTCAGCAGTTCGGTTCCGGAAAGCTTAGGCATTTTGATGTCGGAAATGACCAGTGCGAAATCTTCTTTTTCGATTTGCTTATAACCTTCAAGTCCGTCTTCGGCAATTACAAATTCATATTCGGTAAGTTCGTCAGATAGGATACTTTGGAGTACTCCTGAGATTGCTTTTTCGTCTTCTACAATAAGGATTTTTTGCATAGTTGCAAATTTAGATTTTTTTGATTGAATTATTAGCAAAAACCGTACCTAATCCGCTATTGGGAATAATCCCTTCTTCCGAAAATGGCCGATCCTATGCGGATCGAATTGGCACCGCATTCAATGGCGATCGGGAAATCGTCACTCATGCCCATCGATAAGGTTTCCAGCTTTTTCAGTTGATTTAATTCGTCGAATAGATTTTTCAGGGTTTGAAACTCCTTTTTTATCTGATCCTGATCTTCTGTGAAAGTTGCCATTCCCATTAATCCTGTGATGTTTATATGCTGATATTCTCCGCTAAGGTACTTTTCAAACAAATCTTTGACTTCACTGATTTCCAGTCCGAATTTACTTTCTTCCTCAGCGATTTTCACCTGAAGCAGAACATTGATCGTGCGGTTGTTTTTTTCTGCCTCTTTATCAATTTCGCGGATCAGCTTTTCAGAATCCACACTCTGGATGGTATCGATGAATCCGGCAATGTATTTTACTTTGTTTGTCTGAAGATGCCCGATGAGGTGCCATTGGATATCTTTCGGAAGAAGAGGATACTTCTCCGTGAGTTCCTGTACTTTGTTTTCACCGAAGACCTTTTGTCCCAGATCATAAACTTCCTGTATGGCTGAAACCGGGTGGGTCTTTGAAACGGCAACCAGCTGAACCCCGGAAGGAAGCTGGCTTTTAATAGCGTTGTAATTTTCCTGAATGCTCATACCTGCAAATTTCGGGCTTTTAAACCAATTTTCCCATATTCTTGTTTATTTTTACAAATAATTGGGTGAATAAAATGATGAAAATCTTACATTGGAATTGATCCCTTTTACTTCTTATCCCTTTGGCTATACTATAGGCAAAAAAACATCCAGCTTCCTTCTTCCAACCCATCAAATACTACATCTCCAATTCCACGATCCGTTCCACCAGTTTCCGGTTGAAACGTTCCGGAACCATTCTCATCAGGAAGTTACGTAAGGCCGTGGCTTTTTCCCATTGGGAGAACTGTCCGATCTTCCAGCTTGTACTCACTACATCATCTACTTTCTTTCGCCTGATTTTCTGAAAATCTTCAAAAACCCGATTGAAATCATCCGAACGTTCCAGCAGTTTCCCGATGATGTAGGCATCTTCAATCGACTGGCAGGCGCCTTGTCCCAGATTAGGGGTTGTGGCATGGGCAGCATCACCGATAAGACATAAGTTGTCCGCGTACCATTTCGGGATAGGAGACAAGTCGGTAAGGGTATTCATGATGATATTTTCCGGCAGGGTGGCGTTAATCATATCAATCATCATCGGATGAAAGCCGTGAAAATTTTCGGCAATACGGCGATAAGGATCCTGCAATCCTTTATTGATAACGGCATACCAGTATATTTTTTTGCCGGTCATCTTTACAAAGCCGAAACGTTTTCCTTTGCCCCAGGCTTCCACGGCTTCCCGGTTGTACTGTTCCGGCAGGTCAAATTCTGCAAGTCCGCGCCAGCAGATCTGTCCGGTATCCCGGATTTTCCCGGTCTCTAAGATTTGGGTTCTTATCTTTGAATGGATGCCATCCGCTCCGAAGACAACTTTGCTTTTAATTTCATTCCCATTTTCAAATCTTAAAATATATCCATCTTCCCTGGTGATTTTTACTAATGAATGATTCAGACTGATGGTATCTAAACCAACATTTTGTGCCAGGATTTTTTGCAGATCCGCCCGATGGATGGCCACATTGCAGGAATTGTATTTCTTTTCAAGTGCCAGGACATTGGTAGTGGATATGTTTTTGAGCTTCTGATCGGTTACGGAAACAGCATTAATTTTATTACCGGCGCTTTCAATCTGCTCTTTTAATCCCAAAGTATTAAAAATCTGCATCGCATTGATAGCCATCATAATTCCTGAACCCACCGGTTTTATTTCCGTAGCGGATTCGTAAATTCTGAAATCCAGGTTTTGTTTTTTCAGGATATTGGCCAAAGTTAAGCCTCCGATTCCGGCTCCGACAATTGAAATAGGGTTCATTATTTTAAATTTTTCATCGCGTTCAGCAATTGGTTCTGTTTTCCGATATATTGCTCCAGGTTATCAGTTTTTAGAGGGTGGGCATTTTGGTATTTTTCGATTTCGGGAAGGGTTTTTCGGATTTTGAATACGATGTATAAATTATTTATTGTTTCCCTATTTTTAGAAATTCGAGAAATTAAAGCTTTGATATTTTTCACCTTTAAATCATACTTTTGCATACTTAATTTAATCTCATTTTCAATTTGATGCTTCATAAGCGAATCCGTTACGCTGTTAATCTGATTCGTGGCATCACGATAATAATCATCGGATTTGATGAAAATATTTTCATACTGATTAATAACTTTTGATTCCTCTTCGTGGACTTTCAGAATCTTATCATCGAGGGCAGATAATTTTTTATCATTTTTAATTAATTCAGAATAAATTTTATCGATCATATTATCACCGTACCGGCTGCTCTCAAATGAACCTTTCAGCGGTGAATCCGTTTTATCAACCGCATTTTCCACCAGAGGTTTATTTTCAGATCTGTTTTCTCCACAGGAAAAAATCAGTAAAGATAGAGTGGCAGTGAGGAATGTTTTTTTCATGGGATGTATTTACGGTTTAATTTTGTTTTCGGGAATCAGAAGATCGGCAGGATTTACCGTGTAAAACAGTTTAGGATAAGTAAAGTCCAACGATCGGTTTTCCTGGCCGCGCAGCTGGAAAAATTCTTTTTCTTCTTCTTCGTCAGCTAAGGTTAATAATTTCCCGGTTGAAAAATAAGGTTGCGTATCTTTAAAGGTTATGAAAGTCTTAGAAGTTCTGAAGGTGATTCCAAGCCATCGGTTTTCGGTATAATCTTTAGAGTTCTGCTTTGAATCCAGGATAATTTTATGCTGGAACTTTTTGTTGGTCTCTGCTGAAAATATAACAGCAGAATGATGATCCAGTATAATTTCAGATTCCTCTCCGGTCATTTTGTTTTTGATGACCAGTTTTCTTATCTGATTTTCCTGTAGAACGTCGGGATTTTCATAACACGAAAACAGAGCAATAAAAGAATGGTCTTCCAGATCGAGCGCCTGGTCGGAGTGAAATCCCATTTTTGAATAGGAAGGATTATAGACTTCGATCAAGGCATTGTTAAAATCCTGTTCCGGCAGTCCAGTATTTCCGGCTGAAATAACTTTGTTAATTTCTTCAATAACCGAATAATGAACATTTGAAAACAAATTAGCAGGAATACCGTATCGTGTTGTCGTCCTTACAACAGCTATAACTCCGTGATCTTCTTTTACAAGATGATTTCCAAGTCTGCCTTTTCCTATTTCTTCAAAGTCAGCGGAGTTCATCAGACTTTCAAATAAATTTTGCTCTGTCGGCACTGCTATTTTATAAAACCCATGAAAATTCATTACAATAAAGGTTTTTCATAATCGCCCAGATTCATGCTGAAATGCGTTTTTTTGTATTCCACCATATTTTCCGTCATGTTTTCTTCATAATAGGAATTCCGAAGTTCAGCCTGCATTTCCGGAGTCATCTCTTCCAGTTTCACGTAGTGATCGTTTTCTTTGATGTATGTCTGATTATCTTTGTAAACGGCCTCCAGATTCGAACAGCGAACAACATATCCCATTCTTATCGGAATCTGGTCTACTCCTAAGATAGAGGGACGGATCTCATGGGTATAAAGCCTATTCGTAGAAAGTGGAATGATAAATGCAGAATCAGGGTATAAAGTAACCGTAAATTCTTTTTGCAGAGATTGGTCTTCAACGGTTTTCTTGAGCTTAAAATGAAGTCTCGTGAGTGCGCTGGTCTGTTTATAGCATACATCAAACCTGTCTGTTTCCGACGGTTTTAAATTATCAGAATTAGAATCGTCATAAAAAGTACAGAACGCGATCAGTCCTTCTTTCGGCATGTCCTTCGTCTTGTCCGAATGGGCCTTAATCTTAGCTTTTACTTCCTTTTCAGTATCCGTAGTTTTCTTTTTATTTTCGTAGATCTGCACCAAAGCGTGGTTCAGATCGGTTTTGTATTCAAAAGTTTCCTCGGCACATTGATTCAGTAAAGCGATAATTTTACGGTCTGTTTCTCTGAAATTATCGGTTGGGCCTGTGAGATTGCTGGAGCACCGAAGAAGATTGAAGCGTAGTGCCTCTTCTCCTTCTTCAGCGGATTCTTTTGTCACTTTACTCAGATAGATGCCTTTTCTCAATGCTTTTGCTTCTTTGTTGGATTCGGTAAGTTCCTGAAAATGATGTTCGGATTTTACCTTTTCGAAAACATTGACTTCATTAAAAAGCTTTCGGAAATAAACGCCTGCATTGCTGATTATAACCGGAACCTCTCCGATACCCACCAGTTCTGATTTCCCTGCATGAATGTTTTCGTAATTTACCGAAAATTCTTTGATGATATGAAGGAAATGGCTATTTCCAACAAAGTTATTTAAATCCCCGCAGATGTATATTTTTTTATCCTTAAAATTTGCATTTAAATTATCAACGACAGTTCCGCAGAAATTATCGATCAGATAATGAAGTTCTTGATTATTTTCCTGACGGTTGTTTAATACAACAAGAATATTTTTATGTATTGCTATTTTGTTTTCCACCGAATGGTTATTCATTTTTTTAATTATGAGATGAAGATAGTTTAAAATTTTAAATGTTTAAACTATATCCATGAAGTTTGTATTTTCCTTTTTTAACGCAAAGTGATTGTCCGTTACTCGTAATGAAAGGAAGCAAAGAAAGGATCAGCAAGCTGATCTGATGAAGCGTGTGCGTAAATCCGTTTGATTTTTTCCAGATGATAAACTATTTACTACTGATGGCTAATCAGAAACAAAATAAAAAGAGAAAGTCCAAAAGCAGACCCTCTCTTTTTTGATATAATTTTAATATAACGTAAACAAAAAAAAAACTTCCAGCATCCAGCATCATTCTTCCAGCCATAATCTCAAGTTCACATTAATTCACCTGCAAAGTTTTCTATTCATATTTTGAAAAATCTACCGCAAATATGCATCGGTTCACCTGGCTTCCGTTTTGTGCACCTGCATTGGGCTCGAATTCCGTCAGGCTCCATAGGTAATTATATTGGGATTCATAGTAGAGGGATTCTGCTCCGTAAGGCCACCGGAAGCGCACCGTATCATCGGCGCCGTCTGTATACCGGGCCAGTCTCGCATTGGATCCGTACGAATTACTTGGAGATCCGGTGCAGGAAAGCCAGGTTCGGTTTCCTTTTCTGAATACGCCTTGTATTCCATGGGCATGATTATCGGTGAAAAGGCTGTTTTTCGGTATAACCGATACAATTCCGGTATTCTGGAGGGTTCCATTGGCGTCAACAGGAAATCCGAAGACTTTGGGAACAATGGAAGCATCGGCGCTGCCGGAATAATATTGTCCGGTCCAGAACTGGGTTCCTTCATCATTGATCTGGATCGTCGAGAAAGGATTGGCATTGTTGATTTTCTGATATCCCGTCTGAGGCAGAATATACCTGTAATTGAAAGCAAACAAATTCCCGTTGGAATCCTTACCGCATTTGTCATTGGTTGTGTCTCCGGTGCTTACTTCAATAATCTTATTAAGATCAAATACACGGACTCCCAAATTCGTGCTGCTGATATAGAGCTTACCTTTAAAATAAGCCATTCCACCAGCATGTACGTTCAGGGGAGCGTACGAAGCATACTGTGAGTAGTCCGTTACGCTTGCCGGAATGTCGGGCTGAACCAGAAGAATATGACGATAGGTAAGATAAGTGCTCGAACTCGGACTGATATCAATCAAAGTAATGCGCGATCCTTTGAATGCAGCTTCATCTTTGGCGTACCAGCTTACCAGAAGATAACGGACGCCGTCTTTGCTGAATCCTGCGATTCCCTGCGGTCTCCAGAGTGCAGTTGTTTCATCGTCGGTATTCCAGCGGATGCCCCGAACCCGGTTTTCTTCAGGAATATTAAAGCCGTAGACTTCAGTATAAGCGCTTCCGCCAATGGCCTGGCGGTTTTTATTGAGCTGTGAAGGATTTAAAAAACTAAATCCGGAATTAATGTAGGTGCTCGTATCCACATAAGCATTTACACTTACACTTGCATCCGCAGATGTTCTGCTGGTATTGGCTTTTAAAGATTGCTCTTCTTCTACTGAAGTGATGGCATTATTCTGGCACCCAACGCTGGTCAGCACATACAACAAAAGCATCCATCCAAGAAATTTTTTCTGAATCATATTAATAATTTACACTGTTTTGAATTGGATGCGAAGCTATCGGATTCTTACGTTAACCGGATTTCGTCCTTATTAATTATGTATTAAATTTATGTTTCTGAAAAAATAATTCGAAATAAACTGTTGTTAGATATCTTTTTCTAGATAATCTTCCAAATTAAAACCTGTATTTTTGAAATTAAGATTTACTTTAATGCTGCCATTGGAATTTTTTATTTCAAGTCTTTCTTTTACTTTTTGCTTTAAGTCATAAGAATATTTAAAGAAAACACCAGGGAAGTTTTCCTGGCTTTTGGTAAGTTGGATAATCGATTTGTTGAAAGGAATAATAAAAATTTCATCATCCAAAAAAATAATATTCCCTTTTCGATAACTTATTTTGGCTCCTAATTTCGAATATCCTTCAATCTCAGCTTCTACATTTTTGATGACATCGTATTTTCTATCTCTGATAAAATTGAAAAAACGGCGGTATTTATTTTTATTTAAGAAGTAAATGAAAATATTTCCAAAAATAAAAATCAGGATAAATCCTCCTATAAAAAAGTAGAGTCCTTCCATAAATAAAAATGTAACGGAAAAGAATCAAAGATATTTAACCTGTATAAAATACGCACCAAATTTTAAATATTTTTTATTTTTATCTGATGTATTCTAACCTATAAGGGCTTCGGCTACGCTCAGCCACCAGAAAATTAAATGTATTATGACTAATGTGTTAAAGCAGACTACAAACATCCATGAAAAAAAAACGGAGCCTGAAAATCAAGCTCCGCGTATGTATATTTCGTTAAAAATTACTTCCCTAAATAAGATTTAAGAATCTTACTTCTGGTATTGTGCTTCAATCTCTTGATCGCTTTTTCTTTGATCTGACGAACACGTTCTCTCGTAAGGTCGAAAGTTTCACCGATTTCTTCCAAAGTCATCGGGTGTTTCCCGTTCAGTCCGAAATACAGTCTCACCAAATCCGCTTCTCTTGGTGTCAGCGTATTCAATGCTCTTTCAATCTCGATCTGAAGCGATTCCAGCATCAGGTCTTTATCCGGGCTCGGAGACTCTCCTGAACGCAATACGTCGTAAAGGTTGGAATCTTCACCTTCTACCAAAGGGGCATCCATCGACAGGTGTCTTCCGGAGTTTTTCATCGATTCCTTGATGTCCTCCTCGCTCATATCGAGAACTTCGGCCAACTCTTCCGGGGAAGGTGGTCTTTCGTTTTCCTGCTCAAGATGTGCGTAAGCTTTATTGATCTTATTGATGGAACCGATTTTGTTCAGCGGTAACCTTACAATTCTCGACTGTTCTGCCAAAGCCTGTAAGATCGACTGACGGATCCACCAAACCGCGTAAGAGATGAATTTGAAACCTCTAGTTTCATCATACCTTTTTGCCGCCTTCATAAGTCCTAAGTTACCTTCGTTAATCAAATCCGGTAAAGAAAGACCCTGATTTTGGTACTGCTTGGATACGGATACTACGAAACGGAGGTTGGCCTTAATTAATTTTTCCAGTGCTGCTCTGTCGCCCGCACGGATTCGCTGTGCCAAATCTACCTCTTCGTCCGCAGTGATCAGTTCCACTTTACCAATTTCCTGCAAATACTTGTCTAATGAAGCAGTTTCCCTGTTGGTTACCTGCTTAGTGATTTTTAATTGTCTCATCTATTTTTATCCTCAAAAAAGAGTTTCTATTATATTATACGTATGAAACATCAAAAAGGTTACAGTAGCTGCAGAAATTTTTTATTTAATTAAACTTATTTTCAGAAATTAGTTGTAAATTATGCCTCTCACGACACAGAATGCCCGTTTCAAGGGAGGAGAAGCCTGACGGGAGCTGATTTTTTTCAGGAGCTTTTTCCCGCTTTCCGCTGCAATCTTTTTTTTCAAAAAAGGATTTCCACTGCAATCGGGGCTAGGGCGGTAGCCGGTGATTTTACACATCAGGCAAAAACAACTTTCGGCATGCAGAATTACGAAAGGGTAATAGTCAATTTCTTTGTGTCAATGGTCAATTCGGCTATGCCGGTGAATGGTGAATTTTTGTATGATGAATTGACGATTGACCATTCACTTGCATCGCAAAATTCACTCTTTAAAAACCACCCCGTCAAAAATTCTTTCAGAATTTTCGCCACTCCAGAGGAGGGGAATTTAATGTTTTTTGATTATCAGTCGGTTATACTTTTATTAACGTTTGATTGAAACTGCCTTTTTTGCTTAACGTATTGCACATTCACCACTCACCATAAAAAAAGCGGAACCTAAGCTCCGCCATATATTACTTGCTGAACAAAATTGGCTATTCACCATTCACTATTCACCAAAAAAAAGCAGAACCGAAGTTCCGCCTTATATAATGTAACGAACAGCAAATCGATCATTGACCATTCACCATTGACTATTCATTTTAAAATAGATCATTCAGCCATTTCGCCAATCTTAATCCTCCGTAAAGAAGCTGCCTTTCCATCGTATCATTAAACTTGTACTGGTAATCGTAAGCCAGCTTGGAATCATTCGGTGTCTGTGCGTAAATTTTGTTGGCCATTTTATGAGAATCGTACAGCCAGTCTTCCAGCGTTCCGGTCTGGATCTGCTTTACTTCGTCATCGGTTTTGATATCCAGCAGCTTGGAATATTCCGTATAGCTGTATTTCTGGGAGTCCACCAACTTTCCGTCCCATACCGAATGCAGATTGGTCTTTTCCCCGAAGTAGGTAACATTGATCTTGTTTCCGCCCAAATCTTCTGCTCTTCCTACATGGAGCGGCTGAGCCAGGTCGCCCATAATGTGGATCAGGAAGATCAGTGCGATCTTGCGGTCTTTTTCCGAAGTTTTCGGATCTTTAATCTGGCTGGATAAGGTTTTTACCTGCGTGTATAAGCTCGGGCCGGCCTGGGCCTTCAGTTTTTCTTCAAACCCTTTGAAATCCGTCTGCGGATCGATGTTTACATAATGCCAGGCTGAAGCCTGCTTCCAGGCACCGGTGGTGTCGGATTTAATGAAATCCGGCCAATTGGCCCAATACGCCAGGCGTTCCCTTCCCATCATTTTTCTGATCTCCCTTCTTGCCTTTCCGGAAAGGTGATTCTCTGCAATTTCTGCAATAATCCGGTGTCCCGTCAGTCCCCATGCATAAGAATACAGCGAAGAGGCCACAAAGGCCAGAACCAGGATTTTAGAATACATACTTCTCATTGTAAATAACATTTTCAGGGAGCAAAGATAAGGCTTGTACGGATGCTCAACAAAGGAAATGAAAAATTTAATCAAATCTTAATTCTGCTGAAGGTTAGCCTGAGATCTATCTGCCCTAAGGCTGCGGAAATTATTGATCTTTATCTTTTCGCCCAATAATTTTATCCTTTATGTGAACTTGAGCCTTTACATCAGCCGTAATCTTATTTCCTCTTTCCTTTTTTTCTTCGTAATTTTTTCCTATTTTTAAGATAAAATTCATTGGAAATATTTTTTCAATAATTTGAGATATACTATTTTTACAAGCCAAAATCACAGCAAAGACCATGTATGAGAATAATATTGTAGACATGCATTACAATAAACTGCAAACCGATTTCAAAGCGGAAGCGGTGGCAGTAAATCTTTTAAAATACCACCGGGCGGTAAGCAATATTTTTATCGACCGTATCGGGATTAATGACCGTGCTTATCTAAAGGACATTAAAAGCATTACAAGCGATTACCTGGGCTTTGACGAAGAAGTATTCACCATCGAAACCTATAGGGAAGGTATTTACGATTATCTTCCGGAAGGGCTTTTCCATCCGCCGTCATTAGGTGCATCCCGTAAAAACGTAGATACCGTTGTCCGGGAAATCCGCCGGCAGAAAAAAGTCGAAGAGGACGCCCGGAAATTCTTTAAGCCTTTTGAGCTGGAAATCTTTTTTACGGAAATCAGTGCCTTACTGAAAGAATTTGATTTCGATATATCCAGCGACACCGACTCGCTGCTCAATACCGTGAGCGAATTGTGGCCGCTGATTACCATGCTCGATAAGAAAAACGCCTGCATCTTTATCTATATTCTGCCGTTTTTCCATCAGATCCGGGGAAATAAGACCTGGTTTGAGCGCTGTATGACCGCTTTTCTGCAGGTTCCCGTGAAAGTGACCTTCGCCCCGAACGTGATCGACGGCATTGAAGAGCAGGACGATTCCATGCTGCTGGGGAATTCGAGGCTGGGTGTAACGTATATTCCAAGCGGAAGGCACATGGACGGACAGCGGAATTGGGTAGTCAATATCGGGCCGATCCCTTATAAGGAAATGAAGAAATATATCGATGGAAGTCCGTTCCGGAAAGTGCTGCAGGCGATGTACGACTACTTCCTGCCGGTGAGCGTCGATGTTGAGGAAAATTTCGTCACCGAGAAGAAAGAATATTCTTTTGCGCTGGAAGATGATGATAGAAATACCAACCGGCTCGGATACTCTACTTTCCTGTGAAAATTTTAACTATATTTACATTCACCAAGAAAAAATATTAATTCGAAAAGACAGATGGAAGTTTCGTCAGTAAAAGGAATCTTTTTAAGGTATATCATGATGCCTTTGTTTGCAGTGATCATGATGGCTATTTTAGGAGCCATCAGAAGAAATAAGCCTGCCATAAAGATCAAAACCATTATCATCTATGTGCTGCTGTGCAGTTTATGCCTTGCCATTCCCGGGATCTTCGGATTTGCGGGAAATATGTTCAACCCTTATTGGTATCTTATTGCACAGATTCTATATCTTATTTTAGGCATCATACATGTCAATTTGTCGGACCGGTATTTTAAGAAGCACTTTACCTCTGCTACAAAGAGCATTTTATTTGAATCCATCCTTTCATTGACGTGCATCGGTTTCGGAGGCTATCTTTTTTACCTGATCTTTAACTGGATGAGCAAAGGAACAGGATATCCCATAATGGCTGCCACAAGCATTTTTATTTTCATAGTTCCGCTGGTATTTCATTACTGCTATGTACAACTCATCAGTATTCCCGTAGATATTTATAAGACATGGAGATACTCACCGGATCAGAAACTACCGGATTTTGAAGGGGCCGACTTTGACCGGCTGATGGTGCTTAATGTGGAATTAAGCAAGAACCTCGAAGAGGCCAACCGTTTCAGAATTAAAGCAAAAACACTTCCGACAGGAGTTACTTTCGGTGATTGGTTTTACCGTGTGGTTGACGATTACAACCATAAAAATCCGAATTCTGTGATCCATCTTACAGATGAAACAAAAGAAGCTTATTACTGGATCTTCTATACCAAAAAGTCTTTTTTCAGCTTCAGAAAATATATCGACTTCGATCAGGATATTACGGAAAACCGTATTTCTGAAAACGATGTGGTAATCTGCAAAAGAGTGATCCAGCATGAAGAGGAAGGAGTCAGAAGACCACAATCGCATACCATTTAAAAAATATTGAATATGATACAGCCTATTAAGCATTTTGCCATCAATTGGGTTGACGGGATGAAAGTTTCCCAGAGACATCTTAATGACCAGGATAACTTTTTAATCGATACCATCAGGGATTCCAATTCATTGGGAATCACAACATATAATTACGGACTTTTACCCATTTCAAACGAATTTACGGACCGGACGATTTTTGATGTCCATAATACGGCAACCAACGATGTACAGCTGGTGATCAAACGATGCAGTGCCGTTACTATGGCAGGCTACAGGATCGAACTGAACGACAGGAGAGTCAGCGTAAAATCCCTGGCCAAATCCATGAATGAAGAACAGGCGGACGGAGAATACTACATACTTATCTCGGTCAATCCCTTTGATAAAGTACCGTTCGGGGATATCGACCCGGAGGAAATTCCGCCGCGGCATCCCAATACACAGTCCAACCACCATCTGGAACTGCTGCCGGTTACTTCACTAAACAGCAGCTATTCGGGAGGGAATTACCTGATCATCGGAAAAGTAGATCTGAAAGGGAATATTGCACAGGTAGATTCCAACTTCATTCCGCCATGCACTTCCATCCAAAGTCACCCGGCTTTACTGGATTACTATAATATCTTTGCAAAATCCGTCGGAAATTTACAGCAGTATGCTTTCAAGATCATTCAGAAAGCTTCCCATAAGAATCAGAATACGGCTTTGGCACAGAACGTTAAGTTTCTGTGCAACACGATGATCAATACTTTCGGCGATATGTACTTTCAGTTCAGGAATATTACGCCGTATCAGCCGCCTGTGTTTCTGATAGAGTCTTTCGCAAAACTGGCTCTCCGAATGTACAATGCCACACAGGTATTGGTTCCTGCCGAACTGGAAGAGATGCTGAACTACAGTTTGGAATGGAGTGAGATTGCTCCCCATACGCTGTTGAACCAGTTATCTATTGTTGCTGAAACAAATTACGACCACCATAACTGCGGCGAGCCGTTTATCTATATCCAGCAGATGCTGCGAAGTCTGGAAACAATTTTTGCCAAGCTGAGTGAACTGGATTATATCGGTCAGCGCAAAGAAAACATCATTGTCAATGAACAGGAGGTATCCAACAACAACAATCCGAAAAGAGGCTGGAGCGTTTTGGATTAATTGAGGAAAAGAAATAATATAGCGTGAACTCGAAGAAGAACCAGAGTAAAAGGCTGGAAGAGGGATGCCGGATGCTGGAAGTCTTTTCTGTCAAAAATAGATCCGGAGGTCTTGATAATCAAACAAATATTTTGTTGTTCTATCAGAGAAAATGCTTATTTAATGCTGAAAAATAGTCTTATACCAAGGTCTGATTTATATTGTTTTAAAGTCCCGGAGAGACGGCTTACTATTAGGATAGGATAAAATCCTATCAGAAGCGTAAACCGTTTACTCATTTTACCCGGAGGGAATTCTATTCATAATCCTGAATGAATCAGCCTTAATTTCATTTTTGAATTAAGTAAATAACTGAATATGATATCGATATGGCCGAATTCACGTAAATATTAATCCCGGACTTTATGCTGCCAGGATTTTTTGTTGAGAAATAATTGGATATGAAGCATTTTCTTTACGAGCCGTAAGTCAATTCTATCCTTGATACAATTGTAAATTACTTACTGATTGGGAAGAATAAAAAAATTCACAAACTCGTATTGGCGGTATGAAAATTTAATAAAGTGAAATTCTTTGCGCCTTAAAGCATTCTCTTTTTCATCAGATGTTGTGTCTTCGCGCTTATTTAACAAAAACATTTTAGGCAAAAATTAGAAGGAACATTTCCGGAATAAATAAAAAATCCGTAACATTATATTCCAATACAATGAGAATGGACATTGATAAAATAAGACAGGAGACGCGCGGTCTGGGAGACGGCAAAATTTTTCTTAACAACGCCGGATCATCGCTTATGCCGGATATAGTTACCGATGTGATGGTCGACTATCTGGAGCTTGAAGAGTTGTCAGGAGGTTATCAGGTGGCGAACGTCAATGCCAATGTTTTGGAGGAATTTTATGATGAAACCGCAAAGCTGATTAATGCCAAGGCTCATAATATTGCTTTTGCCACAAGTGCTACCGAAGCATATACCAAGGCTCTTTCGAGTATCGTTTTCAAAGAAGGTGATGTAATCATCACTACGGCAGATGATTATATTTCCAACCAGATCACCTTTATTTCGCTCCATAAAAAATTAGGAGTGGAAATAATCAGGATGAAAAATCTGCCAGATCACGAATTGGATCTGGAAAATCTGGAATCGCTTATCCAAGAGCATCATCCGAAACTTGTTGCCGTAACGCATATTCCGACCAATTCCGGGCTCATCCAAAATGTGGAAGCAGTCGGGAAAATCTGTAGAGAATATGATATCTTATATCTGGTGGATGCCTGCCAGTCGGTTGGCCAGATGATGGTGGATACCGAAAAAATAGGCTGTGATTTCCTTGCGGCAACCGGCAGAAAGTTTCTGCGCGGGCCCCGGGGAACGGGATTTCTATATGTATCGGATAGAGTTCTGAATGAGGGTTATGCACCGCTGCTGCTGGATATGCGAGGGGCAGACTGGACGGAATACAATGACTACGAATTGTTCGGAACGGCAAAACGCTTTGAGCATTGGGAAAAGTCATACGCTTCCATGTTAGGTTTAAATCACGCCATTAGGTATGCCAACGATGTCGGAATGGAGGCAGTAGAAAAATACAACAGAGGCCTATCCCAAAAATTACGGGAAAATCTGAAAGAGAGCGGCTTTAGCGTTTGGGATTGGGGCAAACGGCTCAGCAGCATCGTGACTTTTTCCGGGCCAGGCGGCGACCTCGAAAATATCCAGAAAACCCTTACAGAAAACAGCGTTTACTTTTCAGTAACCTACAAAAACTCCGCACTGATTGATTTTACCCATAAGAAGATCAACGGGATCGTACGTTTGTCGCCTCATTATTTCAATACGATAGAGGAAATAGGGAAAGTTTCTGAAATATTAAGAGCAAGTTTAAAGTAACCGCAGATCTGCACGGATTTTACCAGGCTGTAGGTCTTCGAGTGCCTTCAGCCACCATTTTGCCGCTCCTTTCGACGATAAGTGATTTGCATTTAAGTGCAATTTTTGTTATTCTTAGAGATTTTGCTTTAATGCTGGGAGCTTGAGGAGTGCATATTTTATTAACCACAGATTTTCACGGATTTTCACGGATGATTGTGTTTAAGAGACTGCATGGCTTCGAGCGCCTTCAGCCACCATTTTGCCGCTCCTTTCGACGATAAGTGATTTGCATTTAAACGTAAAGTTTGTCATTCCGAAGGAATCTCAACATAGTATTAGAAGTGTCTACAGAAAACCTGCCGTAGATTCAAAGATGATCTTATGGCTTTAAGTATAGCACCAATCAAATCTTATTTCTTTACCAATATTTTATCCGTGGCTTTACGGCTCAGGATTTCCTGTTTTCCGTCCACTTCAATAGTAAATGACCTGTCGAAACTTTCAATCTTAAGAATATTGATTTTTTTATTCAGCAGTAAATTCCTTTCCGTTAAATAATTTAGGAAAGCATCATCGGAAAGTGTTACCGAAGTAAAAATTACGGTTTCTCCGACTTTGCAATTGCTCAATTTCTGTAAATCCTGGGCGATGATATTTCCGTCTTTGTCGGGGATCGGTTCACCGTGCGGGTCGAATTTGGGATAGTCCAGAATTTCATCCATCTTATCGAAGAACACAGCGGAATGTACATGTTCCAGCTGCTCGGCAATCTCATGAACGTTTTCCCAGCCGAAATTCATTTTTTTAACCAGAAACATTTCCGTCAGACGGTGTTTTCTTACGACGAGTGCTGCTTCGCGGCGGCCTTGCTCTGTTACCTTTAACGGTTTGTAGGTTTCGTAAATCACCCAGTTTTTCTCAGCGAATTTCTTCATCATGTTGTTAACACTAGGCATTTTTACGTTTAAAAATTTGCTCAGCTCGTTAATCGTTACCTTTCCTTCATGGTCCACCACGTGAAACAATGCCTTCAGATAGTTTTCTTCTGTTAATGTTGTCTTCAAAATGTTAGATGCTATTCCCGACAAATCTAACAAAATATTGCCAATTAATAAGGATCTTTCGGTTAACTTTTTTTAATTTTACCCTATGAAATTTTCATTTAAAAACGATTATTCGGAAGGTGGTCATCCTGATATTTTACAGACACTTTTAATTCATAATCTCAGCCAGCAGGCGGGTTACGGCGAAGATGAATTTTCCGCAAAAGCCAAGGATCTGATCAAAAAGAAGATGAAAAATCCAGATGCCGCTGTCTATTTTGTCTCGGGAGGAACGCAGGCCAATCTTATCGTTATTTCTTCCGTTTTAAGGCCTTATCAGTGTGCGGTTTCTGCATCTACCGGACATATTTTAAATAACGAAACCGGAGCAATAGAGGCGACCGGCCACAAAATTTTGAGCATTGAAAAAGAAGATGGAAAATTAACCCCGCAAGATATTATCCCGGTACTTGAGAGCCACAGAAATATCCCGCATCAGGTAATGCCAAAGCTCGTGTATATTTCCAATTCTACGGAGCTGGGTACCACTTATACTTTGAAAGAACTGGAAGATCTTTCAGTATTTTGTAAGAAGAACAATCTTTATCTGTTTATGGACGGAGCCCGGCTGGGGCATGGGCTTACTTCGGAAATCAGTGATCTGACACTGGAAAAAGTTGCTGAACTGACCGATGTCTTCTATTTGGGAGGCACAAAAAACGGCGCGTTTATCGGAGAGGCGGTTGTCGTTAATAATAAGGAACTTCAACAGGATTTTGCATTTAATATTAAACAGAAAGGTGCTTTGTTGGCAAAGGGCAGGCTATTGGGCATTCAGTTTCTTGAACTGATGAAAAACGACCTGTATTTTGATCTGGCCAAACATGCAAACAGGCAGGCCATGAAGATGAAAAAAGTCATGCAGGAAAGGGGAGTGCAGTTCTTATCCGATACCTATACCAACCAGATTTTTCCTATCTTAAGCGATCAGCTGATTGAAAAACTATCAGAAAAATTTGAGTTTTATGTGTGGAAAAGGGTAGACGAAGGTTCTTCCGCAATCCGTCTTATTACTTCTTGGAATACCGGTGACCAACCGGTGAATGATTTTATAGAAATTATCAGAAAAGAATTATAAATGTAAAATGCAACCCTTTCCGGTTGCATTTTACATTTATAATGTCATGATGATTCTGTTGATGGTACAGCTTTTTTATTTCAGGGCATCTGCGACTATTTTGCAGTCTGCAGTTTTCAGGGTTCTGCCGTCGGAATATTTGATTTTCTTTTCGTCTGCATATTTGGTTCCGGTTTGGGCATCTCTTTCGCCGATCCCTTCATTAAGACCGTCTTTCGTCTGGATAAAATAGAGGTCGTTCTTATTATCATTTTTGCCTTCAGCGGCAAAAGTATACGTCAGTTTCAGGGTATCTCCGGATTTAAAGCCTGTCAGTTTACCTTTATTGCTGTCTTTTTCGCTGTTTTTTGTCGCCATCTTTCCGGTGATGGTGCCGAGATTGTCGTCGATGCTTACGAAAACAGTATCTTTTCCGGTTACGCCCATGTAGCAGAATGATTTTGCCCCTAAAGTATCGGTTACTTTCTCCGTTGCCGTAGTAGTATCAGCAGAAACAGGATCGGCAACCGGAGCTTCAGGTTTTTTGTTGCAATTCATCAGCACCATTGAAAAAGCGCTTAACACAATTAATTTTTTCATATCCTTATTATTTATCAAATTTCGCTTATACTAAAATAGCAATTGTATTTTTATGTGGAGATAAAATCATTTTAAATATATCATAATTTTTGATCTTAATCATTCAATGCTTTTCCGGAAAGAATTTGAGGAATGCATTTTTCAATCCTGGATTCACGAGTTTTGGATTGCTTGGCTGAAGAAAAATACAGCAGGTAAGCTCGCTGCCGACCTGGTGTGAGTGCTTCAAAAGCAGACTTCAGTTCAAAATCTGTGTCCAGTTTCTGACGGAATTCTTCGGGTATTTCAAAGGCTTTTGTTTGTTTCATTTCCACGCGGGTGCCTGATTCTTCTACTTCAACTGCCTGGAATATGTAATTGCGGACCGTGTCTTCTAAATCAATGATATGCTGAATATTCAGAAAACGGATTTGCCTTGCAGACTGTACATTTTCGGTCTGCTGAACCAGGATATTCTCAGGATCTTTTAACAGAGCTCCTTTAAAAAAGAGTAGGGCGCAGTATTCTTTGAAACCATGGATCAAAAAGATATTTTTCCCATTATAGGTATAGCATGGACAACCCCATTTTATCTCTTCAGTAAGTTGTGTACTTAATGCCAAAGTTCTCAGTTTCTGAAATTCCGAATGCCATTTACCGGTTTTATTAAAGAAAAAATCTGCTTTAGGATTATTTGTATTCATTGATTATCAGTGGTATAGGTGGTTTTGTATAATTTAGAAGATATATTATTTGAATCCTTTAAAATACATTAAACCAATAAATTACACAAATTTTTAATTTTAAAAAAAATGTAAGTTTATAATCCGGAAAATTTAATTAAAAACAGGAATTGGTTAAATCAGTTGAAAATTTTACAGGTAAATTGTTTTGAACTAATTTCGAATTAAATAAAAATTGAAAATGCACACTTTTAAAGTCATTTAATAATTTAACCGAGCTTTAATTGCATCATCCCATTTTTTATGCTTTATGCAATTAAATTAGTAAAATTAAAGCAGAAGGATAAGGTTGAATTTCAGGCCTTTTACAGCGATTTAATATCAGTCAGATAGCTAAGGTTCTGACTAAAATCTAAGGCCTTAAAACGCCTTTAAATCAAATGGTTGTAATAATCGGAGAATATAAGATTTTAGACTGCTGTACCTCTTTTTTTGCTTTAAATAAAAATCCTATAATTTATATTATGTTAAATTGGAGATGTTTTTGGAATCGGATTCAAAAGATTCCGAGATTTTTTTACAGAAGCTCTGAATTGCTTTTATAAGCTGGCTTTTCTGTATTTAAAGTTGGGTTCTCTCTAAAACATTCGTACTTTTGCTCTCCTAATCTTTTTACATGTCAGTTTTTTCAGAAAATATAAGACTTTTACGCGGTACTCTAGGAAAAACCCAACGCGAATTGTCTCAACAAATACAGATCACCTCTTCCAGATACAGCTCGTATGAAAACGGAAAATCCAAGCCTCCTGTGGATGTGCTCATCCGTATTTCCAGAATATTTAATGTCAGCATCGATCTTCTGCTTTCGGTAGATTTAAAAAAGCATTCACTGAAAGATATGCTGAAACTTCCGGATAACCGGATCGTCCTACCGGTTGTCGTGGATCAGCAAGGCAACGAAAGCATTGAAATTGTTCCCCAGAAAGCCACCATGGGTTATCTTCGCGGTTACAGCGATCCCGATTATATCGAGAGTCTGCAGACGATTTCGCTGCCGTTTCTGAAAAACGGAAAATTCAGGGCTTTTCCTGCTGACGGCGATTCCATGCCGCCTTTTAGAGACGGTTCTTTCATTATCGGAAAATATATGGAAGGCATCAGCGATCTTAAATCCGGAAACACTTATGTTTTTATAACGCTGAATGACGGAATTACCTATAAACGTCTGAGATCCAAGAATGAAACTTCGCTTACCGTAGCTTCTGATAATACATTTTACGAGCCGTATGATATCCCTTTAAATGAGATCGTTGAAGTCTGGCAATATGCAACCGGAATTTTTCCTGAGGATTTTTAGAATATTCTATTTAACATAATATAATGCTGCAAATTTAATTCTGAATTTGCAGCCTTTTTTTACAAGAAATCAAGGCATCGATAGGCTCTGATTAAAGATGATTCAGTTCAAAGCGAAGTCAACCGTCCATAGTCCCGATAAATAACCGCCATTACACCGGTACTAAAAATGGCCGGAAGAATGAAACACAGACCTGCTGCTAATAATCCTCTCCACCCTCCTCTATTATATCGTATATGAATAGCCATTTCGGTACACTTTCAATCTGCAAAATGAAAAAATTAATATGAAATTTTGGCTAAATCCTACTCTATTTCTGACTGAATTTTGTTCCGCGTGCGTATGGTGATATTTTAGAAGTTTATTTCAAATGGAAAAGATTCATTTTTCAGCAGATAAAAAACAATATCATTTGCCCCTGAGATATTAAAGGAAAAACTCCGGTTTCTTAATTTCAACCTACTGATTCTAAATTTTACTTCGGCTTTACAGTAATAAAATGTATTACAACAGAAATATGTAATTCACGATGTCTTAAATGTAAGGATTATACCTCTTTATATTTTGTAAAAGATAACCTATCTTAAGCAATAAAGATGAATCAGGAAACGAATTCATTACCTTTGTTTAAATAATCCATTTAAAACAATAAAATGTCCATTACAAATGAACAGGAATTGCTCGGAATGCAGAAAGCCGGTGAAGCAGTTGCCTTTACGTTGCGGGAAATGACAAAATATGCCAGGCCCGGAATGACAACCAAAGACCTTGATGATTACGGAGCTGCCATTCTTTCGGATTTCGGCGCGCGTTCTGCCCCTTATCTAACCTACGGATTCCCTGGGTGGACTTGTATCAGCGTAGGAAATGAGTTTTGTCATGGAATCCCTAGCGAATCACGGGTCTTACAGGAAGGGGATCTTATTAACATTGACGTTTCTGCCGAACTGAACGGCTTCTGGGCCGACAACGGCAATTCCTTCATCATCGGAGAAGATATCCATCAGCACGGTAAATTGGTCGATGCTTCCAGAGATATTCTGAAAAAAGCCATTGATCATATTAAAGGCGGGGTAAAAATTGCCGATATCGGCGGACTGATGGAATCGGAGGCAAAGAAAAGAGGCTTCAAAGTTATTAAAAATCTTGGTGGCCACGGGATCGGCAGAAGTTTGCATGAAGAGCCGGACGAACTGATGAATTACCGGAACCGTTTCGATGGAAGAAGGTTTAAAAAGAATTCCGTTGTGGCAATTGAAACGTTTATTTCTACTTCATCCCATATTACCGTTGATCTGGAAGACGGCTGGACAATGGTCGGAAATAAGGGCGGATTTATGGCCCAGCATGAACATACGATACTTATTACCGATGGAAAACCTGTTATTTTGACCGGAATAAACGAAATACTGAGCTAGCCATATGAAAACAACTTCTCAATCTTACTTGGGAAGTTGTTTTTTTAATATAACAGACTATACGAATATTAATCTTTGTAGTCACTCATTCCTTTGAACTGGTGGTAAGAATCTTTAATGTGTTTGAGATGTTCGGAGACGATCGGCAGGCTTTTTTCGCTGAGTTTTCCGCTGTCGATGGCATTCTGATAAGCTTCGATTGCTGCTTTTTCACCGAAGATCACATTTCCGATAGTAGATTCTTCCCGGTTTCCAAGAGTGAAAGAATTTTTGATGTCGATCCACGTTCTGTGCAGGGCTCCTGCTATTGAAGTGGTGTCCTCTGCTTCCCCGCCGTTTTCCGTAATAAGATCGATAAGTTCATTTTTCATTACTTTGGTTAGGGAATTCATTTTGGCATATTCGGGTTTCACGTCGGGATAATTCTCCCAGACTTTGCCTTCCACTTTTCCGAAACCTTCAATACGGTCGTTTGTAATGTGAAGCAGGTCATTCAAGACCGATATTTCTTCCTGATTTTTCATAATAAGATATTTTGTGATGTACGGGAATCCTTGCAAGAACCGTACCTTCATCACAGCAAACTATGATGAGTGGTACATCAATGCGGCAAAGGAAAAATCTGGATTCCGCATTTCCATTTCGTTTTTACCGGATTCGGACTGTGCTTTTTTTGCGTAGATGAACATTTTTTTCTCATAATCATAAACAGCATCCTCAATGGTTTTACAAGATCCGTTGATCAAATTTTCTGATAAATTTAATGCATCGATCAACCCGATATTAACGCCCTGGCCTGCAAACGGAGGCATAAGATGGGCTGCATCTCCGATTAAAGTGATCGGCAAAGGCCTGCTGTCTTTCCACGGTGCGTTTATCGGAATCTTCCGTGTTGGTAATCCTGCAAAAAATGTCGTGGCGTGAAACAGCTGGTGATAGATTCTGCCCCAGTCATGGAGTCTGGCAGAAAGAAATGCTGCTGTTTCTTCCAGGTTGCTCTCTTTGATTTTAATGTCTTCTCGCGATTCTTCAGGGTTTTTAAAAATAATCCCGTATGTTAATGAACCGTTGTTCATAGGATTGGCTATAAACAGATTTCCATTGTGGGAAGTCATCAGCCTTTTGCCTCCGCATAAACGGAAAAATTCGGGACAGCTGATTTCCGGCTGGTGAATATCGCCCTGCAGAATAAAGGTGCCTGTTTCTTCAATCAGGCTATCCGTCATATATTTCCGTACTTTCGACTGCCCGCCGTTGGCCACGATTACAAAATCTGCCGTTTCAGAATAACCGTTTTCAAATTTCAGGTTCCATTTTTTGTGGCCCGCTTGCAGCCCTGTAAGTTTACGGTCCCAGTGAACCGTGTTTTTTTCCAAACTTTCCAGTAGAATTTTTCTTAAAACATTTCTGTTGATCTCCGGATTATCCCATCGGTTTTCGGGTTTAATTTCTACAGATTTCAAAATATTGCCTTCTTTATCGGCGATGACAATGCCCATCGGGATGGATTCTTCATAATATTTTTCCAGCAGTCCTGCTTTTTTTAGTGCCTGTTGTCCCGAATCTTTATGCAGATCCAGCGTCCCGCCCCAGATTCTCGCTTCCGGGGTTTTATCTCTTTCGTAAACTGTTACTTCGGCTCCGGCCTGCTGCAGTAATCTGGCCATAGTAAGGCCTACCGGTCCTGCTCCGATAATAGCGGTTTTTTTATCATTCAGTAATTTGTTCATAGGATTTTTTATTTAAATAATGAATGACAAAATTCACGAATGTTTTATTCCGGGGATTGTAGAAATGCGACAAAATCATGGCCCGAGATGTTATCGTTTTTTGCCTTCCGGGCAAATTTTCCGGGTGTCGTACCGCAATAGCGTTTAAATTCTTTACTCAGGTGTGCCTGATCGGTATATCCTGCTTCAAGGGCTAATTCAGCGAGATTACAGTCGGGATACGTCCAAAGGTGATTTCGAACTTTTTCAAAACGAATTAATCCTGATACATCCTTTACGGTATGCCCCGAAGATTGCTTGAATTTCCTTTCCAGGGTCCGGACGGTAGCGTGGGCGGAATCTGCAATCCGGGTCACAGGAAGTGATCCGCCTCCTTTCCGTATGGCTGTACCCGCTTTGTACAGTAAAGTATCGGAAGCGGCATCAGAACAGATGCCGGTAAAGTAATCTTTTAGGAAGCCGATGGCTTCATTAATTTTCTTTTCTTCGATCCTTACTGCCAGATAAGGGTGAAGTTCGGCCACGGAATGTTCAAAAATGTGAATTCCTTCTTTACCGGCTTTTAACCTGAGAAGGTCAAATACCGTCCAGGGAAAGCACCGGATTGCGAGAATCTGTAAACGTCCGCTGGTATAAAAATAAACCGGATGATTCAGCAAACCTACCAAAAACGGAGAAGGAAGATCCGTTAGCTCGCCATGACTCAATATTTTGCAGCCATTGCCGAAATGGAAAATGATTTCCACATAGCCATCAGGAATCACTTCAAAACCGGTTTCCAGATCTCCGAAATCCGAATCGTTGTACCAAAAGCATTTGATGGTGTTCTCCAATGCTTCAGGAGGATCGAATTCTTTATGGAGGGTATTCTTCGGTTTCATTCCAGCGGAAATTTATAACCATCAAATATACTCACTAAAATTGTGTTTTTAATGTGAACTTGAAGCAGAAATCGTATCATTATGCTTTGAGAAGGAAGCCGGATACTATTGCCGGAAGTTTCTCTCGTCAACATTATTAATGATGGTATCAATAAAATACTGATTCACTAAATCGAATTTCAGTCTTTTATTAAATACCTTGAACTCGAAAAAATATTCCCAGAAGAATTTATAATCATAGCCTTAGATGAAACTCCGGGGTTAAAGAAAACGGACGGCAACAACAACTCGTGGAGCGGCGAAACCTGTTAAATGGTTGAAAATAATTTAGATGCTATTTTATTCACGCTATGTAAATTCTGTAACTGAAAAGATTAATTTAAAGTAATATGGTCATTTTTAACTTTTATAATATATTCAAAAATGCCAGCAGTATATCTGAGCAGACTTCTTAAAATCCACTCCCATCTCCTGGTCTTTAAGCTAACCTTTTATTGATTTAACAAAAATATAACCTGATAAACGCCTGCAGGCAGCTGAATTAAAAAAAAGAATACCGTACTTTTATTCATCTAAAAATAATTGCACTTCATGAATATTTCAGACGGTAATAATCCACACCGCATACAGGCGGTTTTTTTCGATATCGACGGAACCCTGATCAGTTTTAAAACCGGTAAAATACCGGAATCTACACAGAATGTGCTGAATAAACTCCGCGAAAAAGGAATTAAAGTTATTGTGGCAACCGGAAGATCCATCAATTCCCTCCATCACATCAGCCATCTGGAATTCGATGGTTTTATTACCTTTAACGGAGCGTATTGTGTGACCACAGACAAAGAGCTGATTTCAAAAAATACAATCGATCCGGCTGATATTGAAAGCCTGGTCCGCTATTCGGAAAATTCGCCGTTAAGCTATTCTTTAATGTATGAAAATAAGGTGGAAATCAACGATGCAACGCCTGAAGTGGTCGGGATGTATGCCCACGTCAATCTTCCGGTGCCGCCGGTTCACGATAAGGGAAATATCGATATGCAGAATGTGCTGCAGGCCAATATCTTCCTGCGCCCGGAGGCCGAAGAGGAATTTATGCAGACTGTTATGCCGAATAGTATCTCCTCACGGTGGACGCCTCTCTTTGCCGATGTAAACGCAGGAGGAATTACCAAGCAACTGGGTATCGAAAACTTCTGCCGTTATTTCGGGATTGATACGGCTAATACCATGGCTTTCGGTGACGGTGGAAATGACATTTCAATGCTGAAATTTGTAAAAATAGGTGTCGCGATGGGGAATGCCAATGATAAAGTGAAAGAAATCGCCGATTTTGTTACGGATGATGTGGATGACCACGGCATTGAAAAAGCACTGCTTAAGTTCGGACTGTTATAGCATTCCTGACGGAAGTAAAATTTTAAGTATTATTTAAAATGTGGTATTATTTTTAAAATATTTTTAAAAAAAAGGCACAGTATATGTATAGCATAAATCAAATCACTTAAAATTTTTAGTTATGAGAAGTATATTATGGTTAGTCGCAGTTATCTGTATAGTAGTGTGGCTTTTAGGAATGTTGGGTATCGTACCTGGAATGGATACTGGATATTTAGTACACATTTTGCTGGTAATCGCCATCATTGTGGTTCTTTATAACCTGATTTCAGGCAGAAGGCCCCTGGATTAGATCAATGTAGAAACTGAAGATAGAAAGCTGGAAACTTGGTTTCCAGCTTTTTCTTATTATACCGTTAAACTACAAAAGCTTTTTAAAAACACATAAGATTTCTGAGTCCCCTGCTTTATATTTATTTTATTTTAGGGTGCAGTAAACAAAAATTAAAGATTCTTATAAATCAGATAGATGAGTTGAAATAAATCAAACATTCGTCCGTAAAAATCCTTAAATCTGTGAAGATAAGTCCTGTTATTTTTTACCGGCAGCTGTTGCGCCCAGTTTTGCTTTTACGGCAGGAGTAATGTCTTCGCCTCCGTCCATATAAGCGATATTGCTTCCCTGAGAGCTTGCAACATCAAATACATAAGCCAGTCCTTTTTCTTTTGCTACGGAAGAAATGGTAGTGGCTACTTTCTGCTGGATCGGTGTAAACAATTCAGTCTGTTTTTTACTGATATCCTGAGCAGCTTTCGTTCTTGCCGTTTCAATATCCTTTCCTAAAGTCTGAAGCTCGGTCTGTGCTGCCGTTAATTCTTTAATGACTGTTTCCTTGTTCGCTTCGCTGATGGTTTTTTCCTTGTCCTGAGCAGCCTTGAGTTTACTCTGATACGTGGTAATCATCTTCTCGATATCACCCTGCTTGGTTTTGGTAAATGTGTCCAAAGACGCTTCCGCTGTTTTGGCTTCCGGAAGGTTATTAAAAACATCGTCGGAATTTACATGTCCTATTTTCTGTTGTGCATTCACGAAGTTGGATGTCAGGAAAAGGCCTGCGGCTAAAGAAAATGTCGTGATTAACTTTTTCATCTTAATTTTTTATTTTCGTTATAAAAGTCAGCAAATATAATAAATATAACTACATACCTAGTTATAATCAGAAATATGTTTGATTTTTTAATCAGATTTTAAGAAAGCTGATCCTGATAAAATATATTCCGTCAATTCTTTTAGGATGTATTACAAAAGGAAGCCCGGAATAAATTCCGGACTTCCACGAAAGAATTAGTAAGTCTGTGTATCTGAAAAAGAAAATTAGAAATTGTAGCGAATGCCCAGCTGTCCCTGGAATCTTGAAGCAAACTGATCGATCGTATAAGGTAGGCCCGGTGTTTTGAAGTTGTATACCGGATCACCTGCAGAAGGCTGCCCTGCCGCAACATTTCCTACTTTCGTTAAGCCTACACTTGCTGTTGAGTTAAAGGTGTTGGGTACGAAATAGACTTTGCCCCAGTCCTTGTTCAGCAAATTCGTCAGATTGATGATGCTGAATGAAATCTGCAGGCTGTTTTTTGATTTTTCACTCAGTCGGATTTCATCCATGATCCTGAAATCTGCCTGTATGTTCCATGGGGTAAAATCGCCGTTTCTCTCGGTAAACTTTCCTCTTCTGCTGTTCAGGTAATCATTCCCGCTGATAAATTTTTCATAGTCAGCTACCTGCTGTGCGGCTGTCACCAGGATATTTCCTGAAGCATCTTTTATCGGAGCGATATATTTTGCTGCTTCGGTAGCATCTTTAAAGATATAAGCCAGGCCTGCCGCCTGTCCGCTGTTGGCAATCGTACTGTTTACAAATCCCCATGAGAAAGGGTTTCCGGATTGTGCATTAAAATATAGGTTAGCCGATAATCTGTTCGATGCTGAAAGCGGAACGGAATAGCCTAAGTTGGCCACGATTCTGTTTTTAATCGCAAAGTTGGAGGTTGTCAGTTTCGGATCATTTGGGGTTAAAGACTGGTTCATCTGCCAGTTGCTTTCCATAGAGTTACGGATTCCGTTGGTAATGTCTTTCGCATCACCGTATGTGTAGGCCACAAAGAAATTCAGTCCGAAATTATATGCTTTGGAAAGCTGGGCCGTCAGGTTATAACGGTAGCCTTCTTTCGTGTTGGAAAGCATGTAGGCGTTAGAGAAATTGCTGTTGATGTTGGTCGTATAGACCGGCATTTCGTGGTTCGTATCATAGCTGAAGTACGTTACATTATCCGTTTTGTTTACCTGCTGGAACTTCAGATCATAAAGGACTTTCGTGTAGATTCCTTCTACGGTAAATTTATATCCCGATAATGTATAATCGAAAGCCAGAGAGCTTCTCCATACCCGCGGCATTTTGAAATTGTTATCGATTAAATCCACCTGTACTTTCGAGGAATTCTGCCATTTCGGGAAGTTGCTGCTTACCAGGGGATCTCCGTTGGCTGCCAGCTGTGCGGCGGTAGGTGCGTTGTAATCATAACTTCCGAATCCGACCCCGTCGTTATAATATGCATATCCAAGCCATGCAAAAGGAATTCTTCCTACGAATATCCCGGATCCTCCTCTCATAATTAATGATCGGTCTTCGGTAAGATCCAAATTAAATCCTAGCCTTGGGGAAATTGTGGGCTTGTTAAGATAATTGTTCGTTAGTTGGCTCAGAGGGGTATAAGTATAAGTGCTTCCGTAATAAGGATCAGCAGGTGAGCTTGTTACTTTCGGGCTTAAAACCGGCTTGTCGGGTAGGTCCGTATAATCAACTCTCACACCTGGCGTCAGTCTCAGTCTTCCCCAAGTGATCTCGTCCTGAAAATAGGCGGACAAAAGATTTACTTTATAGTGTGCGTAAGGATTGTCGAATAAATCCTGCCGGCCTTCTCCTTCCAGAGAATACGTTCCCCTGATTCTCGCCGGGTTCGAATTATAAAAATCATTTAAGCTTTTATATGAAATTCTTCCGTTCAGTGCGTTTACGAAACCATAGTCGATATTATACAGCTCATTATGAGTTCCCAGCAAGAACGTATGGTGTCCTGCTTTATAAGTCAGGTTATCTGTAATTTCAAATGTTTTCTGTCTCATATTGAAAACCGTTGCTTCCCGGTCGTTTCCAAGGAGAATGGTCCCGCCGTTATAAGCAATTTCCACCTGTGGGAACATCGCATTCTGGGACGTTGGATCCCGGTAATCATGGATGGAGGAATACCCCAGCACCAAATTGTTGTTTAGTCTGTCGTTAAAACGGCTTTTCAGCTCCAGGGTTGTCGTTGAGGATGTATTTTTCTGCACAAAGTCCATGCTCGAAAAACGGAAATTGGCCGCGTCTCTTTCCAGATTGGAAGCATGTGAGAATACCGTATTGTTTTTAATGGATAAAGTATGCTTGTCATTAATTTTCCAGTCTAATTTATTGAAAAGTTTTGAGCTTTCGGAGAAGTTGGTATACTGATCATAACTTCCGGCATTGAAACCGTACTTATTCCGTACGAAATCCGAAATCTGCTGGGCTATGGTACCGTTTACCAATGAACCCTGATCTCCGGCGTTATAGAAAACAGGATCTGTTCTTTTCGTATATTCCATATTGGTGAACAGGAAAAGTTTATCTTTAATAACAGGAAGCCCTACTCTTCCACCGTAAATATAATCTCCGAAAGAATTCGGCATCCTGGAATTGTCGCCAACTCTGTTTTTTCCGGTAATCCAGGCATTTCTGCCGTAGAAATACATCGATCCCTCTACATTATTGCTTCCGCTCCGGGTAACGGCGTTAATGCTCCCGCCCAGGAAATTTCCTAATTTTACGTCATAAGGCGCAATATAAACCTGCACATCCTGAATGGCATCCAGGCTGATGGAATTGGAACGCGTGCTGCTACCGGGCATTCCTGAGGTTCCTGTCTGTCCGCCTAAGGACGGGCTGAAGCCAATCGCATCATTGTTAATGGAACCGTCGATGGTAACATTGTTATAACGGAAGTTTGTTCCGTTAAAAGAATTATTGGCACTTTGGGGAACAAGCTTCGTGACATCCTGAATTCCTCTGTTGATATTAGGTAATCCTGAAATCTGTGCCTGACTGATTCCAACACCGAATTTTGCGGCTGTAGTTCTTTTGGAGGTCAGTTTCACTTCATCGATCATTTTCTCCTTGCTGCCAAGCTCTACTACCGGAAGATCATTGTTTCCCAGAGAAAGCTGTACATTGCTGTTGGAATATACCACTTTTGCGCCATCCGTTACCTCAATGGTATAAGGTCCGCCCGGCTGCAGGTTGTCTAAGCTGAACTGACCGTTTTTATTGGTCTTCGTCTCAAAGCTGCTGTTGGTGGGAACGTGGGTTATTTTGATGGTCATTTCGGAATTGGTTCCTTTTAACCTCCCGAAAATTTTAGAGCTGGTTTCCTGTGAAAAGGCTAGGCTGAAAGATAATAATGCGACTGCACAAATTATTTTTTTCATTTTTTTATACTTCAAAATTGTATGGCAAAATTACCTTGAAGTATATTTTTGAGCCGTTAACATACAGATAACATTCCGTAAAAAAATATTTAACAGTTCCTTAAAAAAAAATTAAAAAGTTTTACTTGGATATATGATTTATATTCTTTTGATATGTGAAATTTATCAAAAACCCACTGATGACGGGCATTTTCCGTTTTAAGTTTAATTTAATTTTTTTTTAACTCTAAATTCAAATCCCGCCAATAAAAAAAGCCTCCCGGATGGAAGGCAAAAAATTCAGGCTCTTATGTTTAGTTAGGAACCTGTGCTTTTTCGTAAATCAATCCTTCGGATTTAAGTTCTTTCCAGAAGTCTGAAGGAATATTTTCTTTCCAGGCCTTTACATTATCTTCTACCTGCTCCGGCTTGCTGGCTCCCGGGATAATCGATACGAATTCATCCGCAGCCAATACAAACTGAAGGGCTGCGTGTGTAATAGTTGTCCCGTATCTTTTGGCAATTTCATCGATTTTTTCCCGCTTTTCCGTCATTCCTTTAGGGATTACATCTTTATAATTGTACCGCGGTCTGCCATTAATAAACCCGGAATTGTATCCTGCGCCGGAAACCAATTTCACACCGGCTTTTTTTACGGCAGGAAGCAGGCGGTCAACTGCTTCCTCATGTTCAAGGATGGAATATTGTGTTGCGGAAAGGCAGATATCAGGATCCGCAGAATCCAGGCAGTCCAGGATCGGCTCTATCTTATTAACACCCATTCCCCAAGCTTTGATCACTCCTTCATCACGGAGCTGGGATAACACTTTGAAAGCTCCTTCCCTGGCCTGCTTCAGGAAATAAGGATACCGGTCGCCCACCTGATCTTCCGAAAGGTCATGCACATAGACGATGTCGATATGGCTCAATCTTGTTCTTTCCAGGCTTTCTTCAATAGATCGTTTAATAGCATCTGAAGTATAATTGTGTTCAAAATCGAAGGGTAAAGGATCCTGCCACATGGTCGGCGGAACTTCATCTTCGGGAACTTCTGCAAAGAGGCGGCCTACTTTGGTAGACAGGACAAATTCCTCACGGTTCTGTCCGTGCAGGAAATTACCGAAACGTCTTTCGCTTTTCGTAAGGCCGTACCAGGGAGACGTATCATAATAGCGAATTCCGAGATCCCATGCTTTCTGTAAAACTTCGTAAGACTGCCCGTCCGTAAGCGCTTCAAAGGCAGTACCGATCGCAACTCCGCCCAGGCCAAGCTGGTGTCTTTCCGTTAAAATGTCTGATTTCATTATATTATTATTTAAAATTTGGATCCAGTATAAGATACAAACATCGTGCAGGGAATTTTTAAGGAATTTGAGTGATTTAATGATACTGTAGAATAAATACCACAGTGCCGTCCTTTGGCGTTATTCTTGAAGCTTATTTCAGACCATTACAAATCATCATATATGAAAAAGCACGTCGTTATCGTAGGCGGAGGTTTTGCAGGCATCAATCTGATCAAATCTCTGGTGAATGACAAACGATTCAGAATTACACTGGTCGATAAGAACAATTACCATTTTTTTCCGCCGCTCATCTACCAGGTAGCCACTTCATTTATTGAGGCTTCCAACATCAGCTATCCTTTCCGGAAAATGATTTCAAAATATAAAAATGTGAATTTTCACATGGGGAGTCTGGTGAATGTCGACCATGAACATAATGCCATCGAAACGGATAACGGTATTCTCCAGTACGACTATCTGGTTCTGGCACTGGGTACGGAAACGAATTATTTCGGAATGGAGAATGTGAAAAAATGTTCCCTGTCTATGAAAACCATCGACGAAGCATTGTATCTGAGAAATTATATGCTGCTGACACTGGAAGAGGCTGCCCGGAATAAAGACATTAAAAAAGCACAAAAATTACAGAATATTGTAATCGCCGGAGGTGGCCCCACCGGTGTTGAACTGGCCGGGATGATTGCTGAGATGGGCAGTTATATTGCTGAAAAGGAATATCCGGAAATCAAGCTCAGCCTTTCCAATATTTATCTAATCGATGCACTGCCGACTTTACTTTCCCCAATGAGTAAAACAGCACAGGAAGCTGCCCATGAAAGATTGACGAAACTTGGTGTAAAAATCATACTGAATGTAGCCGTTAAAGATTATGTAGACCAAAAAGTAATTCTGGCCGACGGAAGAACCATTGAAACCGAAACCCTGATCTGGACATCCGGCGTTATCGGCCGCGAAGTTCCGGGAATCCCGGCAGAAAGTTTGGGAAGAGGCAGGAGAATACTGGTGGATGCATACAGTAAGGTACAGGGAATGAAAAATATTTATGCCTTGGGAGATATTTCTTTACAGCTTAGCGACGAAAATTTCCCGAAAGGACATCCGCAGCTGGCCCAGGTGGCTATTCAGCACGCCCTGAATTTAGGAAAAAACTTAAAAAGAATTGATGAACATAAGGTTCAGCTTCCTTTTTCTTACAATAATAAAGGAAGCATGGCGATTATTTCAAAATTCAATGCGGTGGTGGATCTTCCTAAATTTTCCTATAAAGGATTTATTGCATGGCTTACATGGCTTTTTATTCATATCATCCCGCTGATTACGTTCAGGAGCAAAGTCCGTCTAGCATTTAACTGGCTCAGACTTTTCATTACCAATAATCCTTCCATCAGGCTTATTTTAAGGCCGAAAAAAGACACAAGCCAGTAGGAAGAATTTTATAGTTCCTGATATATTTCATAAATTTACAGAACCGTAACAATTCGGTTACGGCTAAATTCCCTGAGAGTGAATATTCATAATAGAAAAAAGTTTCTAAGCTTCCTGAAGTTTAAAAGAGACTTCCAGAAGTATGGGCTGGAGAAAGCACGCAGCTATGAAATTATCCTGCACTGGCTGAACAATAGGCTCAGCCGGAACCAGTTTCTGGTACTTTCCGGAATCCTGGTAGGATGTTCTGCCGGGCTGGCCGGTGTTGTGCTGAAAACATTGGTTCATAATATTCATCACTTTATTACAACAGAGGTTCACTTTGAATATCAGATTCTCTTTTACGTTGTCTTCCCTTTTTTAGGAATTGTCCTTACTACCCTGGTTGTTTTAACAATATTCAAAGGTCAGGATCGGAAAGGAATCGGTGCCATCCTGTACGAAATAGCACAGAATTCCAGCATTGTTTCTTCTGTGAAAATGTATTCACAGATAGTCCAGAGTGCGGTGACTGTGGGATTGGGCGGTTCTGCCGGACTGGAAAGCCCGATCGCCGTAACAGGTGCCGCAATCGGGTCCAATTTTGCACAAACCTACCGCTTAAGTTATAAAGAACGGACACTGCTTCTTGCGGCAGGAGCTACAGCAGGGATTGCCTCGGCTTTCAACGCACCCATTGCCGGGATCATGTTTGCGTTTGAGATTCTTCTCACAGGGGTAGTTTTTACAGATTTCATTCCTCTGGTTGTAGCGGCCGTATGCGGCAGCCTTTTATCCCGGATCCTGCTTCAGGAAGATGTCCTGTTCAGGTTCTATACAAGAGAGGCATTCAATTACAAAAATGTTCCGTATTACCTGATCCTGGGAGTTGTTACCGGACTTTATGCCCGTTATTTTGTCATCATATCCAAAAAAGTAGAGCATTTTATCAAAGGGCTTAAGATGTCGCGGATACGGAAGGCCATGTTCGGCGGTGCCGTGCTTTCTTTACTGTGTGTTCTGTTTCCGCCTCTGTTTGGGGAAGGTTATGATACGGTAAAAGCTTTTACCAACGGAAATACGCATCATATTATTCAGAACAGTTTCTTCAGGTATTTTGAGATTAAAAATTTTACGATCATCATTTTCCTGATCCTTGTTCTGCTGTTAAAGGCTTTTGCAACTTCCTTCACGATTTTCAGTGGCGGAAACGGCGGTAATTTTGCACCATCCCTGTTTGCCGGCGGAACGGTAGGATATTTATTTGCCATTGTGTGCCAGCAGATCGGCTTTACGGATGTGCCGGTTACGAATCTGGTACTGGTTGGGATGGCGGGAGCGATGAGCGGTGTGATGTATGCTCCTCTAACCGCTATTTTCCTGATTGCCGAATCTAGCTTCGGATACGACCTTTTCATTCCGCTGATGATTGTTTCGATCATATCTTACCTGATTGCCAAATGGTTCTCCCCTATTTCCCCGGAACTGAAATCACTTGCAGACCAAGGTAAAATTTTTACAAACAAACACGACAAGAATTTATTGTTTTCTCTAAGGACGGAAGATTTTATCGACCGCTATTCCCAATCCATCAGCGAAAATGCACCCATTACGGAACTGTTTGAGCTCGTGAAAAACGGAAATAAGAATATATTTGCCGTCATAAATAACGATAAGGTGCTGCGTGGAATTTTAACGCTAGACGACATACGGCCCTATCTCTTTACCAATGCAGAAGTTTCTGCGAATATCAGCCAGATCATGAAAGCGCCACCTGCTGTGATTCATCCTGAGAACCAGCCGTTGGAAATCCTGCAGTCTTTTGATGATACCGGTGTGTGGAACCTTCCGGTAGTAAATGCAGATAATGTATTTATTGGATTTATTTCTAAATCGACGATCTTGATGAGCTATAGGCAGTTGTTGAAAGAATATTCGGAATAGAATCATAAATTGTCACGTCCTAAAAATCCGCGCGGAAAGATTTCAGTGCGGATTTTTTATTTATCAACATTACAGGTTTCTATATAAATCAAATAAGATTTAGATTAATGCCTGAAAATATATCAGAATATATAATAAATAAAATCAAAGGTTTTCACTTTCTGAAATTAAGAGCTGTATTTAATATAAAATTTGAATTCGCCAAGATCACAAATAAAGCAGATAAATTACAGACCTGAAAATTATAAAGGGGTCATCTCAGAAAAGCTACTCTTACCCATATTCTATTTTCCAGCCTATTGATTAAAATCGGAAACTTTATTCAGCAGTTCAATATCTTCATTATCCAGATAAAGTTCCGGAGCGGCAAATAAGGCTTGCAGCTGGGATTCGCTGGTAGCACTGACGATCGGAGCGGTGATCAGCGGATTTGCCAAAAGCCATGCGAGGGCTACGGTTGCCGGTTTCGACTGATGTTTATAACTGATTTCATCCAATACCTGTAAAACTTCCAGGCCTTTTGGATTCAGATATTTCCCCGCTCCTTCTCCTCGCTGGCTTTTGGAAAAGTCGGATTCATCGCGGTATTTGCCGGTAAGAAATCCTGAGGCCAGCGACCAATACGGAAACACGCTTAATCCGTATTTTTCAGCCAAAGGCGCATATTTTTTTTCAAAGCCCTCCCGCTCCATTAAATTATAATGCGGTTGCAAAGCAACGTATTTCGGAAGGTTATGTTCTTCGGCTGTTTTAAAGGATTCTGTAAGTCTTTCCGGTGAAAGGTTGGAGGCACCGATATAGCGAACTTTTCCAGCTTTTATCACTTCATCGTATGCAGATAATGTTTCTTCGACCGGAGTCTGTTTGTCATCGAAATGTGTATAATACAGATCGATACGATCCGTCTGCAGCCTTTGAAGCGATTCATCTACAGATTTCAGGATATGTTTTCTACTGATATCATATCCGTGTTCACTTGTCTCAGAACCTACCTTTGTCGCAATGACCAGCTCTTTTCTATTGTTGCGGCTTTTCATCCATTTACCGATAATCTCTTCAGACTGTCCGCCTTTGCCATTTACCCACCAGGAATAAGTGTCGGCGGTATCGATGAAATTGAAGCCTTTTTCAAAGAAGATGTCGAGGATTTCAAAAGATTGTTTTTCATCCAGTGTCCATCCGAATACGTTTCCTCCGAAATTGATCGGCGCGACGGTTAATTCGGTATTTTTAACGGTTCTTTTTTTCATAAATTTATTTTGTGATGATATAACGGTGATCTAAAGATACTGAATTTATTTTTTAATGTGGGCTGAGATCGCACGTATGATTCGGGTTCTCTGATGGAAAACACAATGGCTTAAAAGCACAGAGCTATTTAAACTATGACTTTATGAAACTTCTTAAAGTAACACAGAAAGAAGTCGTTTGTATGGCTTAGCGTTTAAAATATAAAGTATTTCGGATCTTTTTAAAAACAGGTTATCATACCTCGGTATCAATTTTTTTGTTGGAATACTCAAAGCCGCCGGCAATTTAAAAGCATAAGTTTAAGGCGTATTGTTATTTAATATTTTTATTTATTGCAAATCGGGGTCATTAATTTTATCCGAGATAAAATCCTTGCGGTTTATAACAGAAAGTATCTAAGAGCTTTGTGTCTTTGCGTGTTCCGGCATGATCTGAATTTTATACCAAAGTAATCTTTAAAAGAAAATACCGAATATTGTATTTAATTCTTAAATTTGGATCATGCGAAAAAAAATTTATCTCATCGTATTGTCTTGTTCTCTGGTAAGCTGTTATACATATCAGGTTAAAAAACCGGCAGACCCTGCTACAGCTGATAAGCAGGAATCTAAAAGTAATGCAGCGTCTTCCGGAAAAACGAAGAACCAGGCTGCTGAAACCCAGAGCATGGCTGCTCAGCCGCCTGTTCCTGTAAATATTAAGCAGAAGCTAGTGCCTACTAAAAATTTTAAGATCGATGTTGACGGTAAATCGTATAAGATTATTGTTGACCGTTGGGAAAGCGATAGTCTTGTTGCCCACCCTGTTCATAATCCAGACAGAGTTCTGAAGTTTCATAAAAACCAGATCAATGCCGAAAGGATTGCTGAAAGGAGATTTTCACAGCCTATCGCAGACATTATTACGATTGCCGTTTATGCCGGTGCCGGTGTTGGAATCTGGTATCTTCTGCGTTGATATTTAAAATACTCATATTTAAAACCTGCAAAATTTCAATAAAAAATACCGGCCTTAGCCGGTATTTATATTTGGTATTGTAAAATATTCCAGGTTAAATTTCTCCCATTACATACATGTTCTCCATGGTTGGAACCGGGCTTCCGCCCTGTTTTTCCAGGGTAATGGCAAAAGCCTGTGCTTTCGGAATGTTGGCAAGCGCAATTTTACTGTCTTTTTCTTCGGTGTACATTCCGGCATCTACCGGTTTTCCGTCAGCTATGGCCCAAAGCTGATACTGCATGCCCTCCGGAGCTTTCGGCAGCTTTTCTGCGTCCAGATATACGGCTTTGGTCTTGGTATCCCAGAACACCATTGCCTTGGAGTCAGCATGTTTTTCCACGCCTTTCAGCATCACCATTTTCATATCGGGATTGGTTACCATATCCATTTTCCTGCTCATTTTCTGCATGGCAAAATCCTGGGATTTCTTTTCAGCCTGCATTCCTGCAATTTCTTTTTTTGTCTGAGCCTGCTCGTTCATCCAGAAAACATTTCCGGCAACGCTGACCAGGAACAGAACTGCCGCCGCTATGGCATAGGTCTTCCAGTTGCTGTTGCCCTGAATTCTGATTTCCTCCTGTGGCCTTGCGGCGGGAATGTCCACTGCAAATACAGTCTGTTGTTTCTCAGCAGTCTGTTCCTGCTGTATTTTATTCCAGATCTTTGATTTCAAATCCGTGGGAGGCGTCACAGCACCTGCTGTAGCCAGATCTTCCAAAGTTTGCTGTGCTTCCTCGAAAGCGGCTTTTACCTCAGCATTGTTCTTCATGACACACTCCAAAATTCCTGCTTCTTCTGGAGAAGCAAAGCCTAGAACGTAGGATTCTATAATTCCGGATGATATGTACTCTTTCGTATTCAATTTATTGATAATCTTTTAGCAAATCTTTTAATTTCATTAGCGCATTCCGCATCTTGGTTTTTACCGTTCCCAGGGGTATTTTCAGCTTTTCAGATATCTCATGTTGAGTATATCCCTGATAATACGCGAGATTGATAAGTTCCTGCTTGTCAGTTTCCAGATTTTCCAACACTTTATTAAATCCGATAAAATCAGACGAATCATTCGTTGTTGAAAGTTCTGCAGAATCATATACGAAATCGGGAAGCGATTGGTTTTTCAATTCGTTTTGAAAACTTTTGGATTTTAAGTAATCGATCGCTGTATTCCTGGCAATATTGATCATCCAGGTATAGAACCTGCCTTTAGTAGCGTCATATTGACTAATGGAATTCCAGATTTTGACGAAAACATCCTGAATAATTTCCTCAGTATATTCTCTGGACTGTACGATTCGGAGAATAACTCCATACAACGCACCGGAATAGTTATCATACAGATGATGAAAACCGGTTTCGTTTTTATCTTTTAATAAAACGATAAGCTGCTCTTCCGAATAGTTTGTTTTAATAGTGGATATTTTTGTTTCCAAATGTAATAAAATAAAATAGATATTAAACAATTTTAGAGCCATATTGTTCAATATTTCGAAAAATTCTCAAATCATTTGAAAAAATTTATATAAAACGCTCGTTTAGTAGGAAAATATTAATGCATTTTACAAAATTTAAATTTTAGTGTAAAAATAATTATCTGATAATCAGCTGTTTGAAGTTTTTTATTGTTTTTTTTAATTTTTTTTAAATCTGAATGAAAACCGCTCTCGTAAATGAGTTCAGAACACACTCAAATACAACTTGAACTTAAAAATCAAAAAAATGAACACAAGATCAAAAATCACAGCTTTAGGAATGGTAGTTCTTTCTTTCGCATTCAGCGGAACGGCAACGGCTCAGCAAATGAAAGAAAAAACGGTAATGGTAGGCGGTGCTCCGATGTATCCTTCTAAAAACATTATTGAAAATGCGGTAAATTCCAAAGATCATAAAACATTGGTTGCAGCAGTGAAAGCAGCAGGTTTGGTTGAAACACTGCAGGGAGCAGGACCATTCACGGTATTCGCTCCTACTGATGCAGCATTCGCTAAACTTCCTAAAGGTACCGTAAGCAACCTGGTGAAGCCGGAAAACAAAGAAATGCTTACTAAAATCCTAACCTATCACGTTCTTCCCGGAAGATACAGTGCTAAACAGATCTGGGCAGAAGTGAAAGCCGGAAACGGTAAAGCAATGATGAAAACAGTGGAAGGTGAAGAACTGACTTTCTGGGCAAAAGGAAAAAATCTCTATGTAAGAGATATGAAAGGTAATGACGCAAAAGTAACAATTGCTGATGTAAATCAGTCAAATGGTGTTATTCATGTAATAGACACGGTGTTGATGCCGTAATGGTTTCTTAGTTTTAAACAGCATAATTTTTTTTATGCTGTTTTTTCTTCTTTTTTGAGTTTATACTAACGCTTAAATAAAATAATATTATGAAAAAAACTATTAATGTGTCTAACCAGGGAGCTACCCTGGATACAGGCAGAAGAAATTTTTTGAAGCTGAGCGGTGTAGGTCTTGCCATGGCCGGCCTTACCCTGATCGGTTGCGAAGATAAGGAGTTCGAATTCGTAGACGTAAATGTTTTCGATCTTGGAAAAGGGGATGTAGGTATCCTGAATTATGCCTACGCATTGGAGCAGCTGGAAGCTGATTTCTATACCAAAGTGGTTAATAATTTTTATTCCGGAATCTCAAATGCGGAGAAAGAGATCTTTACGGATCTTTATAATCACGAAGTAATCCACAGGGATTTCTTTAAGGCAGCCATTAGTGGGGCAACTTCCAACGTATTGCCGACATTAGAGTTCCAGTATCCTAATGTAAATTTCAATGACAGAAATTCTGTTCTTGCTACGGCAAAAGCACTTGAAGATACAGGTGTTGCCGCTTATAACGGTGCAGGAAAGTACATCAGCAATCCTGATTATCTTGTAATTGCAGGGAAAATCGTTTCCGTAGAAGCACGACATGCTTCTGCAATCAGAAACCTGATCAATCCGGGAACAGCAGCATTCTCAGGTGATGATGTGATCGATTCGAACGGACTGGATCTTGCGAAAGAACCGAAAGACATCGTATCGGTAGCAGGAGGATTTATCAAAACACCTTTCACTTGGAAAGAACAGGGAATCGGTTAATTATTCACTTCAAAAAATTACATTATGAACATTCTTAAATTACTAGATAAGCTTTCTGACGATAAATTTTTCACAACAGAAACCTCAAGATTAGAAACTCTAACCAATATTTCATCATTCGGTAAGAAAGCAGCGGTTGCCGCTCTTCCGCTTGGTCTCGGAACTTTAATGAGTACACCGGCCAAAGCTGAAACGGTAGACAATCAGAAAAATGCAACTTTCTTTAAAAGTGCACTTACCGATGCTTTACAATTAGCCCTGGTTCTGGAATACCTTGAAGATGAATATTACAGAATCGGATTGAACACGACAGGTTTAATCCCAAGTTCAGACAGAACTGTTTTCCAACAGATCTCAAAACACGAAACAGCCCACGTTGCATTTCTTAAAAATACGCTGACTTCTCTAGGAACAACTCCAGGAGCGAAGCCGACTTTCGATTTTACGGCGAAAGGAAATTTTACACCTTTCACGAATTACAGTCAGTTCCTGATTCTTGCCCAGGCATTTGAAGATACCGGTGTAAGAGCCTATAAAGGGCAGGCAGGCAATGTAATGTCCAATAAAACCGTATTGCAGGCTGCTTTACAGATTCATTCCGTAGAGGCGAGACATGCTTCACAGGTAAGAAGAATGAGAGCGAACAAAGGCTGGATCGAATTGGCTAACGGAGGAAATATGCCTTCAGCCACCAATCCTGTATATGCAGGAGAGGATAATGTAACCCAAGCCGGTTTCAATACAAGTACTAAGTTCGGTGCGGCAGCAGGTTCTGCAGCATACGATGAAATTTTAAGTGGTAGTGACGCTCAGGCAATTGCAGCAT
Organism: uncultured Chryseobacterium sp.; assembly: GCA_913778085.1. Classification (GTDB taxonomy): domain Bacteria; phylum Bacteroidota; class Bacteroidia; order Flavobacteriales; family Weeksellaceae; genus Chryseobacterium. The sequence goes on from CAJYXJ010000020.1 coordinate 74,828, forward strand.
TGTTTATTGCCTAATCAGTCCTTAATTTTAGCTGTTTATCCCCTTTCTGATTTCAGAAGGGGATTTTTCTATTTGAAACTGATAGAGGTTCGATCGAGTTAAATTATTTATATCAAAAAAATCTGGCCTCCTGCTTCTTTCGTAAAATGACAAAACCCCCACCGTAAGGAGAGGGTCAGTACATTTTAAAAATTTGAAATATGGTAGTGTTGGTAATCAAAGTTAACGATCTGTATCTTTCGATTTTATGACCGCAATCAGGTTGAGGTTATAATACCTGATGTATATCTCTTTCTTTTTACCAATAATTTCATTCAAAAAAGGAAAAATATGGTTTGAAATTTGATGTAAAAGTTATTATGGAAACGAAGAAATTCTGGTCTGATTTTATTGAAAAATGGCCAGCCGAAAGAAAGACCTCCGCAAAAATAAAAGAAGGTGCAAAAGTATTAGCAGTAGGCATTTTAGCCTTACTGGCCTTAGGATTTTTTACGACTTCCCAACGGCTTAATGCTGGATAGTAAAAATAGATGAAATATTTTAAAAATATATATCAATCTATTCTTGGGATGTTAATATTTTTATTATATTTGTATATCGAAATAATTTTTTTTCATCATTTGTGTTTTTTTAGGCTCCTATTCGTAGGGGCCTTTTTTATTTCAGGTCACTCTCCGCTTATTGCTGGAAGGTACCCAATTCTTTTTTCCGCACTTTTTACAGGACCCTGCATTTCCGGGATGTTTTTGTTCGGTATGCCCGCAGAAGGTACAAGAATAGTATCCCTTCTCTTTAATTTCTTGTAAAGGATAATCCAGGGAACCCGGCATTGTCGGAAGTCCGTATCTCACTTTCTCATCTTCATAAAAAAATACGCTGATCTCTCCGGAACTTTCTTCAATAGCTTTTTCAACCTGTCCCAGATGAGAAACACCATTCAGTCTCAGTTCAGCAAAAAACTCATCGCTCCCCAGGTTTTCTTTTTTGAAATTCTCAATGGAAAACTCGCCTTCATCGATCAGGCAGATGCATTTACCCTCAATCATTTCTTCAATCTTTTTATTTTTTGCAATGAGGTAAGTAACTACTGTATAAAGGAAGATAATAACTGCGAACACGATAATGGAAGAAATAATACCTACCTCTTTGTAAAACATCGGATCTCCGGCTGCGGAACCCAAGCCGATAATGACTACCAGCTCAAAAATGGAAAGCTGCTTCACTCCCCTTTTTCCCAATATCCGGAGACCGATAATAATGGTAATAAACATGATAACGGTGCGGAGGACAATTTCAAGAATGAAAGGCCATTCTTCCTGGCCCATCAGAAATTCTTTCCAGCTGAATTCTTGGAGAAATACGGATAGCATAATGGTTTGTTTAAGTTGCGGACGTCAAAAAATACGCCAATAGGTAAAATTTGTTTAATTCTATTTATTCGATGTTAAATATAAAATGGATCATATTTCATTTAAAAAAGATTATTCAAGATTTTAAATAAGCTACTCGTTAATAGAATGATAACAGATTGTTAAAAATTGATACTGACAGAAAGCATCAGCTTCTTCCTCTGCCAGTCTAAAAAGTCCGTCTCACAACAAGTGAAAACGGACTTTTTTTATGATTTTATCGGCTTCCTGTCGGAGAATGATTTTCGTACAGTCGATTCTCAGCCTCATCATTGAATTGTGAGACGGATTCGCTTTATTTTTCCACCCATTCTTCTCGAAGAACGGCAAAAATAATATCATCTACCCAGCGATCTTTCCAGAACAGGCTTTTCACAAAATGGCCCTCTCTGCGGAGTCCTACCCGTTCCATCAGACGGATGGAATCAAGATTACCAGGGTCAACGGATGCCATAATCCGATGCTTTTTGAAATCGGTAAACAACAAACTGATTATTCCTTTCAGTGCTTCGGCCGCGAAACCTTTTCCCTGGAAGTTTTTATTTAAGGTAATTCCAAGCTCAGTCTGCAGGTTTTCGTTTCCGAAGAAGTGAATTCCGATATCGCCGATGACTTCCCTCGTTTCTTTATCGGTGATCAGAATCTGGTACCAGCTTTCAGGCTGGTTGAATTCTTTATGATTCCTCAGTATAAAGTTTTCCACTTCCTTAAGGCTTGTCGGAATCCAGCTCTGGAATGTATTGGCTTCCGCATCAGAACGGTAATCAAAAATAGCAGGTGCATCATCAATGGTCATATCCCGCAGCAATAATCTTTCCGTATAAACTTGCATCATCGTCGTATATTTTCCTGCAAAAATAGGATTATTATGGTGAGACTTCCAATTCATCAAGAACTTCCATGATATTGCGGTAAACAACATCGAGTTCTTCGGAAGTGATGCAATAGGGCGGAACCAAGTATAGGACGTTCCCCAAAGGACGCATGATGATTCCCCTTTCTAAAAACTTCCGGTAAGCGGCTTTTCCGGTTTCGTTAAAATAAGAAGTGCGGGTGTTATTTTTTATTTCCCACGCCAGAATGGTTCCGGTTTGTCTTACGTGTTCAACCTTCGGATGCTGCATCAGCTTTTCTGAAAAACTTTGATGTTTCTTACAAATAAGATCAATAGCACACAACGTTTCTTCTTTCAGCAGAAGTTCCATACTGGCAAGTGCCGCGGTACAGGCTAGAGGATTTGCTGTAAAAGAATGCCCGTGGAAGAGGGTTTTATAACGGTCCTCTGAGAAAAAGGCTTCAAAAATGCAGTTGATGGCGGTAGTGATTCCCATCGGCATCGTTCCGCCGGTCAGACCTTTGGAGAAACACATGATATCGGGTTCTTCCTCCAGGTAATCAGCAGCAAACAATTTTCCCGTTCTGCCGAAACCGGTAAATACCTCATCCTGGATCATCAGAATGCCATTTTCCCTGCAGAACCTCATGAGTTCCGATAAATCTTCCGGCGCATGCATCAGCATTCCCGCTGCTCCCTGAACCAAAGGCTCGTAAATAAAACAAGCCAGTTCTTCCGAATGTTCTTGAATGATTGATTTCAATTTGTGGATATTCCCAGAAGTCGGCGGATCGATAAAAATAACTTCAAAGAGCATTTCTCCGAAAGGTTGTGTCCAGGCACTCCGGCCGCTTACCGACATCGCTCCGAAAGTATCGCCGTGATAAGCATTTTTAAAAGCTAAAATCTTTGTTTTCTGTTTACCTGTATTATAAGCAAACTGGATACACATTTTCAGCGCCACTTCCACTGCGGTCGAACCGTTGTCGGAATAAAAAACCTTCTCCTGGTTCTCCGGCAACAGTTTCAGCAGATTTTCGGAAAGCCGTACTGCCGGCTCATGCGTGAAGCCGGCAAAAATAACCTGTTCCAGGGTATAGAGCTGCTCGGAAACCTTTTGGGCAATATAAGGATGCGCATGGCCGTGGAGCGTCACCCACCAGGAAGAAACGGCATCGATGTATTGTTTTCCCGCATCATCAAAAAGGTAGATTCCTCTTCCTTTTATAATAGCAATGGCATCTTCTGCGGTTTTCATCTGAGTATACGGGTGCCAGTTAACGGCGCGGTCGCGTTGGGAGAGGTTCATGTATTGGGTATTTTTAGATTTGTTAGTGGTTTGAACATTAGTCTATTGATTTGATTGTGGTGAATGGATGGATCAATTGTGAATTTAGTTGCTGGCAGAAACAATGTTTTTGATATAAGATTTAGCATGAATAAGTAAATGGTCAATAATCACTGGTGAATGATAGATTCAGAGAGCAGTTTAATCTGTAATTTTTAATTAAAATTCAAATGGTAAATAGCTGGTTTTGAATTAAATAATAAATAAAAATTCTGGCCGTTTCAAAAATATTTGTCGAATTTAAGTCAGCATTGATAATTAAGTATTCACCTCTTTGCAAAGTCGCCGACAACAAAATTCATGGCAATGGCAACTGGTGAACGATCTTTTAAAATTGACCATTCACCATTGACTATTGACCATTAACCATTAACCATTAACATTGTAGCTAAGGCCTAAGCAACCAAAGTTCATCACAAAACGACCGTTGAACTACACCTCAAAATTAACCATTCACAATTCACAATTCACCTTCGTTTGTCCCATTGGCTTCAGCCCTAACGTCTGCAACAGCTGAAGATCTTCCGAAACACCGGGATTCGGGGTTACGAGAAGAGTCTCCCTTTCACCGGTAAAAATAGAATTGGCACCGGCCATAAAACACCAGCCCTGCTCAAACTCCGTCATTTCAATCCTTCCTGCGCTGAGACGGACCATGGAAGAAGGCATGATGATTCTCGCAGCGGCGATCATCCGAACCATTTCCCAGGTATTGGTTTTTTCATTATCCTGAAGCGGTGTTCCGGCTACTCTCGCCAATGCATTGATCGGAACTGATTCCGGATGCTTCGGCATGGTGGACAGCGTCAGCAGCATGGAAATACGGTCGTTGTGGCTCTCTCCCAATCCGATAATGCCTCCCGAACAGACGGTAATCCCCGCTTTCCGTACGTTATTGATGGTATTGATCCGGTTATCAAAAGTCCGGGTTGAAATGATTTCTTCATAATACTGCTCCGAGGTATCAAGATTATGATTGTAAGCATATAATCCCGCTTCCTGAAGCCGGATTGCCTGTTCTTCCGTAAGCATTCCCAAGGTACAGCAGACCTCCATGCCAAGTTCGTTTACCCCTTTCACCATATCGATTACCCGGTCGAAATCCCTGTTGTTGCGGACTTCCCTCCAGGCGGCGGCCATGCAGAAACGGGACGATCCGCCTTGTTTCGCCTTTTTTGCATGTTCGATTACCTGTTCGGTAGGAAGCAGGGCTTGGACTTTAATATTTGTATGATAACGCGCGGCCTGTCCGCAATAGAAGCAGTCTTCTGGGCAGCCTCCGGTTTTAATGGAAAGCAGTGTGGACATCTGGATTTCTTGCGGATTGTGCCACTTGCGGTGAACGGTAGCGGCCTTATAAATAAGTTCAAGAAGAGGAAGGCTGTAGATGTCTTCAATTTCTTCTTTGGTCCAGTCGGTTCGTAATGCAGTTTTATCGGTCATAAATTTTTAATGTTTTTGTTATAAGTTCTATATTTTCTTCGGTCACTTCTTCCAGATCGGGAATTCTTATGATTTCGGTTTCGGGTGGAATATTTTTGCAGATTATATTTTCCGTATCTGCAGGGAAACTTCCGTTGAGGATGATGTACCGAAGCCTGATATTTTTCGATTGTAAAGCCATCATCGACAGTAAAGTATGATTGATGCAGCCCAGATAATTCCTTACGACCAGAACGGCCGGAACATTCAGTTTGGCGATCAGATCCATGATATATTCGTTATTATTTAAGGGAACCATTAGTCCTCCGGCACCTTCTACAATGAGATGATTCTGGGTTTCAGGTAGTTTGATTTTATTTAAATCAATTGTAATCCCTTCTTCCTTTGCCGATTGATGTGGCGAGGCAGCCAGCTTAAAGCGGTAAGCTTCAGGATAGCAGACGGTATTTTCACCTGTCCAGCATTTGATTTTCATCGAGTCGGAAAAATTCAGGTCTCCCGACTGGACGGGCTTCCAGTAATCCGCCTGGAAATATTTTGCCAATACCGCAGAACACACGGTTTTCCCGATTTCCGTGCTTATTCCGGTGATAAAAAGTATTTTTTGCTCAGGGTTTTCCTGCTGATCTGAATTCATTTGATTTTAATTGATTAAAGATTACTTAACTGTTTCTATAAAAATTCTTTAATTATTCGTGCCAGCGCTTTAATTTCACTTTCGGTGTTAAAACTGTGCAGACAGATCCGCAGGCGTTCGGTACCTTCTTTTACGGCAGGACTCAAAATGGCATAGGTTAAAAAACCATTTGTCAGCAGAGAATCATTCAGTGCTCTTACCCGTTTATTGTCGGGAATTATAATTGCCTGAACAGGACTGTTTGCAGCAGAAGGGCTTTCGATCTGCTGATCACCGAATATCTGGATATTGCGCTGAAGAAGGCTTAAAAGTTCCTGATTGTTTTTCAGGAAATGATAGCCTTCCCTAATGCTCATCCAAAGGAAATCCTGCGCGGAAGTGGTATAGATAAAGGGCGATGCAAAATTGATAAGATAAGATCTGATGGTTGTGTTCGTCAGCACTGCTGCCCCATGCATTCCCAAAGCTTTTCCATAGGTAATGACCGTTGCTAAAACATGATCCTGTAATTTAAATTTATCTACCAAACCATAGTTGAAAACGCCGAAAGCATGGGCTTCGTCCACAATTAATCCGGCATTGTATTTTCCGGCAGTTCTGGCGATTTCTTTAATCGGTGCGACATCGCCGTCCATTGAATACAGGCTTTCGATAGCGATATAGCAGGTTCCGGTTTGTTTTTTTAAAATCTGCTCCAAATGACGGCAGTCATTATGTTTGAATTTCAATTTTTTGGCGTTGGACAGTTTGCAGGCGTCATGAACCGACCGGTGAATCTGTTCATCCACAATAATCGTGTCGTGACGAGTTGGTAATGTAGAAAACAAGGCGAGATTGGCGTTATAGCCAGAGGAAAAAAGCAGTGCTGATCCGTACCCGTGTTCATCCGCAATAAATTCTTCGGTTTCCACAACGGAATTGCTGTTTCCGCTGATGAGTCTCGATCCCGTGCTTCCCATTAGCAGTTCCGGATTTTCTGTTATGGATTTTAGAAGAATATTCTGAAAATCCTTGTTTCCGGATAAGCCTAAATAGTCGTTGGAATAAAAATCTGTTCCCTGTCGTCTGCCTTTTAGGATTCTCAACGTTCCGTTGTCTTCCCTTTTTGCTAAGGCTTCCTGAAAGTATGAATGGCTAAACATAGTCCGGCTGCATAACTTCTCCTGCAACAGCAATGATCCATTGTTGATGAAGCACCTGTTCCATCTTAAGAATAACCTCAGCATGGATCTTCCAGTCTGCTGAAAATTGACCCAGCTGATGAATCATTTCTTCCAAGTGCCCTTCCTCTTCCAAAATAATCGATTTTACCAGGATTTTTGAGGAATGCTTTGTCAGCACCTCCTGATAGACCGGATATAATGCATCGGCACGGACTTCGATGGCATATGTTACAAAAAGATAAGCTGCATATTTCAGTTCTTCTCTGGATAAGCGGAAATGCTCCTGAAGATACCGGCAGGCTTTCATATCCAGCGCATGAAGATAATGCCTTGTTGCCATTGAGGCCAGCAATTCATCACTTTTATACGTTTTACAGATTTCGGGACTTATCTTTAAAATCTGCTTTTTCAGGTAATACGAGTGGCGGTGTTCTTCTGCGGCATGCTTCAGCTGGATCAGGCTGACTTCCGAAGGATGCTCACAGGCAGAGATTTTCCGTGCGCCTGCATTTTCCATAAAAGATAAAGTATTGAGCCATTTTGCGTGAACCGTGTCGTATGCTACAATCTTTTCAAGAAGAGGTTGTAATTCCATTATGATTTTGTTTGGTTCAAAAGTAGTATATTGCCGGATGGTGACAGGGTGCCAGTTTTAAGATTATGGATAGTCCGGTTGAGATTCCTTACAAGAGTTTTATTAAAATCGATAGAAATTCAAGGGTTTCTATGTATTTGCAGATTTCAAATCAATTGATCAATGCTATTCAGCGTGGCGCTTTACCCTTCGGCACCAAGCTGCCGGGAACACGTACTTTAAGCCGGATTCTGAATGTCCATCGTAATACGGCCGTTTCCGTATACGACGAATTGTTTGTTCAGGGGTGGGTGGAAAGCTTTCCCAATAAAGGTACTTTTGTAATCGGCAAAGCTCAGAATCATTCTTCGGAAATAAGAGCTTTTGAGAAAAAGCATCTGGAAAATTACCCGAAACAGACCGGTTTTCCTTTTAAAACAACCAATATTTTAGACAATCCTTTTGAACAGTCGCCGTGTGAATATATTTTTAACGATGGCATTCCCGATATCCGCTTGACGCAGGTCGATCAGTATTCCCGGATTTACACTTCCCTGCTCAAAAGAAAAGCCCATAAGATCGGGCAGTACAATCAGGACGGAAGCGAATTTTTCAAACAGCACCTTTCAAAATATTTAAATCTTTCCAGAGGACTTCCGATTTCAAAAAACAACCTGCTGATTACCCGAAGCACGGAAATGAGCATCTATATTGTTTCAGAAATCCTTTTATCAAAAGGAGATACGGTTTTGGTAGGCGAACTGAGCTACTTTTCCGTTAATATGATCTTTCAGAAAGCAGGGGTTACAATAGAGTCTGTACCAATTGATCATGAAGGCATCGATGTAGAAGAAGTAAGAAAGATCTGCAGGACCAGAAAAATAAGAATGCTTTACCTTACCCCGCACCATCACTATCCTACGACGGTTACTTTGAGTGCACAGCGGCGGCTCGAACTTTTACAGCTCGCCGAAGAATTCGGCTTTATTATTCTTGAAGATGATTACGATTATGAATTCTATTACGATAAAAGCCCGATCCTTCCCCTTGCCAGCGCAGATACGAACGGTATGGTGGTTTATATCGGTTCCTTTGGAAAATCACTGGCTCCCGGATTCCGTACCGGCTTTATTGTGGCTCCCGAAAACCTGATGGCGGAAATGAGGAAATACCTAGGCATCATAGACCGGCAGGGAGATATCCTGATGGAGCACGTATTGGGCGAAATGATTGCCGAAGGGGAAATCAACCGTTATCTCAAGAAATCATTAAAGGTATATCAGGAAAGAAGGGATTATTTTTCACTGCTGCTTCAGGAACATCTGGGGAATTTTTTACATTTTGAAAAACCTTCCGGTGGCTTGGCTCTGTGGCTGGAATGGCAGATTCCGGTGAATCTTATGCAGCTGGCTAAAAACTGTGCCCAGAACGACCTGTTTATACCCAAAACGCTCTTGTATCAGAATAAGAATCTTTCCGCAATGCGTCTTGGCTTCGGCAACCTGAATACGGAAGAAATGGAAAAGTCCGTACAGATTTTTTCTGAAACGCTAAAAGTAATGATCTGACGGTCATCTGAAAATTTTTAATTATATAGGCGGGACAAAAGCTATTATACCTCATCAAATTAAAAGAAGGCAGACCCGATAAGATGCTTTTAAATAAAGAAGCCGGAGCTGGAGTTTGTTTCTCAGTATGAGATCTAATTGTGTTTTGTATTAAATTATACTGTTATTGGTTAGATTTTTGAATACTAAAATCCAAATCACACACACCATTGAAGCTTATCAAATTTACAAACAAAGGTATCTACTGCCCACAGGGAAAATTTTACATCGATCCCTGGCGGCCGGTTGATCTTGCGGTTATCACCCACGGACATGCCGACCATGCACGCTGGGGAATGAAAAAGTACCTCTGCCATCATTTTACCAAACCTATTTTATACAAAAGAATCAGCGAGGATATCGAATGCCAGAGTGTAGAATATGGTGAAGTCATCAATATGAACGGCGTTAAGGTTTCGTTTCATCCTGCCGGGCATATCATTGGTTCGGCACAGATCCGTCTGGAATATAAAGGCTATGTAAGTGTCATATCCGGCGATTATAAAGTTCAGGACGACGGTTTGAGCACGCCTTTCGAGCTGGTACGGTGCAACGAATTTGTAACGGAAAGTACATTCGGACTGCCAATTTACAACTGGCTTGAAGTGGACGACCTGAACAAGAGACTCCAGAACTGGGTGCTCCGGAATAAGGAAAATCAGAAAACCTCCGTGTTTATCGGGTATTCCCTTGGCAAAGCCCAGAGGATCATGAAAGCGGTGGAAGGAATGGGAAAAATCCATGTCCACTATTCGATCGGAAAGCTGAATGAGGCTTTTGAAACGGTCGGGATTAAGCTACCTGAATATGAAATTCCGGATTTCAGGGAAAGTATTAAACATGTGCAGGACGAAATCGTGATTGTCCCGCCTGCTTTAATGGATTCCAATGTGATTAAAAAAATACCCAATGCAGCGATCGCCATCTGTTCCGGCTGGATGCAGGTCCGGGGTGCAAGACGCTGGCGGAGTGCCGATGCCGGATTTGCCATGAGCGACCATGCCGACTGGAAAGGCCTCCTTCAGGCCATCAAAGCTACGGAAGCGGAGATCGTACACGTTACTCACGGACAGACCGAGGTTTTCTCCAAATATTTAAATGAGATCGGAATTCAGTCTGATGTCGTAGAAACCCTGTACGGTGACGATGATGAAGAGGAAGTTGAAAAAGAAACCGTTAAAAAGCAGGAGCCATGAAAAATTTCGCCGAACTGATCAATGCCTTGGAAAGCACCAATAAAACCAATGCTAAAATTGATGCCATCATCGATTATCTGGAGCGGGCCCCCGATAATGATAAAGTGTGGTTCATTGCTCTCTTTACCGGTAAAAGGCCGAAACGAAATGTGAACAGCAATTACATGAAAGAATGGGCACTGGACATAACGCAGCTGCCTTTCTGGCTGTTCCAGGAAAGCTATTCTTCCGTAGGAGATCTTGGAGAAACGATATCGCTGATCCTTCCGCCACCAACGGAAAAGATTGAACGTTCCCTGTCCGAATGGATGGACGATATCGTAAACCTTAAGAATAAGACAGATGCTGAAAAAAAAGAATTTATCCTCACTTCATGGAACGGGCTGGATTATACGGAACGGCTGATTTTCAACAAACTGCTCGGCGGCAGTTTCCGGATCGGAGTTTCCGATAAAACGCTGATCAATGCACTGACGAAATTTTCCGAACAGGAATCAAGTGCGCTGATGCACAGTCTCATGGGAAAATGGCTGCCGAATGAAGTCTCTTTCCAGGAGTTGATTGATGCAGAAAATGTGAATCCGGACAACTCAAAGCCATACCCGTTCTGTCTGGCCTATCCGCTTGAAAAAGATCTGGATGAACTCGGAACGCCGGATGAATGGCAGATTGAATATAAATGGGACGGCATCCGAGGACAGATCATCAAAAGAAACGGCGAAGTTTTTATTTGGTCAAGAGGTGAAGAATTAATCACGGAACAGTTTCCGGAAGTAAAAGAAGCCGTTGAAAAAATGAACGGCAATTTCGTGATCGACGGGGAAATCCTGGCGGTAAAAGATGATAAAGTTTTAAATTTTAACGAACTGCAGAAACGCCTGAACCGGAAAACATTAACCAAAAAGATGTTATCCGAAATCCCGGTAGAGGTTTTTGCTTATGATCTCCTTGAACTGGAAGGTAATGATTTGAGGGAAAAACCGATTTCCGGAAGACGGGCGATGCTGGAAGAATTGTTATTAAATGAAACTCCGGAAAACATCAAACTCTCTGAAGTTATTGAATTTAATGAATGGAACGAACTGGATAAGATCAGGGAAGCTTCCAGGGAAATCAACAGTGAAGGCCTGATGTTGAAGCAGAAGAATTCGCTCTATCATTCAGGAAGAAAAAAAGGCGACTGGTGGAAGTGGAAGATCAATCCGCTGACGATTGACGCCGTATTAATCTATGCCCAAAAAGGAAGTGGACGAAGAAGTGCTTATTACACCGATTATACCTTTGCCGTAAAAAACGGAGATAAACTGGTGACGATTGCCAAAGCCTATTCCGGATTAACGGATAAGGAAATCATGGAAGTCAGCAAGTTCGTAAACAAAAATGCCATCGAAAAATTCGGCCCCGTAAGAACAGTTAAAGCAGAGTTGGTTTTTGAAATTGCCTTTGAAGGCATCGGATTCAGCAGCCGCCATAAAAGCGGTGTTGCACTGCGTTTCCCGAGGATCCTGAGATGGCGGAAAGATAAGACGGTAGATGAAATTGACGAACTGGAAGAGGTGAAGAAACTGATACAGTAAATTTAAATTATGACGGAATATAACTGCACCAACCATTGATCTACTCAGACATAAAAGATTTTAGGCTGAGTTTCGTCTGAAATGAATCAAACCTTCAATTTTATTTTGACCATAATTAATATTTTAATAGACACTCAACAGTATCGGACAATTATAGACCTATGTTTTTATAGGTATTGTTAAATTATCACGGTGTTTAAGTTAAATATTTACAGGCTCTGCAGGTTTTTTATAAAATCTTCTTAACTTCTTCGATTTGAAATACGAAAATGAAAATTATAAAAATGGTTGGAGCCGGTCTGATCATATCCGGTCTGTTATTGGCAGCTATTTTAATAGGTAACAAAACGGAAGTAACAATAGGAAATGCTGCTTACCATAAGAACTACGAAAATATATATCCGCCGGACTGCTTCATTATTTTCGAAAATAAAAAATATCTTATTAAGGATCTCTATAAATATAAAAGTAAGATACTGAAAGAATACAGCTTTGCCGCAAGTGAAGGTTTCGCGACACAAAAATTCACTTTTCCTTTTGAAATGAATTACAGTAATGAGCAGAAAAAAAGGGTCATCTTAAGATATTCCGGGAAAGCGGCGTTTGTAAATTTCGATTCCCATCAGTATAAAATCAGCGAAAAAAGAAAGGATACGCTTATTTCAAAAATAAACAGCAATGAGCTTATTCTGTTCATAGAAAAATAGCATCTAAATAAACACCGGTCATTTACAGAATTTATATTCTGAAATGCCTGATTAAAGATTATAAATGCTGAATTTACCATATGTTCTTTATTATAAAAATATTTTGGTTAAAAAATTGATACTATAGATTGCGGCACGAAGCCTGCAAAGAATAGGCTTTTAGACATCGTGTAAACAATAAACAGATTTACAATTTGACAGCATTTGAAAATACCGGCGGCTACCAAATCATTCAGGACTGGATGAGCGGAAAGGGCATTGCTCCTTTTAAGTTTCAGACGGAAACCTGGTGGAAATTCGGGAACGGCTACAGCGGAATGGTGGTGGCTCCAACGGGTTTTGGAAAGACCTATTCTGTTTTTTTAGCCCTGATTTCCGATTTTCTTAACCATCCCGACAAATACGGGAAAGGATTGAAGATGATCTGGATCACACCGCTCCGCTCGCTTTCCAAAGATATTGCCAAGGCCATGCAGGAGGCCATTGATGAGATCGGCCTTGACTGGGTCGTTGGTGTAAGGAACGGCGATACCGATCCGAAAATCCGCCAGCAGCAGGTGAAAAATATGCCGGATATCCTGGTAGCAACGCCGGAAAGCTTACATCTGTTGCTCGGACAAAAAAACCACCAGAGGTTTTTCACTAATTTAAAGACCATCGTGATAGACGAATGGCATGAACTGCTGGGCTCAAAACGGGGCGTAATGATCGAACTCGGAATTTCCCGGCTTAGAACGTATGTTCAGAAAATGAAAATCTGGGGTATTACCGCTACCATCGGCAATCTTGATGAGGCAATGGAAGTCCTGATTCCTTATGACATCAAAAAAACAAAAATAACGGCCAAGGAGAAAAAGAAAATCGATATTCTTTCTGTTTTTCCGGATGAAGTTGAAATCCTGCCCTGGGCAGGACATCTGGGCCATAAATTAGCTGATAAAGTCGTTCCGATCATTCTGAATTCCAATTCCACAATTGTTTTTACAAATACGCGTAGCCAGAGTGAAATGTGGTACCAGCTTTTGCTGAATGCCTACCCTGACTTTGCCGGACAGATCGCCATCCACCACAGTTCGATTGACGCCCATCTCAGAATCTGGATTGAAGAAAACCTGAGCAATGGAAAATTAAAAGCTGTGGTTTCCACCTCATCACTGGATCTGGGAATCGATTTCAAGCCGGTGGATACAGTGATCCAGATAGGATCTGCTAAAGGAGTAGCCCGATTCCTGCAACGGGCGGGACGAAGCGGGCACTCCCCTTTTGAAACCTCAAAAATTTACTGTGTTCCGACCCACTCTCTCGAGCTGATCGAGGTTTCAGCCTTAAAGGAAGCGGTAAAAAATAACGTTATCGAACCCCGTGATCCGCAGGTTTTGTGTTTCGATGTTCTCGTACAGTTTCTGATGACCCTGGCAGTCGGCGATGGGTTTATTCCTGACGAATTGTATCCAAGGATCAAAGAAACTTTTGCCTTCCGGGAAATGACTGAAGAAGAATGGAAAGGCATGCTGGATTTCCTGACTATCGGCGGAAAAGCCCTTAAAAGTTATGAAGAATTCCATAAAATCGTTGTGGATGATAACGGCGTTTATAAGGTGACTTCCCGGAGGATTGCGATGCTGCACCGGATGAATATGGGCGTGATCGTCAGTGATGCCATGTTGAAAGTAAAATTTATTTCCGGCGGTTATATCGGGATGGTGGAAGAATATTTTATTTCAAGGTTAAAAAAAGAAGATAAATTTATCCTCGCCGGACGCGTGCTGGAGGTTGCGATGATTAAAGACATGACTGTTTTTGTACGCGCTTCCAAAGGTAAAGCTTTTGCTCCCAGTTACCTCGGCGGGAGGCTTCCGTTAAGTACCAATCTCGGCCAGTTCTTAAGGGAAAAATTATCCGGCGCACTCAATCCCAAAGCTTCCGAAAAAGAACTGAAATTTCTTCATCCGCTATTGGCCAATCAGGAAGAACGTTCCCACATTCCTGAGGAAAACGAGTTCCTCGTGGAACTTATCAAAAACCGCGAAGGTTATCACTTGTTTATGTATCCTTTTGAAGGACGGCTGGTACACGAGGTAATGGCGGCTCTGGTTGCCTACCGGATTTCCAAGCTGGCTCCGATTTCTTTTTCGATGGCGATGAACGACTACGGTTTTGAATTGTTCAGTGATAAGGAAATTCCGCTGAATGAAGATAATCTGGACCGCATTCTGACGAGGGACAATTTGATGAATGATGTGATTTCCAGTATCAATGCCGCAGAAATGGCACGGAGAAAATTCAGGGATATTGCGGTAATTTCGGGAATGGTGGTCCAGAACTTTCCGGGACAGCAAAGGTCCAACAAATCGCTTCAGAGTTCGGCAGGACTGATTTTTAAAGTGTTGGAAGATTACGATCCGAATCATTTCCTGGTGCGGCAGGCCTATACGGAGGTCTTTAATGCCCAGCTTCAGGAGCAGCGACTTGTCGAAGCCTTCAAACGTATTGAAAAGTCAAAAATAATCCTGAAATTCGCCAATACATTTACCCCGCTGAGTTTCCCAATAAAAGTCGACAGCTTAAGGCAGACCCTTTCCAGCGAAGACCTGGATTCGAGGATACAAAAGCTGATCCAACAGACGAGAAAAGTGAAATAGTGAATGGTGAATTCTGCTTTGCAGGCCAATTTTGCTTTGCAAGTGAATATTGTGATCGTAAAATTAACAAACGTCCAAATTTCACTATTCAGCAATTACTCATCGTAAAAGTCAATGATGAATGGTGAATTTTGCTTTGCAAATGAATTTTTGGAGCCATTCAACAATTGACAAGCGTAATATACTAACTATTAAGTATTCAATTTGTATGTTGTACTGAAAGTGAATATTTAAACTAAAAAAAAAAATGACAAGCAAAGCGGAATGGCCATTGACTATTCGCCTTTGACCTTTGCATAATTAAAAAATGAAAATCGTAATAAAAAATATAACCCTTCAGAACGAACAGTTTACCATCACCAATCAAAGGGCTTTATTCTGGAAGAAAGAAAAAGCACTGGTGCTCTCCGATCTGCACATCGGTAAAGCGGCGCATTTCCGGAAAAACGGGATTGCCCTGACCAGCCATCTGATGAAAAACGACCTGGAAAGGCTTTCGATTCTGATTGAATATTTTCAGCCTGAAAAGTTTATCGTGGTCGGCGATCTGCTGCATGCAGGAGACAATTCGGATGTTGATGAGTTCTGTGAATGGCGAAATCAATATCCCGATCTGCAGTTTTATCTGGTCGAAGGCAATCATGACCGTCTTTCAAAAAAACTGGAAGCGAAATTATGCCTGAACCATAGATCAAAATCCTTTGAGAACGGAGACTTTCTTTTTATCCATGACTTTGAGAAAAAGCAGGAGAAATTTCAGGTGACGGGCCATATCCATCCCGGATTTGTCATCCATTCTTCCGTAAAGAAAATAAAGCTGCCCTGTTTCGTAGTCACCGATAACCAACTGCTGCTTCCGGCCTTCAGTGAATTTACCGGGCTGGATACAAAAAATCTCCCAAAAAAAGGAAGATTCTATGTTTTCACCGATGCTGAGATTTATGAGATTTAAAGTAGAAACCGGATTAGGCTGCAAGAGGTAAGCTGGGTGCCGGAAGTTTGTCTTATCGCGATTATTTTCCGAATGGATTACTTATCGGGTGAGATCTTTTGTAATAATGTGTGATATATAAGCAGGAAATCCATCTGAAATTCTGATTCACCAGACTGAATTCCAATCCTTATTTACATAATCAACTGTAATAATTAATTATGGTCGAATTTACGTTAAATGTAGAAAACTACCTGCTTCCAGCCAATTACCACATTAATCCAACATTTTTTTCATCATCAAATCGGTCTGCTCTTCGTTGGCCAGTCTGAAAATATGTTTACCGAATTCTTCGAATCCGTTTTTCTTATAAAAGCTGACGGCCCGGTGATTTTTTTCCCAAACGCCTAACCAAAGGTATTTTTTCTCTAATTCAACAGCGGTTTCCAGGGCTTTTTTATAGAGGAGCTGTCCGACTTTCTTACCGTGATGCGAACTTTTAACATAAATCCTTTCGATTTCCAGCGAGTTCTCATCCTGCAGTTCGGTCTGTGCTTTTCCTGAATTTACTTTCAGGTAACCCACCGCATTTTCTCCTTCCCAGGCAATAAAAAACAGTGAATCCGGATGATTCAGCTCCCGGTTCAGCTTCTCTTCAGCAAAGCTTTCGGTCAGGTATTGCTGTATTTGTTCTTCGGTATTATGCGGGGCGAAAGTTTCGTAAAAGGTCTGCCTTCCCAGATCCTGTAAAACGGGAAGATCTTTCAGGGAAGCTTGTACAATATGAGCGGATGTCATTTTTAAAAATTATGAAAACAGGATGGTTTTAAAGGCTTCGGATGCAAGATGTACCTGAACTGCCCAGTCATCCGCCGCATTGCTTCCGGCGTCGTCAGAAATATATTTCAGGCACAAAAACGGAATTTTTTCTTTCATGGCAATGAGGGCCAGCGGATAGGCTTCCATATCCACAATATTGTAAACCGTTTCGGAATGGTTCATCTCAAAGCTGTCGCCGCTTCCGCAGATCCCCTCCGGAAGACCGTCATGTTTGAGTCCGTATTCCAGAACCGGCGGTATGCCTGAAAGTGGAGTTTCATACAGACTGAATCCCAAACCTCTTACATCCATATCACGCTGGATAAATTTCGTACAGCAAACCACATCGCCTTTATGGAAACCCCGGCTTCCTGCCGATCCCAGATTAACGATCAGCTTCGGCCGTCTGCGGTGAATTTCTTTTGTCAGTTCCATGGCAGCGTTTACCTTTCCGATGCCGGTTACCAGTTTGTTTTTATCATTAAACACTTTTCCTGCCTCCGAATCGAGGGCAAAAACGAAAAGCGTGTCTTCAAGAGGAAACTTCAGTCCTTCGTTTATTCTGATCATTTGATTTTTTAATATGATGTATTCTGAAATATAAGCAAAGTTTACTATTAAAATCCGATGCTTCTTATGTGTTGCTATCAGTTGTATATTTAACAATATCTATTCAGTTTCACAACCGTTGATATCACATGAAGCACTGTTGTCCGTCCGAATTTTCAAAGGGGCAACCGTTTCCTCATAAGTTTGCCGAAGCGCACTAACAAACAGTTCGGCCGGCTGTGCTCCGGAAACCGCATATTTACCGTTCAGGATAAAAAACGGAACGCCCGAAACACCATTGGTCCTTGCGTCCTCAATATCCTTGCTGATTTCAGCATCAAAAGTATCGGAATTCAAGACCTGCCAAGCTTCCTCTCTGTCGATTCCCTGAGATGCTGCCAGAGTAACTAAGGTTTCATAATCCCCGACATTTTTCCCATCGATGAAATGTGCAATGAAAAGGGCTTCTTCCATTTCATTGGATCTGTCGTATTTTTTAGCCAAATGAAGAATCTTATGTGCTGAAAACGTATTGGTGATTAAAGCTTTTTCAAAATGAAAATCGATTCCTGCTCCTAAACCCATCTGTTTTACCTGACTGATCATCTGCTGGGCCTGGACTTCAGCAAAACCTTTTTTCTCCCTGAAATAATCGAAGGTAGATTGGGTTTCTTCTGGATGTAACGAAGGGTCAAGCTGGAAACTTTTCCATTCTACCTCCACTTCATCTCTAAACGGAAGCTTCGCGAGGGCTTCTTCAAAATTGTTCTTTCCGATATAACAAAACGGACACATCACATCCGACCAGATTTCTATTTTCATTGTTTTTATTTTGATTGATTTTTTTAAATTGATGTGTAAAATAAGGATTATGTACTCGATGGTTTTCTTATGCTGAACACCAGGTGTGCTATCAGCGCCAATAAAGCCATGACTGTCCCGACGAAACAGACTCCGCTCCACTGTGCATATTGCCACGCCAGAGAAGCTATCCATGTTCCTAAAGACCCGCCGATAAAATAGGAAACCATGTACACTGTATTCAGTCTGTTAACGGCATTGGATTTAATCATAAAATAATTGGTCTGATTCATAATGTGAGCAGACTGCACGCCCAGATCTACTAAAATAACCCCAACAATCAGCCCCCAATAGGTTTCTCCTGCAAAATAAGTAAACAGCCAGCTTCCCAAAACAACGAGCAGCGCATAGACAATAATCCTGTTGAGATCAAAATACTGCTGAAGCTTTCCTACTTTTGCTGCCGCGAGTGCTCCGACGGCTCCTGCCAATCCGAAGCTGCCGACTACGGAAGAACCTGCATAAAAAGGAGGTTTTTCCATGTGGAATACCAGTGTGGTAAACAAAGCACACATCGATCCGAAAGCCATTGCCCCGCGGAAAGAAGCCAGTCGCAGTACTGGCTGTGTTTTGGCCAGATCTAAAACCGATTTCATCAGCTCTCCGTAAGTACCTTTGAAATTGGGCTGCAGCTCGGGAAGCATTTTATAGACCGCAAACCATATCACAACCATAAGTCCTGCTGCAATACCGAACATTGCTCTCCAGCCCCATAATTCGCCTACAATACCACCGATGAATCTTGACAGAAGAATTCCCAAAAGTAATCCGGACATCACCGTTCCTATATTCGAAGATTTTTCTTTGTCGGAAGACAATTCTGCGGCAATAGGAATAAACAGCTGCGGAATCACGGAAGTAACGCCAATCAGTAAACTTGCAATGTACAGCATCCACAGTTCGGTACCGAAAGTCATCCACAACAAAGAACCGAAAACAAGCAGGAGATCGGTAAGGATTAATTTCTTACGGAAAAGCTTATCGCCCAAAGGTACGATCAGCAGTAAGCCCGCGGCATATCCCAACTGGGAAAGTACAGAAATCCGGCTTGCAGCGCTCTCCGGAACTTTAAGCTCTTCAGCAATAAGGCCCAGCAGTGGCTGGTTATAATAAATATTAGCCACAACAAGTCCGGAAATAACGGACATCAACCAGATAACGGTACGGGAGATACTGCCGGGAGAATTCAACTGCATATGTTTTGATTAGAGATTTCTGAAGAAAAACCTTACTGCAAAAATACTTATTTATGTTGAGAATCCGATTTCATTTTATGGTTTTCAGTGATAAAGGAAAGTGACGGAAAGACTTTTAAGATCTGTAAATTGTCAGGAACTTTTTCCCATGAAAATTATACCACTGAAAGAAGGAAATTTTTCTGTCAGCAAAACCAAAGATTTTACACTTCTCACTGAAGAAAAGGTTGCAGGCGGCCACACGCCATTTATGCAGGTGTTCCGGATCAGGGAAGATCATGAAACCGTTTTCTACAGCGCCGACGATCTGCCGCAGGAGTCTTACCTGAAATATTATCTGTCCTATAAAAGCGACTACGACAGCAGGAGAGCGATGGATCTCCGAACACGCTGGATAAAGGAGAACGCAGAAAATCACTGGAAGATTCTGCTGTATCATGATCTTGAAAACGGTTCTGGAATTTTAAAGGCTGTTTAAAATGGATATTAAAAAGCGATGAAGTCTTATTTAATTAATGTGATAATTTTCTATTTTTCCAACTTATTAAACTGAACCTGATCACGTCGGATGACGTTGACAGTTAAGAACAACTTTGTTTTATAAAATAAAAAAATGGTTTAAAGTTCATTAAACCATTTATAAATATCTAAATCCGAAGCAATGCTCAGCTTTTTGCGGAGCCTGTTTTTACGGTTCTGAATCGCCTTTGGAGTTACGTATGTATACGTTGCAATCTCTTTGGTTGTCAGATTAAGCTTCAGATAAATACAAAATATCAATTCAGAATTCTTCAGATTAGGCTGAATAGCTGATAATTTATTAAAAAAGTCCGGATCTACCAGCCTGAATTTATTCAGCAGACGTGGTGAGTTCTCTTTTGCTAATGTTAAAATTTCTTCCTGCACAAAAATCTTTTGGTTAATATCTTCTAAATTAAATTCAGTCTTTTCGTTTTTCATATTTTTCTCATCTCTACTTTGCTGTTGCTTATCTCTGTGATAAGCTTCAGTATTAATCGCTCTTCGTTCTGCTCCGTTCCGTTTTCTCTTTCCGGAGTTTTTATTTTTAGTTCTAGTATTTATTTTAAAGCATACAGACCGTTATTTTTCCTTATTTCGCCTTAAAAGTAAAATAATCTTACAGAATCCGTAATTTTACATTTAGGCAAGGACAAAGAAAGAAAAAATGATTAAAAATCCGTGTACTTGAAATACCACATACATACCACGTCATTATTTTTAATTCCTTATATACGTTCTGTATCAGGCCTTATTTATTTACAAAACTAGCTGATTTTACAGTCTATTTTTTATGATTATAATCAATGACTTGCAAAAAATATGAACATTTCGTAATATAATACTCAAAATCATTCAGGTATGTAATAGGTAGCATCTATTTCATGGTATTCAAATGGTAGTATATTTCCCGGATGCTGTAATGAAAGGAGATCGAAAAGCTTTCCTCCAGAATGAGGAGACCGGTAATCCGGGTTTGTAGTGTCGGGAATAATCTGTTATAGTTATTTCTGTAGATCAGAGATTCAGCAGCCGCTGGAATTCCTCAAAATATTTCGCAAGATGTAAGCCATCCGCCAGACCGTGATGCGCTTCTACGGATACCGGCAAAAATTTCCTGCTCTCCCTGATGCTGAATTTTCCGAAAGTAATTTTAGGAATCGATTCTTTAGGGTCGAAATTGGTAGGATGCAGCAAGGCGCTGAAAGAATTCCATGGAATGGTTGTGTGGCGGATGTGGTTGAGCGGTAAAACTTCGTTTCGGATACCCAGCCCGGTAGAATGATGTACCTTTTTGATCTGATCCTGCAGGCCTGCATTGAAGACCTCAAAATCTTCCGAATAATGAAAAAATGAGAATCCGAAAGTGCCATCCGGCCTTCCGATGGTGCTTCCTACATGCACCTGGTCATATAAGATCACCTGTTCATCGGCAATTCTCAGCCTGAGTTCATCTACCGAATTAACGGCAATCATGGATTTATGAAGATAAGTTGCAAAAAAAGACTGCCCGCTTTCCTTAGCATTATCATACGCTTTGGTACAGTCGACTTCCGAAGTAAACCCGAAATACGGGCTGGCCATGCCGGAGAAAAATTCATAATGTTCTTTCCTGTTCCAACGTTCAATATCAATTACCTTCATTGTTTCCATTCCGGCAAATTTCGGTAAGTTTTACCGTTAAAAAAAATTACAGCTGGTGAATTTTACCTGATTTTATAATAAAATGGTAATTCTTCAAAAAATTGCAGATATTTTAATTCATAAAGGTAATTTGGTGGCTTTTTTGATGTGAAATGAGTGTTTTTTATTAAAAATAAGGTTGTTTCAGGATATAGATAGATCCAGCATAACAGCAACCAATAAAATCAACTGCCATCTGTGCAAAAGCTATAAACATAAAATTTAAATAAATATATACCATATGCAATACAGAAAATTAGGAAACAGCGATCTTAAGGTTTCAGCCATTACTTTCGGTGCATGGGCTGCCGGAGGATGGATGTGGGGTAGCACCGACCGGAACGATGCCATTGAAGCGATCAAAGCATCTTATGATGTGGGGGTAACGTCTATCGATACGGCTCCCATTTACGGACAGGGGACCAGTGAAGAGATTGTTGGGGAAGCTATTAAAGGCATTTCCCGCGAAAAGGTTCAGATCCTGACCAAATTCGGGATGCGTTGGGATCTGGAGAAAGGAGATTTTGCAATGCACAGCAAGAACAATAACGGACAGGATATCAATGTTTACAAATTTGCGGGAAAAGACAGCATTATCTATGAGTGCGAGCAGAGCCTCAAAAGGCTGGGCACCGATTATATCGATCTGTACCAAATCCATTGGCCGGATTCTACCACTCCGATTGATGAAACTTTTGAAGCCGTTTCCCGCCTGATCGAACAGGGAAAAGTGCGTTTTGCAGGGGTCTGCAATTACAGCGCGCAACAAATGGAAGAAGCGGAGAAGACTCTCGAACTTGTGTCCAATCAGATTCCTTTTAGCATGGTCAATCGAGGCATTGAAGAGGAAACAGTACCGTACTGCATCCGAAACAACAAATCGATTCTGGCCTACAGCCCGCTTGAAAGAGGTTTGCTGACAGGTAAAATTATACCCGGATACCAATTCCAGGAAGGCGACCACCGCGCCAGCCACAAGCATTTCCAGCCGGAATTTATCAGGAAAACAAATGAACTGCTGGATAAAATAAAGCCGATTGCCGAAGAGCATAATGCAACCCTGGGGCAGCTGGTTCTGCGTTGGACAATCGAAAGACCGGGAATTACCGTAGCCCTGGCAGGAGCCAGAAATGCAGAACAGGCCGTTCAGAACGCCGGATCTGCAGAAATTAATCTAAGCAGAGAGGAAATCGATAGCATTAGTCAATTTGTTGACGGGTTTTAGGGTTTTAGAGTGAATGGTGAATGGGATGAATAGTTAATGGCCAATCTGCTGTGCCCGTCAATTAAAATTATTATCATTTATAATGAGCATCAACTTATTGATCGGATTATAAATGACGAACGCTGAATCTTATTTGGCTGTATTTTTTTTAGGCTTAACATTTACCATTAACTTTCATAGCAAAATTCACCATCAGGCATTTATATTTTAATATTAATTTTTAAATAAACAAATCTGAGAAAAAAATGAGCAAAGAGAGATTAGGCTTTATCGGCCTGGGAAATATGGGGCATCCGATGGCAAAAAATCTGGAAAAAGGAGGATTCCAGCTGTCCGTTTATAATAGGACTACCGAAAAAACAGAAGATTTCCGGGAAAATTCTATTGTCTGCAGGTCGATACCGGAATTGGTGTTGAACAGCGATATCATCTTCACCATGCTGACCAACGACGAAGCCTTACGGGAAGTTTTTGAGGAGATTTTAAGCCAGGATATTTCAGGAAAGCTGTTCGTGGATATGAGTACGGTTTCTCCTGAAGCCAGCAGTAAAATTGCCGGCGCAGTGATTATTAAAGAAGCAGCCTTTATTGACGCGCCGGTAGCCGGAAGTACCAAGCCGGCAGCAGAAGGAACCTTGATCATTATGGCAGGAGGCAGTGACAGCGATATCAGCAGAGCCCTTCCCTATCTTGAAAAGTTAGGAAAGGAAATCCGGCATCTCGGTGAAAACGGAAAAGGTATTGCCGCAAAACTTTCCGTCAATTATTTTATTTCCTGCTTGTATCAAGGCCTGGCAGAGACCATCCTGTTTTCCGATAAGCTGGGAATTGACCGCAGGGATATGCTGGACATCATCAATGAAAGCGCAAGCGGAAGCGGTGCTACAAAAGTAAAGACTCCCCTTCTGATCAACGAAAATTATGATCCCGCTTTTGCCCTGGACCTTATGCTCAAAGACCTGCGCCTCGCCAAGAATGCCGGCGCTGAATTTCCTCTATCAGAAACATTAATCCGGACTTATCAGGCAGCACATGATGCCGGGTTTGGAAAAGATGATGTGATCGGGATCGTTCAGTATCTACAGGAGCCCGATAAGAAGTAGAAACAGCCAAATGGAAACCTTGTTTAAAACATTGTTATTAGGGTAAAATTAAAGTATTATTTAAAAGCAATCTCAGCTTAATTTGCTAAACACCTTAGAATTCCTAATGGTTCTGATAAGGATATTTTAATTAAAACAACAGAGTATGAAAGATTTTAAAACCGCTTTCTTTTTTCTGAGGCTGCCTGTCGCAGTTTCTTTGTTGGGTCATGGAGTGGTCCGGTTGCCGAAGCTTGCCGAATTCAGCGGCTGGATGGTGAAAACGATGGAAAAATCATTTATTCCGGAAGGTATACTGATTCCTTTCAGCTATTTACTGCCAATAGCAGAAGCCATCATAGGTCTTTTTCTACTGATTAATTTCAGGACAAAATATACCTTGTATTCAGCATTGGCATTGATGAGCGTCCTTATTGCCGGCAGCTGCTCCATTGAAAACTGGACAGCCATCGAAGCACAGCTGCTGCACTCTGTCTATCTTTTCGGACTGTTCTGGTTGTATGAAAAATTCGATGATAAAGTAAATGAAGATCTTTCGAATGCTAAATAATAGTCAATTCGTTGCGATTGTCATTTTTAGGGTCAATATTCCGTATTTTGTTTAATTTAAAATAAATCGTTAATCAGACCTTGTATGTGAGAGATGAATTAATTAATATAAATAAATTACTCATACAGGGAATTGACTAATGACATCTGCTTTTACATAATTGATCTTTCCGCCGTCATATTTTAATTATGGTCGGATTTTTGAATAGTAATTGTAGTTAAATTCCGGTTTGATTAAAACCAATCACTTAAAATATATTTATTATGTCAACAGAAAATCTTACGAACACAGAAGCGATTAAAAAAATTAAAGAACTATCGGAAAGTGCAAGAACCTGTATGTTCTGTACGGAACTGGAAACGCTTCCGATCAATTCCCGCCCGATGAGTCTACAGGAAACCGATGATGAAGGAAATTTATGGTTCATCAGCGGCGATACAAGCAATAAAAACTTTGAAATAAAGGATGATAAGAGGGTACAATTGTTCTTTATGAACAATGGTGATTACGAATACCTTTCCATTTTCGGGGATGCCACCATTTACAAAGACCGGTCAACCATTGAAGATAAATGGTCACCAATGGCCAAAGCATGGTTTGAAGATGGAAAAGATGATCCGAATGTTTCCATCATCAGAGTACAGCCAAAAGATTCTTATTATTGGGATACCAAAGCCGGAAAACTGGTAAGTATGCTGAATTTTGTAGCGGCAGCCGTAACCGGTAACACCACTGACAATTCAGACGGAGTTGAAGGAAACGCCAGAATTTAAAAACGGTTATCAAGCAAATACATCAACTATTAATAAAGTAAGGCCGCAGATTTCTTTGCGGTCTTATTTCTTTATAATGTTGCAGGATTACCTTATAAAAATAATATCATTCTGAAAGATAGGATTGGAGCAAAAAAGCTTTAAAAAATATTAATAGCCATACCGTCATCTGCTGAATAAAATGTAAATACAGAAGTAAATCAGCAATTTTTGTTTAGATGAAATGACTACAGAAGCATAAATAGGATCTAGATTTTCTATTTATAATAAAATCAGGCCTCCTGAAACAAAAGAAACCATACAAACAGTATGGTTTTTTTCTTAGTGTTTTTAATAACGAGGGAACTAAGGTGTTTCAGTGTGCGGCATATCTACGGGCTTTGATTCCGGGGAACCTTTTTCGCGCAGCCAAATCGATAGGATTACCAGCGATGCGACGGCGAGAAATTCGCTCTGCCAGTTCTGGAAGGATTCAAACCAGAATCTGGACTCCATAATATATTCCGAAGCTGTTATCACCTGCTGCTTCTTGGAAATTTTCTCTTCATTATAGTTCTTCAAACTTCCGTAAAAGTGCAGCGAAAAACTTAAAGCAAACAAGATACCAAACGCCAAAGAAAGTGAGTGTTTATAAAATTTTAGCCAGATCCCTCCTTTCCGGACAGCCCAGGGCGCATCAGGATGGGGCTCGGTATCTTTGTCCACATCTTCTTTTTTGTCCAGCGATTTGGATTCGCTGGAACCTCTCTGACGCAGCCAAACCGTAAGCACAACATAAATCATCATCTGGAGGAACTCACTCTCCCAGTTTTCGAAGGTGGCCTGGATAAAATGCCCGCTGTGAATATATTGGCCGAGGCTTAGCACTGTATTTCCGTTTTCAGCCAGCTCCTTATTTTCGGTTTTCCAGCCGGTTAGGAGCTGACCCAACAGAAAGATAAGCATAAGGATGATCAAAACGATGCTCAGGCCATTGCGGTATAAAGAACTTTGCTTTGTCATGTATACCCACAGCATTTAAGATTCGGAATCATCGGGATCCACTCTCTGGAGAGCCGTTACCGAAGGACCGGTGAGGATTTTTCCGTTGACATTGAACCTTGAACCGTGGCAAGGACAGTCCCAGCTAAGTTCCGCACTGTTCCAGCGGACTTCGCATTTGGCATGCGGGCAGGTGCTTTTTACTAGATGTACTTTTCCGGTGGGTTCTTTGTACAGAGCATAAGAATCATTTTCATATTTAACCACTTTAGCTTCTCCGTCACCTATTTCATGCAAGGATGTGATTTTTTCCCTGAAAAGTTTATCCTTAATAAAATCATAGGCAACAACGGCATTTTTTTCGACAAAACTGGTAAATCCTGCAATCGGTTTTATTCGTGAAGGATTAAATATATTTTCATATTTGCTGCTTCCGTTTATTATTAAATCTGAAATAATCTGAGACGAAATGGTTCCGAAGATCATCCCGTTTCCTCTGAATCCTGTAGCAGTATATACTTTCCCTTGGCTGCCGGGAAGTTTTCCGATGTATGGAAATCCGTCCGTTGGCTCATAGTACTGACTGGACCAGCTGTAATAGGCTGTTTCCACATCAAAATATCTCCGTACATAATTTTCCAGCCTTGAGAAACATTCGCCGGTATCTTCTTCATGACCCGTTTTATGATCTTCGCCGCCTGCAATCAGTAGGGTTTCTCCGTTTATTTCCTGAACCCGATAGTAATGATAGGGATCAATAAGATCGTATCCAAGGTCCTTTGGATAATTTTCATCTTTAAGACTAAAAGCCATGGCATAACTTCGATAAGGTGCATTGGTGGTGTGTAGAATACTCAGTCCCGGAGGAATGTGTGTTGCATAAACAACATTCGCTGCCTTTATTTCGCCTTTGGAAGTTTTTAAAACAACAGCATCGTCCTGCTCATCATAATCTTCACAAAGACAGTCTTCAAGGACAATTCCCCCTGCATTGATGAATGCTTCACATAAAGCTTTAATGTATCTGATAGGATGAAACTGCGCCTGGTCCGGAATGGAGACCGCCTTTTTGAAAGGAATGGGAAATGGAATTTCGTCGACATATCTCATGTCGTGCCCGACTTCCGTGGCTCCATCTACAATATCCTTCAGCTGCTTTTCTTGTTTTTCGTCCAAGGCAAAGAGGAAGGCGGTTTTCCGCTCAAAATCACAGTGTATACTGTAATTTTTAATATTTGTTTCTATTATCCCAATGGCTTCCTGCCCTACGTCGGCCAACAGTCTTGCATTTTCCTTACCGAAATCATTAATGGCCTCCGTGAAGGTGGTATCAAAAAAATCATTTAAGTGGGCAGTGGTGCCGCCGGTGGTGCCGAAACCGATGTTTGCGGCTTCCAGAAGGATACATTTCTTACCAGACTGCTGCAGTTTTAAGGCCGTGGAAACACCGGTGATTCCTCCTCCTACAATGGCTGCGTCAAACAGCTGGTGAAGACCGGCTTCCGAAGAAAATCTTTTGATTTCTTCCTGCCATATACTTTTTCTCGCTCCGTCTCTGTACATAGCGTTAATTTTTTGTGTTTAGTGATTGGTTAGAATATTCAGAATTATTTACCTATTGATAAAGAATCATTTTTTAAATCAGGGTATCTGAGCTCTTGGGTTTCTTTATTCTTATCTTTGTTTTCGGGCTCATCTGATGGCAGATCGCATCTGCATGCTGTAAAAGCCCATAAAGAAATTATCCCCAGAATCATAATGGTTTTGGTTTTCATAAATTTTCGTTTAAACAGGTATCTGGATTTGCCCTTCGGTTATACAGATTATCCACCGACGATCATTCCTCCATTGGGATGGAGAACCTGTCCTGTGATCTGCATAGAATCCTTACTTGCCAGGAACAGGAAGCTGCCGGCTATTTCTTCAGGAGATGCATTTCTCTCGAAAGGCGGTTTGCTCAGGTCTTCTTTTTCTTCCCCGAAAGTTTCTTCGGTAAGCGGAGTAGCTACAGGACCGGGTGCTACTGCGTTTACACGGATTCCTTTACGTTTTGCCTGCAAAGCCAGCGAACGTGTAAAGGAAACAATGGCTCCTTTTGTAGCTGAGTAATCCAACAGATCCGGATGTCCCTGATAGGCGGTGGCCGAAGTCGTATTGATGATGGCATCACCTTCTCTCAAATTAGGGAAAACCACTTTTGTAAGAAGGATCATCCCGATGATATTGGAATCGAATGTTTTCCGGATATTTTCTTCATCCAGATCTTCAATAGAATCGGCAGGAAACTGTACGCCGGCATTATTCACAAGAATGTCTATTCCACCGAATTCTGAAATTGTTTTTTCAGCTGCTTCTCTGCAGAAGTCAGAATCACTGACATCTCCCTGCATAATAACCGATTTTCTTCCCAGTCCTTCGATTTCAGCTTTTACGAGCTCTGCATCTTTTTTGTTGGAATGGTAAACAATAGCTACATCAGCTCCTTCTTCTGCAAAAAGCACGGCTACTGCCTTCCCAATTCCGCTGTCTGCTCCCGTAATAAGAACTGACTTATTTTCTAGTTTCAATTTCCCCATTCAGTTTACTTTTCGCTTAACGGCTTCTGCATTTCTCCCATCCGGTGTGCCGCCATGCTGTCGGTCGCAAGATTGGTCATAGCCACGGAAAGTTTGTTCTTCAGTCCGGAAATTACTTTATCATCCCCATTCATCAGGGCTTTGTAACCGTCCATTGCCACTTCTTCAGGCGACATCAGGTTATCCTTATCTTCAAGAATTTTGCTTTCGTTCATGTCGGCTTTGTTGAAAAAATCCGTATCGGTAGGCCCGGGCAGAAGTGCCGTAACCGTGATTCCTGAATCTTTGAGTTCTTCGCGGATGGCTTCGGACCATGAAAGGATAAAGGCTTTTGTTCCGTGATATACCGAGTGCCATGGGCCGGGTGCTTTACTGGCAATGGATGCCAGATTGAGAATTCTTCCGGATCCTTTGGATAGACGGTCTTTTAAGAACAATTTGGTTAAAATGATAACGGAGACAATATTCAGGTTGACAATATCCACCTCACGATGGATATCGGTATCCTGAAATTTCCCGTAAACGCCCTGCCCTGCATCATTTACCAGAATTTCCGGGCTTATCCCGTTTAATTTCAGTTCGGAATACAAGGAATAGGCATCATCCTGCGTAAAAAGGTTTTTGGCCATGGTAATTACATTAATCCCATAGCTTTTAAATTCCTTGGCTCTTGCCTGTAGATCATCATGGTTCCGGGCTACCATAACCAGATCGTAGCCGTCTTTGGCAAAGAGCTTTGCCAGTTCATAGCCGATCCCGCTGGTAGCGCCGGTAATCAAAGCATACTGATTCTTCCGATTCATTTCTTTTATTTTAAAATTAAAAGTTGATTGATCTCGCTTTTAAAACAGCCTAAAATGAATTCAGTGTAATACAGCTGGGCATTGAGCGCCTGGGTTTTAGGATGCAGCTCCAGTTTTTTCGTCAGTACGATTTCACCTTTATATGAAAAAGAGAAGTAGGCAAAAATTTTATAAGAAGAATTCCTGATGGGTGTGCAGTAACCCGTTGTAGCAATAGACCAGTCGGATTCAAACAGCCTGGCAGCATTCAAAGCCATGGTTTCGGCAATATTCTCGGAAACGCAGTCGCACTCCTCGGCTTCGTCCCGGTCTACATTCAGCAGTCTTACCTTTTCTGCTAAGGTATATGTTGTCATTCCGCCCTTATAAAAGAGAGAGGCATTGGGCATCTGCGAAAAGGCTAACTGTAAGCAGCCTGACGTAACACTTTCCACCACCGAAATCGTTTCATCTGTGGTCATCAGCGACTGGCTGATGTATTCCAGGAGGTTTTTTTGAAATTCCATATATTCTAATATTTTAAGTGTGTGTATTATATCTAGAGAGTAGAAGATTTCCAGGGATCGAGGACTACTTTTACGCAGTTGTCCATCTTTTTATCGAAAATTTCATAGCCTTTAGAAACATCTTCCAATGACAGACGATGGGTGATAATATCGTCTAAAGTAACTCTGCCGCTCTGTACATGATCCATCAGTTCATCAATGATGGTATGGACGTTGCACTGCCCGGCCTTTATCGTTATACCTTTATCAAAAATCTGTCCAAGTCTGAAATTATCGTAATTTACCGGATAAACTCCTAAAATCGGAATGATTCCGCCCCTTCTTACGGCACTCATACATGCCTCAAGAACTTTAATGGAGCCTTTCTCAAAATTCAGGACTGCTTTGGCCCGATCGATTAAATTACGGTCGGGTTCAAAACCTACGGCTTCGATGCAGACATCGGCTCCGCGGCCATCGGTCATATCCCTGATCTGTTCAACCACGCTTTCCGCTTCTTCCCATAAAATGGTGTCACAGCCCGTCAGTCTTTTAATCTGGTCCAAACGATACTGCTGGGTATCGACGACAATTACTTTTTTTGCATTTCTAAGGATGGCACTTTTAGCTGCCATAGACCCTACCGGTCCGGCTCCAAAAATGGCGACGGTTTCCCCGCCCTTAAGTTCGCCCCATAAAATTCCGGTATAACCTGTCGGGAAAATATCGGTAAGGAACAACACCTGTTCATCTGTAAGGTTATCGGGAACTTTTCTCGGTCCTACATGTGCGTAAGGTACCCTTACATACTGGGCCTGTCCGCCGTCGTAGCCGCCGTAAAGGTCGCTGTAGCCGAATAAGGCGCCGCCTTTTTCGGTTAAAATCCCACCTTCAGGTCCATACTTTTCGGGATTGCTGTGCTCGCAGGCAGTGGGCAGATCATGTTGGCAAAAGAAACAGCTTCCACAGGAAATCGGAAAGGGTACTACAACCCTGTCCCCGACTTTTAAATTGGTAATCCGCTGTCCCACTTCTTCCACAACACCCATAAACTCATGGCCCAAGACCATAGGTCTGGCCTGTGGGATTCCGCCTGAAAAAAGATGGAGATCGCTTCCGCAAATGGCTGTTGAGGTTACTTTTAGAATGATGTCATGGGAATCTTTAATCATAGGATCGTCTACGGTATCGCATGTAATGACTCCAGGTGAATGAATGACTGCAGCTTTCATAATGTAATTTTTATAGTGGGGTGAGGTGTTTTTAGTCCTGTGTATTTCTTTCGAGTTCGAGGTACCATACCCTATGCTGTGCAATGGCATCTATGAATTTATTGTCCGGCGCTTCATCTTCCCAGGATACAACAGCAGGATCGATATGCTTTTTCAGGCTCACATTGCTGTTCATGTAAAGCGGTTCCGACCCTTCTCCGAAATAAATCGCTTTACAGTGTTTATAGGCTTCATTGATGAAGTTCAGCACATGCGGCTTATTGTCGGCCATCAGAAGCTCTTTAGCGGAATCTTCGCCGGCGCCAATATAAAGCGCATCAAAAGCTACGCTGGCAATACTGGTAAGAGAATGCTTAGGTGTGAGCATCGATCCGTCATTGGTGGTTACCGGAGCCATGCTTGGTCCTATGATTTCTACTACCGCGTCTTCACCTTCCAGTTTGGTTTTCAGATCGTGAACATTTAATGCATCTACGCCGTTTGCCAAAATAAAACCGATTTTTCTGCCTTTGATGGTATCTTTAACGGTATTTTCCATGCTGAGGGCTGCTGAAATTTTGGTGTGAGCTTCTCTTTCTTCGCTCTGAAGGTCCTGATGATTACTATCCGGAGGAAGGCTTTGATTCGGAAATTCAAGTTCGGTTACCTGTACCCCTACTTTAGCGGCTACCTTTTGGGCCAACTCCTTATCGATGAAGTTCAGCTGTCCTACCATTCTTTCTCTGATCGAAGGAATCGTTACCTTGGAGAGTTCAAAGATCAATGCATTCTGAAGGTGCATCTTTTCATAAGCCGACTGGCTGTTGTAAAAAAGTTTGGCCTGGGAATAATGATCGACAAAACTCTCGCTCCGCTGTCTGACTTTAGGTCCGGAAACCCTTTCCTGGTGGGAAACAAATCCTCCTTCTGACATCATGGACTGGAACGGGCATCCTCCGCCTATAGAATTCGGCTCATAGCTTACTTTTCCTTTGGCAATCTGCTGTCTCATATATCCGTCTCTCTGGTTATTATGGACCGTTTTAATAGACCGGTTGATCGGAATCTCATGGAAATTCGGTCCGCCTAATCTTATCAGCTGGGTATCGGTGTAGGAAAACAATCTTCCCTGAAGCAGCGGATCGTTACTAAAATCGATTCCCGGAACAACATGCCCCGGATGAAAAGCAATCTGCTCGGTTTCTGCGAAGAAATTATCAGGGTTTCTGTTTAAAGTTAAGGTTCCGACCAATTCTACCGGAACTTCTTCTTCGGGTACAATTTTCGTAGGATCCAGAAGATCGAAATCAAATCTGTCCTCATCTTCTTCAGGAATCAGTTGTACGCCGAAATCCCATTCTGGGAACATTCCATTTTCAATGGATTCCCAAAGGTCTCTTTTGTGGAAATCAGGATCTACCCCGGAAATTCTTTGGGCTTCGTCCCAGGCTACGGAGTGAACGCCCAGCTTCGGCTTAAAGTGGAATTTCACAAAGTGCATTTTTCCTTCATCATTGATGAATTTAAAGGAATGAACCCCGAATCCTTCCATCCTGCTGTAGCTTCTTGGGATCGAACGGTCGCTCATCAGCCACATGATCATGTGCATACTTTCCGGCATCAGGGAAATAAAATCCCAAAAGGTATCATGTGCCGACTGGGCCTGCGGAATCTCATTATGCGGTTCAGGCTTTACAGCATGTACCAGATCCGGGAATTTAATGGCATCCTGGATAAAAAATACCGGAATATTATTGGCCACTAAATCATAGTTTCCTTCATCGGTATAAAATTTTACCGCAAAACCTCTTACGTCTCTTGCCAGGTCGGTACTTCCGCGATTTCCGGCCACTGTAGAAAAACGTACAAAAACGGGGGTCTCCTTCCCTACTTCCGTTAAAAATTTAGCTTTTGTATACTTTTCAAGGCTTTTATTCAGTTTAAAAATACCATGGGCCCCGGATCCCCGGGCATGTACTACCCTTTCCGGAATTCTTTCGTGATCGAAATGTGTCATTTTTTCCCTGAAGAAAAAATCTTCCATCAGTGTAGGGCCGCGGTCTCCTGCTGTAAGAGAATCCTGGTTATTGTTTATTCTAAGCCCCTGGTTTGTGGTAAGCTTTGAATTATCGTTTGACGTCGCATGCGATTCCAATTGGTCTAACTTTTCATTGTGTGGCCTGTTGTCATTCATAATTCTTATATTTTGTGATTTGGTGTATTTTATTTATTAATGAGTAAAGAATAATGATTTGCTATACTGTAGTGTTTTTAAAGATTAATCGATATATATTGATTAATGCTTTCAGAAAAAAGCCACATAGAAAGCTCTATATGGCTTTTTTTAATTAACCTTCCTGTTCAGCGTCGAAATTAATGTAAGTTTCGGCAATCTCGGTAAGATCATAATCGGTATCTTCTTCTTCCTGCAGGGTTTTCTCCAAAAGATCCGCAGCTTTATCGTGTCCCATGGTGATGGCCAGCTGTGCCAGGCCGCCATAAGTAGCAATTTCATAATGCTCGACTTTCTGAGCAGCAATAATAAGGGCCGCATCACGTGTCATGGATCCTTCTTCGGTAGATTTGATGATTTCTTCCCCTTCTTCGATGATGCCTTTAATAGCTTTGCACTCTTTCTGTTCAGGGGTTTCATCGATCAGCCTGAAAACTTTTTCAAGACGGCTTACGTGCTTTTTGGTTTGCAGCTGATGGTCCTCAAAAGCATCTTTCAGTTCTTCGGTAGTAGCCGCTTCCTGCATTTTTTCCAATGCATCAATGATGGCATTTTCTGCAAAATAGATGTCTTTAAGAGCGGATACGAAAAATTTATGAAGCGGAGCGTTTTTCATCTCGTTTCCGTCTACATTTGCGTTATCTACGGCCGTTGTTTTCTTTTCTGCCGATGCAGAGTTGGCAGCCGTACCGCTGCCTGTCGCTGCTGTATTTGTACGGTCTTTATTTTCTGTTGTTTTGGTTGCCATAAGGTGATTGTGGTGTTTGATTTAAAAGATTACCTCTTTACGATCATCGATCAAGAGGTAATCGTGAAAAAGAATTATGAATTGTTACGTCTGCCTCCGAATCCGGATCTTCCCGAACCGGAAGATCTTCCGCCGCCATGGGAAGCCTGGCCTCCCATACGGGCTATTCTTGTACGTTCTGCCTTGCTCATAGAAGCGAAACCTCTTCCTGAGTTTCCTGAATTGGAACCGCGACCTGAACCGCCGCTGTTACCTGATCTTGATCCCGAACCGGAATTTCCTCTTCCGCCGGATCTTCCCGAATTTGAGTCGGAGCCCGATCCCGAAGATCTTCTTCCTCCTCCATGGGAAGCTTCACCGCCCATGCGGGCAATTCTGGTGCGTTCTTCACGGCTCATGGAAGCAAAACCTCTTCTTGAAGTTCCGTTTCCTGATGATGAAGATCTGCCTCTTCCTCCGCCGGAGCCTGAACCGGATCTGCCGGAGTTTGATCCTCTTCCCGATTCCCCGCGTGAGCCGCCTCTTCCGCCTCCTGAAGTAAACCTTCCATGGCTGTCCCTCTGCTGATTTCTATTGTTGCTTCTGCCTCTGCCACGGCCTCCGTTATCCTCTCCGTCATCATAATCGTCGTCTTCATCATCATAGTCCTCGTCGTCGTAATCATCATCATAGTCTTC
The DNA here is from genome assembly GCA_913778085.1 of uncultured Chryseobacterium sp. Lineage (GTDB taxonomy): Bacteria > Bacteroidota > Bacteroidia > Flavobacteriales > Weeksellaceae > Chryseobacterium. Next base: position 109,889 of record CAJYXJ010000020.1, read on the forward strand.
ATAATCCTCATCATCATAATCTTCGTCCTCAAAATAGTCTTCATATTCTGAGAAGTCATCATCATAATCTTCATCATTCTGGGCGTCATTATACCCATGATCATATCCCAGCTGATAGATTTCCTCCAGGTTGCTTGATGAGTTGGAGTTTCCTCTTGAATTACGATTTCCTGAATTTCTGGTGTTCATAACTGTTTTTTTTATGTTAATATTAAGTGATAAGTATTGCCGGCCGTGACTAGTATTAGACAGCAATAGGTTTTGGTTTTGGTTAGAGATTAAAATATCGTTTCCCCAAAATCCGGGGACTTAAAGAAATATGGATGAATTATTTACTCAAATTTACAATAGAATAATTCACTTTTTTATGACTATAGTCATGTTAATCTGAAATTATCCGGAATTAATATAAAATTTTACGGTTTTCCATTTTAATAATTCCTTCCTTCTCCATTTTTTTAAGGGTTCTGATTACGGTTTCTACCCGTAAACCGGTAAGATTTGCAATCTGCTGTCTTGTGAGTTCTACATGAAAACAGTGGTCACAATCTCCATCATGGTAACTTTTAAGATAGTTAAGCAGCCCATGCAGTCTTAAAAGAGGATTTGGAGAAGACAGATTCTGCAGCATAATGGCTTTAAAATAAAGTCTCTGCGAAAGGCAGGCATTCATTTCCAGGGAAAGCTTCGGATTTTTTTTCAGAAGTTCGATAAACTTCTTTTTGGGAACCCTGATCAGATCCACTGCGGTAAGTGCAACCGCATTCATCACGTAAAATTTTTCAAGGAACAGCATCGGATCCCCAAAACTCTGCTGGTCTCCCAGTATATTCTGAATGAATTCTTTTCCTTCTTCATTGTAGTTGTTCTGCTTTATTTTCCCTTTTACGATCTGATAATAATAAAGCGCATGGTCTCCTTCCTTGTAGATAATATCTCCCTTTTTGTAATGTTTATCTTCTCCTCCATATGAGTATAAAAGATCAGGATCGATATTCATGCAGCTTACCGTTTTCATAGCTTTTTTTCCAGATTTGCAGCAAAAAAAAGACCATGCGTCCCTACCTGAAAAAATTTAATATAAAATCTTACGGTCTTTTATTTTTACGATCTTATTCCTTTCCATATTTTTTATGGTACGGATGGCTGTTTCCACACATAATCCCGTTAAACTGGCCATTTGCTGTCTCGTCAGCGGAATCATGAAAGAATAGGGTGCCTGTTCTTCCTGAGAGCTTTTGAGGTAATCCATCAGGATCCTTAGCTTTGCCGTAGGACTTTGTGAACATAGGTTCTGCGCCATGATGATTTTAAAGTAAAGTCTCTGGGAAAGCAGCCTGTTCATATCAAAACAAATTTCCGGATATTCCTTAAGCAATTCGAAGAAGTTATTTTTCGGAAGTTTGAGAACTTTACAGTGAGTCAATGCAATGGCATTGATGGGATAAAGTTTATCCATAAAAAGAAAGGATTCCCCGATGCTCTGCCCATCCTCCAGTAGAGTCTGTATAATCTCTTTTCCTTCGTCGTTGTAATTATTGAGCTTGACCTCTCCCGTGGTTATCTGATAATAATAATTGGGCGGATCTCCTTCACTGAAAATAATTTCAGCCGGTTTGTACTGTTTTATAGTGGATCCTGCAGAATACAGGATTTCTTCCTTGATGATCATATGTAGCTGTTTTAGTGTTTCTAGTAATTTCAAGCATCCATAGTAAAAGTAAAATTGGAAAGTAAGTAAATGATGAATGTAAATAGTAAACACTGCTATATACCGTCGGATAATGTAATTCAATTGCATCATCGAACATCTAGCATCTAATATTTAACCTTTAAGATAAATTTACCGGAAATTTTAATCGTATTAATTTTGCAATTATTTTATGGCAGGATCCGTTTCTTTTTCAGAAATAAAATCCCGTCATAAACATTACCCGGATTATATAAAGCGGGTCTTTAAATTTTCGCTGTGAATTTATCGTGATGTTCTGGTGGTATCGCTTTTTATATTGCCCGGAGCGGACGTTGTGTCTGTTGCAGGAAGACTGTCTGATGACATCGGTGCTGCCGAAGTTTTATCGCTAATCTCCATCGGATCCGGTGTGTCAGGCGGAGGAGAAATTTCTTTTTTTTCACAGCTCAGGACAGCAATTCCCAAGACTGCAAATGCTAATACAGATTTCATAATATTATATTTTAAGTGGTGTGACTTCAAAGTTATACAATTATTCTGTTAAGTTTTTATGACTATAATCATAGATTTGCACCGGTACGCTGATTTAAGCAATTTGATTGTAAATAAGTTAAAGAAAAAATTAGAATACTAGAGAAGATCAGGAAAGACAAAAGTCTGTAAAAACAGACTTTTTTAAATTAATGACAGTAGCAGATGCTCTTGTAGCAATGGCTACTTGCTATCGGGAACAAAATTTTTTCTTGCCAGCTCTTTTCTTACCCGGCTCAGACTTTCAGGGGTTATTCCTAAATAGGATGCAATCATCCACTGCGGAACCCTCAGCAGCAGGTCCGGATACATTTTGATAAATTTCATATATCTTTCTTCCGCGGTTTCGGCCAGCAAAGAATTGATCCTGTCCTGAAGACTTTTAATATGTTTCTGCAGAAGGATGTCGCTTTGTTCAAGACTGTTCGGAAACCCTTCGATCAGCTTATTGATAAAATCCGGGGGCAACATGAGAATTTCCGAATCTTCAACCGCTTCAATATAATACACTGATTTTTCATTGAAATAAAGACTGCTGCGGTCAGAAATCAGCCAGCTTTCGGGAGCAAACTGGATGATGTGTTCTTTTCCGTTCTTATCGATGGAATACATTTTAAGCAGGCCTTTTTCTACAAAGTAAATATATCGGCAGATTTCACCATACTGTAAAAGAAACTGGTTTTTATGTACTTTTTTGGCTTCGTAGTGCAGGCTGCACATGTTGACTCTTTCCAGAGGAACATTAAGCACCTTAGCCAGGTAATTGTTTATATTTTTCATTACAAAAGTTGATCTACCGAAATATTCTGGTGGGAAGCGTTGTTAACCGCTTTTCCGTTTTCAATCACGATGAGCTGCGGACTCTGGTGGGTAACTCCCAGATCATCTGCAATCCTGTTGGAAAGCGGCCGGTAAGCCAAGAGATCCAGATAGTATAAATCTGTTTTGCCGGTAAAATTTTCCATTTCCTTTTCAAAATTCCGAAGCACTGTTTTACTGATAAAGCAGCTGGTAGAATGCTTAAAAATGGCTATCGGATGATCGAAAGAGCGATCAATGGCTTTTTGCAGATCCTCCTCGGATTCTATTTTTTTCCAGAAAGATTTATGCTCCGGAGCATTTTCCTTTCCGCCAAATATTTTATCAAAAAAACTCATACGTCAAACTGTTTTAAATGATGATCAAGATGTTTATATTCCAAAAAGCCCCAGTCCTTTTCTTGCATCTTTCCGAAGAGCACGTGATGATCCGGCAGGCTGCCGTTTTTGAAATGCATCAGGTAATCATCAAGTGTTTTCAGGAGATTTTGTTTTTCTTCATCGAAATCACATTCAAAATTAATAATAAGTTTTTGAAAAGTGGGCATATTTCGCGGAATTCCGTTGTTGAAAAGCTGCATTTCTATTTTGGTGGCAGTTCCGATCATTCGGAACACCTTGTTGATCGGCGGCAGCGTAAGTTTATTCTGAGGTACCTGCAGAACACAGCTGCAATGCCTCATCATCTGGCATACATCCATTTTTCCCCATTTTGCCGGGGAATTTTTATAAAGACGGGAAATCCTGATTTTGATTTCCTTAAAATCTGTTGGATGATGTAAACTTTTTTTTACCAACCTTTTTCTTTCTTCAGGTTTTCGATATGCGCGAAGTGATGGTTGCAGTGCCAGGCATACAGGGCCAAATAGCTTCGCAGATTATAATTTCTATTGTGTTCGGGGTGATGAAAGGTTCTTTCAAAATGCCTGTTGGTCATGCTTTTCAGCAGCACGGTCCACCGCTGATGAGTTCCTTTCAGCATTCTCATAGCGGGTTTTACGGGCATACTCAGGCTATCCTGAAGCTCTGCCCATTTTGCCTCATCATAAGGCTTAATAATAGGATTTTCTTCAGTAAGAGCAAGTTTCAGACGCATAAAGCTGTTGATATGGCTGTCTGCCAGATGATTTACGACCTGGCGTACTGTCCAGCCGCCTTCCCGGTACTGCGTGTCCAGCTGATCGTCGGTAAAATCTTCGATCAGGTTTTTCAGCTTTCCAGGAAAATCCCTGATGACTTTGATGTATTCGTCAAGTTTGATATCGCAGATATTTCCGGGTTCTTCAAACCGTCCTATCGGAAATTTCTTTTGCTCTAAGTCGCTCATTTTTAATAATATTGTTTAGTATATTGAGTAAGATCACGGCATCCTGGTCTTTCAGATAATACAGCATTTTATTAAGATGTGGATTCTTTTTGGAAAACACCATAAAATAATGGTAGTATCGTTTGAGCTCAAGATCTTTAAACAGGATTTCGCTTCTGTTAAATTTAATTCTATCCCCAGCAATTTCAATGCCTGCGATCGTCAATACTTCACTATTTTCAAGCTTTCTGTCATATTGATCCAGAATATCATTGAAAAAATTGTCCCATAACGCATCAACAATCTCCACATAGAGCTGATGCTTTTCTTTGAGTTTTCTTCCGTAAAAAAGCTTGAAAGATATTCCGAGTTCATTGCCTGAGCTTAGGCGGATAAAAATAAGATATTCTCTTCCTACGGTAAAATGGTAACCGTTAATAAAATGAATGCCATAGCGGATACCCGTAATGTCTTTTTTGTCGATCACGGTAAAGAGATCATTTTTAAGGTCTTTATTTTCAAACCTTATCCGTTCCTCATCAATAATCAATGCCCGTTTTCTAGTATCGAATAATCCGCGGACGATGGTAAATTCTTTCATAAAATCCGTTTGCACGCCGTACAAGCAGACAGCGCTTACTATTAGTTTTTGGGTAAAAATACCGAAAATTTCAGAAATCTCTGCTGCTTATGAAGTGCTTGGGGATTTTATTTTTAAATATTCTTTCAGATTCGATTCTCAAGAATATTGGTCGACATTTACACGGACAAAACATCCAGCCTTAGGTTTCTTCTTTCAGCCTGCTTAATATCCATGCAAGTCCAATCCTTCGGTTCTCTGCAAAGGTACTTTTCTTCCCATTTTCTTTTGAATAACCCTGAAATGCTGCAATTCATCATCCGTTAAAATACTGATGGCCGTTCCTTTTTCATGGGCACGCCCTGTCCTGCCGATACGATGGATATAATCCAGAGGGGAACGTGGCAGCTCATAATTGATCACGCAGGGCAAAGATTCGATGTGGATGCCCCGGCCGATCAGATCGGTTGCTACCAGTATCTGTGCACCGTTTACTTTAAATTCCTCCAGATTATTCCGCCGGGCCCCCTGTGATTTCTGACTGTGAATGGCCACAGCCTTAATTTTATTTTTCTTCAGCTTTTCTACCAGGTTATCAGCTGATCTTGTGGAAGAAACAAAGACCAGCGCCTTTTCCACCTTCTTTTCTTTAATCAGATAACGAAGGAAAGGCCCTTTGTTTTCCGGAGCCACATGATAAGCCAACTGTTCGATGTTCTCAATTTCTACTTCTTCTTTTTTAATTTCGATAATCACAGGATCAATAGAAAGTCGTTCTTTCAGTTCTGCTACCTTATCATTTAAAGTGGCGGAAAATAAAATGGTTTGTTTAGCCACGGGCATCATGGCAAAGAGACGTTTCATCTCCTCTTCAAAGCCCAACTGGAACATTTTGTCCGCTTCGTCAACAACAAGATGCCTGATCTCCGAAATGCTCAATGCATTATGCTCAATAAGATCCAGAAGACGGCCCGGTGTAGCAATAAGCACCTCAACGCCGAACATTCCTTTCATCTGCGGATTAATGGAAACCCCGCCATATACCGCCATTGTACGGATTTCACGTTTGAGACCATCGGTAAAAGCCCTGAAAACCTCATCTATCTGAATTGCTAATTCCCGGGTCGGAACCAATATTAAAGCCTGAACATTACGGTTCTTTTTAACATCTGCATCCTGCAGTTTTTCCAGGATCGGCATAACAAAACAGGCTGTCTTTCCGGAACCCGTCTCGGCGATTCCCATAAGATCTTTGCCTTGAAGGATAACCGGCACTGCCTGTTCCTGAACAGGAAACGGTTTCAGGTAACCCAGTTTTTTTACGGAACGGATGATATTGGATGATAATCCCAGCGATTCAAATGACATAAGTACTTTATTTATTGCAAAGATAAGCTATTGGAATTTGTTTGTCAGAACGTCTTTCAATAGTTTTAAACAGGTTCTGAAAAAAGAATTTAACCTTTAGAGTTTAAATCCTTGTCTACTTATTAATAGGAACTGGCAACGAATAAGATCCCTATCTTTAATAATATTAATCTTATCTTGAGATCCTGCTGAATTAAGTACATTAAAAAATCCCTTCCCTCATCTAGAAAGGCTTCAGAACGAAAAAGTTTAATCTGAATGCCGATTTGTCCGATAATCATTCTTTGGACAATTTTTTGAGGATTAGTTTGTACATTTATCAAAAATTCGAGAATTTATTTTAATATGAAAAAAGCATTAATAATCGTAGACGTTCAGAATGATTTTTGCGAAGGCGGGGCTTTGGCAGTACCTGAAGCCAACGAAGTAATCCCCTACATCAATGCGCTGATGGAAGAAAACGACTACGACCAGATTGTACTCACTCAGGACTGGCATCCTGCCAATCATAAAAGCTTTGCCAGCAACAATGGCCGAAAAGTCGGGGAAAGCATTATCCTGAACGGCGTTCCGCAGTTCATGTGGCCGGACCACTGCATTCAGGGGACTTTCGGTGCGGAATTTCATAAGGATCTGAACAGGGATAAGGTAACCCATATTGTACAGAAAGGCAAAAATGTGGAAATCGACAGCTACAGCGGTTTCCAGGACAACAACCATTTTATGAAAACAGGGCTTGATGATTTCCTGAAATTCCACGATGTCCAATTGGTAGAAATCGTAGGCCTGGCGATGGATTACTGTGTAAAATTCACCTGTATCGATGCCGTAAACAGCGGGTATGTTACCTGCCTCCATTTCAACGGAACACGTGCTGTAAATGTAAAGCCCGATAACGGAAGGGACGCGATCTATGAAATGATCCAGAAAGGAGTTACGGTATTGGGTTGATCTGATCCAGAACGTTTACAGTCCCTAAGTTCATGCCGGTTTTAAAAACAGGCTAGAAATAAATTAACATGCAAGGTATCAAATCATCATCCTGATTTAATACCTTGTACCTTTAAAGATATGAAATGGTAAAAATGTTTTCCTGAGACTTAACCGTTTTTCTGGCTGACGTTACCACATATATTTAAATCTGTCGTATGTAGAATATAAAAAACAGTACCTTGAAAAAATTCTTATTATCCGTTGCCTGCTTGTTTAATGCTGTTTGCTTCAGTCAGAACAGTAATATTGCAGGAAAAAGTTTCAGACCCTTTAAATACAAAATTATTATTTCCAATGCATTTAATGAAAAGTATTACAACGGAAACCACATAACGGATTCAGCAGGCGTAAAAAACGGAACATTCAGGTTTACCGTTCCTGCCAAAGCATCCGATATTCCTTATGCCTACCGTTTTAATGATAAGATCAGTGCCAGCTCGTTTTTTCAGAGCAATGTATTTTTTATCGATTCAGACACAAAAAACATTACGGTAGGCAAAGAAGGTGATCCGCAAAATTTTGAAGTGGTTTCCAACAGTGCCTTTATAAGCACAGAAACAGCAAAAATGCAGGCTTACTTTGCTCAATTTACCAAACAAAAACAAGCCTTCTATGATAAGTCACGGGCAGAATATGAGAGTTTTCAGGACAAATCAAAAATTCCCCAGGAATTCTGGGATTCTTATCAGGCGGAAGAAAAAAAGTTTAGCGCTATAGAAGACTCACTTTTGTCAGGCTATGTAAAAGAAAACAAAAATTCATTCGCCGCACTTTGGAAATTGATTGAAAAATTTGAAGGAAACGGTTATGAGCAGATTTATGAAACAATCTTCAATAATTTTTCCCCTGAAATAAAAAGGAAAAAAACGGCAGAAACGTTGCGCCTGGCCATTAAGAATGCCGGTAATTTCAGAATAAACAATAGTTTTCCTGCTTCCAAGATAAAAAACATAAAAGAACCGGGCTCGGAATTCTTTATCCCTGCAGCTAAATATACGTTGGTTGACTTTTGGTTCAGCAGCTGTAAGCCGTGTCTTGAGCAAATGCCATTTTTTGTTGACCTTTATTCGCGATATCATGCCAAAGGTTTTCAGATCATCGGTATTGCCACAGATCAGGGTAAATACAAAAGCAGCCTGTTGAAAATTATCGGTAAATTCAATATTCCCTGGACCAACTATTGGGATATGGATGGCAAACAGGCTTCCGAATGGACGATTACCTCTTTTCCTACCAATTATCTTCTGGATGAAAACGGTAAGATCATTGCTAAAAATATTCCGGAAAAAGAACTGTCGGCACTCCTGGAGAAAAAATTGAAATAATTTGGTTTACCTATAAAAACGGCATTGAGAAACCCAATGCCGTTTTTATATTTTCAATTAAAATACTTCACTTAAAGCATTTTAAGATTGTTCACTTCCAGTTCCGTAAGGATTCTCCAGTGTCCTCTTTTAATATTCTTTTTCGTCAGTCCTGCAAACATGACGCGGTCAAGCGCTTCCACTTCATATCCCAATCTCTGGAAAATTCTTCTGATCACCCGGTTCCAGCCGATATGGATCTCAATGCCTACTTCATTTTTCGGCTTGCCTTCGATAAAGGAAATCTGATCTACAACCGCTACTCCTTCATCCAGACGGATTCCTTCAGCAATAAGCTTCATATCTTCATGGGTTAATTTCTTATCCAGTGTTACATGATAGATTTTCTTGGCATCAAAAGAAGGGTGTGTCAGCTTCTTTGTCATGTGTCCGTCATTCGTCAACAGGATAACTCCTGTTGTGGAACGGTCCAGTCTTCCTACCGGAAACAGTCGGTATGGTGAAGCATTGGCTACCAGATCCATAACCGTTTTCCGTGCTTTGTCATCTTTTGTAGTAGAAATATAGCCTTTCGGTTTGTTCAAAAGGACGTACACCGGTTTCTCAGGGGTAATATTCTGCCCGTCGAAAACTACTTTATCGGTTTTTTCTACCTGATAGCCCATTTCGGTTACCACTTTACCATTCACTTCTACCAGGCCTTGAGTGATCAGCTCATCAGCTTCTCTCCTACTGCAGATTCCTGAGTTGGCAATGTATTTATTCAGCCGTACGGTATCCTTATGAACATCCTTATCGATTTTGTTCAGTCTTCTTTTCTGTACAAAAGATTTTGCCTTATCCTGTCGATCATCACCTTCTGAAGATGGTCTTCTTCCGTATTTCAGGCTGCCCCTTTCGTATTTGTCGCGGGTATCGAAACTTTTCCCGCCTCTTTTAGGAGCTGATTTTCCGAAAGTCTTTTTACCTTCCCCTTCAGTAGTGATATACGGTTCTCTTTCAGTTTTCGAATATTTCTTATCCATCCGGGCCTGATAACTGGTATCTTTTTTACCGGAATCAAATCCTTCAGAATTTCTTTCAAATGGTTTCTTTCCGAATCCTGCATTGGATCCTTTATGATCGGAGTTTCTTTCTCCCGCTTTCGGAAAAGATTTTTTAAAAGGTTTAGAACCGGAATTTCCGGATCTGGAAGCGCGAGAATCATCAGAATTATTTCTTGTTGAAGTTCTTGGTCTTTTGGGTTTTCCTGAATTATTGTCTCTGCTCATTCTAAAATATTTTTGCAAAGATAGTACATTTAACAACGAGTTAAAAATTAAGAATCATAACTTTGTATATACTTTCATATCAAACCTTACAGAAAATCTGAAAATGATAACACTATTAAACGATAATTTTTCCCAGCTGAACGACTTTCTCCACGAAAAATCATTCAGCAAAATCTTTATTCTGGTTGATGAGAACACGCATGAATACTGTCTTCCGGTCCTTCTGGGAAACATGGAAACGGATCTTGGTTTTGAAATCCTGGAGATTGAGGCCGGCGAAGAAATGAAAAATATCCAGACAGCCAACCAGCTTTGGGAGATTTTAACGGAAATGCAGGCAGACCGTAAGGCCCTGGTGATTAATCTGGGAGGCGGTGTAATTACAGATATGGGCGGTTTTGTAGCTTCCACCTATAAAAGAGGGATCCCATTCATCAATATTCCGACGACCCTGCTTTCGATGTGTGATGCCTCCATCGGCGGAAAAACGGGCATCGACCTGATGCATTATAAGAATATGGTGGGAACTTTTACTTTTCCGGAGCGGATTTTTGTTTATCCTAAATTCCTCGAGACTCTTCCTTTCAAAGAGCTGAGAAGCGGTTTTGCAGAAATGCTAAAGCACGGGCTCATTGCCGATAAGATGCACTGGGAAAACCTGATCCGGATCAATAAGCCGGATATGGTGGGGATTATTCCTCATATCGAAACCTCAATGAACATCAAACAGGAAGTCGTAGATAAGGATTTTCAGGAAAAAAACATCCGCAAAACCCTTAATTTCGGGCACACCATTGGCCATGCGGTTGAAAGCTTATGTTTACGGCAAGGAAATCCCGTTCTGCATGGTGAAGCGGTCGCTATGGGAATGATTACCGAAACTTATCTTGCTTATTTAGATCAACTGATCCCGGAAGAGGACTGTACATTGATTATAGAAAGTATTCAGAAATATTATCCTTATCTGGATATCAGTGATTTTAAAGATGAAGAAATTTTCAGCCTTTTATTGAATGACAAGAAAAATACGGACAGCCGCATTAATTTCTCTCTTTTATCCGGTATCGGAACCTGTTTATTTGATCACAGCTGCAGCCAAGAAAATATCACAAAAGCCCTGGAATTTTACCGTAAATTGAATAATGCGTAAAAATTTCCATGCTTATTTCACTTTAAACAATGAGCTTTTTAAGCATACTTTTTAATTTAGATTATTTCTAAACAATTTAAAAAAAATAGAAAAATAAGATACTGAAAATCAAATTTTTAAAATCCTATCCGCTTAATCAAGACAGCGGATTTTTTATGACTTTAATCATGGTATTTCTTTTTGGCAAGCAATTTGAAATATTCCTTCCGTCAAATCAAAATCACGATTGACAGTAGTAAAATTTAAAATTAGAAAAATAGTAAAAAATTAAAAAATTAAAGTTATGAAAAAGTTAATCTTAGGAATGGCACTTGCAGCAGGATCAATGGCATTTGCACAGACTACAACAGGCATGTCATCATCAAGCCCTGTAAAGTTCGGGGTAAAAGCTGGGATCAACATATCATCAATTTCAAAGGACGGATATGACGATGCTAAATCAAAAGTAGGATTTGCCGGGGGTGTTTTTGCCAATATTCCTGTTTCAGAAATGTTCAGCGTTCAGCCGGAAGTAATGTATTCTCAAATGGGATCAAAAGTTAGCAGCAGTTCAAGCGGTACAGTTTTAGGAAATAATGTCACTTCAACAAGTTCTGCAACCTTGAATTTAGATTATGTTACAATCCCTGTAATGCTTCAGTTCAGAGCCACTCCGGCATTTTATATTGAAGCAGGTCCTGAATTCGGATTTTTAACCAGTGCAAAAACTAAAGATGCACGTACAACTGTAGTAAATGGATCTACAAGTACAACAACATCAGAATCCGGTGATGTTAAAGACTATTTCTCAGGATTTAACATGGGTGTAGGTCTTGGTTTAGGGTATGACATTACGCCGAATTTTGGTATCAGTGCCAGATATGTAGCTGGATTTACGGATATCAATAAGAAAGATAATAATACAAATGGAAATACTTCTCTGCAAAACGACGGAAATAAAAACAGAAACAATACTTTCCAAGGAGGTTTATACTTCAAATTCTAAGAAGCAGAAAATTCAGAAACAATTTTGATTTCAATAAAAGGTCAGCTTCATTTTTTAAAGCTGACCTTTACTTTTATTCTAAAGATATATCCCATGCTTGGCATATAAGTAATTGTGGATATCATGGATTCTATTCCATTATATTTTCTCTGCCGGCTTTTCTGGCAAGCATTTTGTAAAATAATTCATGCCTAATTGAATTATCAGGCGCTCAACAATAGTAAAATTTAAATGTAAAATTATGAAGAAGTTATTTTTAGGAATGGCAGTAGCTGTTACGTCCATGGCATTTGCACAGGAAGTTGAACCGTCACCTGCTCCCGTTCCTCCAATGAACGTGAAAGAACCTGTAAGATTCGGTATCAAAGGGGCTGCAACGGCGGCACAGTTCAGCGAACAGGATCTTACTGCCAAAAACCAGAAGATCGGATTTAATGCAGGGGTGTTCGTCAATATCCCGTTATCGGAGAAGTTCGCTTTACAGCCGGAAGTTTTATATAACCAGATGGGAGCCAAAAGCGTCATATCGGATAATGAAGTAACCAGTGGAACGACCACGGTAAGAACGAAACAGGATTACAGCACAACGCTGAATTATATATCTGTTCCCGTAATGCTACAGATGAAGCCTTCCGATAATTTTTATGTAGAAGCCGGACCGGAAGTCAGCTACTTCGTGGATGGAAAAAACAAGGGGGAGAGAACCATTTCCACTACGACATCCGGTACAACGACCACACAGACGGTTTCTGCTTCAGAAAGCATTGACAAAGATGATATCAAGAAATTCAATTTAGGTTTCGGGGTAGGTCTCGGGTACTATTTTACCCCTAATTTGGGCATCAATGCAAGATATGTGAACAGTTTAACGCATATCTATGATAACTCAAATGCTGCTACTGATGCGCAAAAGAACGTGAATACCAACAGAGTATTCCAACTGGGCCTGAATTACAAATTCTAAATAAATCTTAGTTTCAAACAGAATGGTCGGATTTCACGATGAAATCTGACCTTTTTGCTTTAACTGCTTAATAAATTTTCTTAAATTGCAGGACTTTAAATAACATTAAAATAGTAACTATGAAAAAGTTTTTTCTAGGACTTGCCATTACAGCAGGTACATTATCTTTTGCTCAGGAAAAAGCAGCTTCTTCTGCTTCACCGGTACGCTTCGGGATCAAAGCCGGGCTTAATGTTGCGTCAATCAATTCCGATGATGCAAAAGCCAAAGCCGGAATATATGGAGGCGTATTTGCAAATATTCCGGTAGCAAGCGACTTTAGTGTACAACCGGAAGTTTTGTACAACGGAATGGGTGCTAAAAACAAAGATTATCCGAGCGTGAGATTGAATCTTGATTATATTTCAGTCCCTGTAATGGTGCAATACAATGTCCTTCCTGCATTATATCTGGAAGCAGGCCCGCAATTCAGTTTCGCAATCAATAAAAAAATTAAAGGCGACGGTGGATCTGTAGATGTAGATACCTATTACAAAGGATTCGATTTTGGCCTCGGTTTAGGTGCAGGTTATTATTTTGCACAGGGATTTGGTGTTACAGCAAGATTTGTTGCCGGACTTACAGATATTATAAAGGATAATAACAGCAACGATAATGCCATCAGAAACAGCGTTTTCCAGGTGGGAGTTGCTTATAAATTTTAAGTTCGTCCAATTTCAGATAAACACCCTGGATTTCAATAAAATCCGGGGTGTCTGCTTTATATCAAAATTAAATTAAAGTAAAATAATTCCACCTCTATTCCTTTTTTATAGGATCATGCACGGTGAAGTATCCTGAGTGGCAATCGGCAAAACCTGAACCATACCTAATTTTAAGAGTAGGCAAGATATCTAAAGATCCAAACAAACTCACTTTTCAGTAAAAGGTTAGGTTTTATCATAAATCATGACTGTTTGCTTATTGTGTATTTAATATTTTTCTTAAATTGCAGGACTTTAAATAACATTAAAACAATAACTATGAAAAAGTTTTTTCTAGGACTTGCGATCACAGCAGGTACATTGTCCTTTGCTCAGGAAAAAGCAGCTTCTTCTGCTTCACCGGTACGTTTCGGGATCAAGGCCGGACTTAATATCGCCACAATTTCCGGGGGCGACTCTAATGCAAAAGCCGGATTTTACGGGGGTGCATTTGCAAATATACCATTGGCATCAAACTTTAGTGTTCAGCCGGAAGTCTTATATAACGGCGTGGGAGCAAAAGCTGACGGAATGGATGATTTAAGAGTTAATTTAAGTTATATATCAGTTCCTGTACTATTTCAGTATAAAGCCCTTCCGAACTTGTATCTTGAGGCAGGACCCCAATTCAGTTTTCTGATCGATTCCAAATTTAAATATCAATCCGTATCTGTAAAAGCTAATGATTATATTAAGGGATTTGATTTTGGATTAGGTCTTGGTGCAGGATATTATTTCAATGATAATATCGGTATTACGGCAAGATATGTTGCGGGTCTTACAGATATTGCCAAAGAAACTCAAGGCGCTGATTCTGAAGGAAAGAACAATGTGTTTCAAATTGGTTTAGCTTATAAATTCTAAGCCTCTTGGACAAAATAAAAACGTCAGACTTACATGTAAGTCTGACGTTTTTTTATTTAAGTTAAAAATTTTTAATTAAATAATTCCACCTCTTCTCCTTTTCCTACAGGATATTGCTCGGTAAAGCATCCGAAGCAGTGGTTGGCAGAACCTAAAATATCTTTCAGGTTTTCCACACTTAAAAATTCAAGAGAATCTACGCCCAAATAATCGCGAAGCTGTTCAGTAGACATGTTTGCTGAAATCAGGTCATCTTTGGAAGGCGTATCGATTCCTAAGTAGCATGGTGCAATAATCGGCGGGGAAACGCTTCTGAAATGAATTTCTTTTACGCCTGCATCTTTTAAAATCTTCACCAGCCTTTTGGAAGTCGTTCCACGTACAATCGAATCGTCGATTATCACTACCCTTTTATCTTTGATCTCTGAGATAATCGGATTCAGTTTCAGGTTCACTACCCTTTCTCTCATTTCCTGGGTCGGAACGATGAAGCTTCTTCCGATGTACCGGTTCTTGATGAGAACAGGTCGGAAAGGAATTCCCGAAGCCTTGGAGAAGCCGATAGCAGCCGGAACTCCCGAATCCGGAACACCGATTACCACATCTGCATCCACCGGAGCCTGATGCCAGATTTTTTCTCCCGACTTTTCCCTGATTTCGTAAACGTTAATATTCTCTAAAGAGGAATCGGGTCTAGCAAAATAGATGTATTCGAAAGAACAGATTCTCTGCTTTCCTTTCTCTTCATCCACCATGTAAGAATGAAGTTTTCCCGGCTCGTTTTCATTGGTATAAATGATCTCTCCCGGTAAAATATCTCGCACATATTGCGCCCCTACCGCATCTAAAGCTACCGATTCGGAGGCAACAACATATGAATTCTCATTGATGGCTCCCAATACCAAAGGACGGATCCCGTTGAAATCCCTGAAGGCGAAAAATTTATTTCTCGTCATTCCCACAACGGAATAAGCCCCTTCGATTTTTTCCATTGTCGCTTTGATCGCTCCGCGAAGACCTAAGTCCAGGTTTTTCTGGATCAGTCTTAAAATTACCTCGGAATCTGATGTTGCCCTGAAAACCACACCTTCGGCTTCAAGTTCCGCTTTCAGTTCTTTGGCGTTGGTCAGGTTGCCGTTGTGTGCGATGGAAAGGATAATCTGGTCATATTCGTTTTTGGCAAAGAACGGCTGGAAATTATATTTCTTTTTGTCTCCTGCCGTCGTATAGCGCGTGTGCCCGATAGCAGAATTTCCCATAAAAGTTTCCGGATCGGCGATCTCTTTATAAACATCCAAAACCAGCCCTTCGTCTTTCATATTGGTGATCCTTCCGTTCTTTAAAACAGAAATACCGCAAGCCTCCTGGCCTCTGTGCTGCAAAGCAAAAAGCCCGAACTGTGAAAGCGAGAACGTGTCCAGATCATCATCAGAATACATTCCGAAGATCCCGCACTCCTCATTGGGCGCATCCAGTCTCTCCTCTTCCTGCGTTCTGAAAAGATTCCGGCCGTAGGTCTGGGTTTCAAACTGTTTTAAATATTCACTTTTATGAATGTCTAAACTTTTCATTCTATTTTTTCTAATCTAGATTTTATGTTGACAGATATCGATTAGATGCAGAATTAGATATTATGTTAAATAAAAATTCTGCATCCTTTATATCTATGCTTTTATTTACTTGCCAAGAACAGCTTTCAATCGGTTGTAGATCTCCACATAAGCTTCGGTAACTTCACCAAGATCTCTTCTGAATCTGTCCTTATCCAGCTTCTTCATGGTATCTTTGTCCCAAAGTCTGCATGTATCCGGAGAAATTTCGTCGGCAAGGATAATTTCGCCGTCAGCCGTTTTTCCAAGCTCGATCTTGAAATCTACCAGGATGATGTTCATCTTGTCGAAAAGATCGATCAGGATTTCGTTGATATCCGACGTCAGCTCATACATTTCATCAAGCTCCTCATAAGTGGCAGCACCTAAGAAAACTGCGTGGTGATCATTAATAAGCGGATCTCCCAATTCGTCTTTCTTATAACAGATATCAAAGATCGTCACCGGAGATTTAATACCCTCTTCAACGCCCAATCTCTGGGCCATACTTCCTGCGGAGTAGTTTCTTACCACCATTTCCAGAGGAATGATCGATACTTTTTTTACCAGCTGCTCTCTTTCGTCCAGCTGTTTGATGAAATGAGTCTTAATCCCTTTTTCATTCAAATACTCAAAAATAAGAGTGGTGATGGCATTGTTCATTTCTCCTTTAAGATCCACAGATCCTCTTTTCTGAGCATTGAATGCCGTAGCATCGTCTTTGAAACGTACTACGACTTCATTAGGATTATCGGTAGCAAAAACCTGCTTTGCCTTACCTTCGTACAACATTTCTTTCTTTTCCATTTTCTGAAATTACTTTTAGTTAGATTTATATATTTACTTAATTAAAATTCCTGTTAAAACCGCCATGCCGAAACTCAGCAGCGTTCCTATCAGCACATATTCCGTAAGTTTCCTCTGCTTTGCCTGTGCCAGGTCGCTGAACCTGAATACGGATTTTGCCGCCACCATAAAACCTACACCTTCCCAGTGGTTCACCATAATGAAGGTGAAAACCAATAAACGCTCCAGAATCCCGATATATTTTCCGGCACTCGATAAAGACTCCGTTTGTATATTTCCTGCCGTCTCCGGAACAGGTGTCCAGGACGACAATAAAATCCTGATAAACACGGAAGCCGGCGTTGTAAGAAATACCGCACCTGCTAAAATTTTCAGGAAATTCATATTTTTTAAAAATTCAAAATTGAATTCATTTGAGTAAAAGGAAATTCCGGCAATTACCAGAACATGCAGCATCTGATCGATAAAGAACCCGCTTTTTTTATTTTTAACGTTCTGAAAGCTCACTTTGGCGGCATCGATCATCAGGTGTGATATTCCTACAGTCAGTGCGATCCACCAAAGTTTGGTGTTCCAAATAAAAACAAAGCTCAAAAGCGTATGGATCAGCGCATGAAGGTACAGATAACCGCTTTTCAGTTTTTTACTTTCCTTCTCTACAACCCATGAATCCGGCTGAAGAATAAAATCTCCCAATAGATGTGCGAATATGAGCTGGATAAAAATCATGCTTAAAGTTCGGAGATTTTTTTTCTGAAATATTGATTGGTTTCTGCGATCAGTTCATAATTTGCCCGTTTCAGCCGTTGGCTTACCGATGACTGGGAGATCGCAAATTTTTTTGCAAGATCTTCCTGGGTAATGTCTTTATTCATGATCATTTCATGGATAATTTCGGCCGTAGCTACCGTCCAGCTGTCAAAATCCCTGGAAGACCATTTCAGCAGAATGTTCAGGTCCCGGTCTACGGAAATACTGGATGTTTTGATGGCAACAGTGTGCCCATCGTTTTTAAGATCGTTCAGCAGCCTTCCGGAGTGTACATAAGCCGTTCCGTTGGATTCGGTAATCTTACCCGATGAAAAGTTTTCCTCACCGATTCCGATGGCCATCCGCACATCTAAATTTTCCTGACTTCTGATTAATGATTTTATAGCTAAGAAACGCCAGAATACGTCATCAATATTGCATTTGAACTGAAATTCATCTCCCCTGTAGATTTCCCATGTTTCAGGGGCACTTCCCCATTTGTCGAGAAGATTTTTAAGTCTGGTAATCCAAACTTTCGTTTCCGCGTGTTGTGAATTTATAATATCTCCGGTAATGACCGCTATCATTCTGCAAATATAAGCATAATTACTTATAAATAAAAAATATAAGCAGATGTACTTATAGATAATGATTATCAGTACATCTGCTTATATCGATTTTATTATAATTTATTGATTTTTAGTTATAAAGCTATTTCTTAATAAACGGATAAACTTTTCCATCCAGATTTAACAGGTATGAACCGGTAAGTAAAGACTGGACAGAGATATTCTTCTTATTTCTGAACGGGTTTTCCTCAGTATGAATCAGTTTTCCTGAAAAATCCCAGATTTGTGCGGATTTCACATTTTCCGTTTTGCCATAGACGAAAATATTTTCATGCACCGGATTCGGATAAATTCTAAATTCTTGCTGTTTAGCCATGCCCGCATCTGCTGTGGCCAGCGTTCCCAGATTCTGGCAGTAATTGACGGCGTAAGAATCCCACTCGTTGATGTTGAATGTGGTGGCAGGCTGCATAACAGCAGTTTTTCTGTATAAAGAGACATTTCCCAGCGTTGAAGAATTATTCGTGTTTGGCACTCCGATGGCATCTACCGAAGTGGATTTATATCGCAATTCCAAATACTGGCTTCCGGAAAAGGTCATCTGCGGGGCCGCCGTTACAAATCTCGCCTGACCGATCGTATAACATGAAAAATTCGCATCCGGATTCAGTATTACTGCTGTTTCGTTATTTTGCAGAATTCCTTCCAGCTCATAAGGATCCGGATAATAATAATTGCTTCCGCTTGGAAACTGGATGGATAACCGGTAATCACTCAGATTAACAGGATGACCGGTTTTATTGGTAATTTCCAGTCCTTTGTTGTTCGATGTTCCTTCAAGGTATTTGCTAAACATAATATCTTTGGCATAAGTATCGGAAGCCAACGTTGAAGAAGAAACCGTATTGCTGTCAGACGAAAGCAGATAACCGTTATCGTAAGCTTTTACCGTAAAGGTATAAGCGGTGGAAGGGGTTAAATGATCTGCCACAAATGTTGTATTTTTTGTTGATCCGATCAGTGTTCCGTTCTGGTAAATTTTATAGCCGATTACATCCGTGCTGCTGCTAGGGGTCCAGCTTAATGTGGTAAAATAGGCACTGTTCTGGATAGCCGAAAGATTAGCGGGGGCCTGCGGTGCTACGGCATCAGCAGTCTGGCTCCAGATGGCAGCGGCCCATGAAGGATTATCGATGAAAGGATTGCGGTTGTTCTGTATTGCATAGACGGTATTGTTCCTGTCGATCTCCCTTTGGGAAACGGGATCCTGCTGATGCCACTGCAGCAGCATATTGATATAAGCAGGATCATACGACCGCTCTTCTGTTCCGTCGAGAGGATTTGTATCGGAAGCAGGATTGGCATTATTGTTAAAATTAAAAGTCCCTAATTTACCTTCGTACCTTACTGCGAAATAAAGCAGGCTTCTGGCAACATCTCCTTTAAATTCATTAATAGGCTCATAAACCCTCCCCGTATAAGTGATTCCCGGAATGGCACAATTCCCGATTCGGGAGGAATTGCTGAAAGTATAATAGATGGTGGAACCAACGATTCCATAAGGATAATTGCTTCGGAGCTGATTGATTCTTGCATCCGTCGGGACAACATAAAAAAGATCCGAATACATCGGATAATTGCTGTAAAAAGTACTTTGAGGCATCATATGCTCGCGGTTCCAGCCCTGGCCTTCTGCAGATGCACTGCCGATCATTTGTGCAGATGTATACTCGTACATATCCGGACCCGACGGTATTTCAGAATAAATATCCAGTAAATAAGTCGTATTTGCAGCAGTATGATCATAATATTTATCCAGATCGGTCTGGTTGTAAAAATTTTGCAGATCGCTGTAATTCCAGTTGATATTTTTGGCTGAAATAATATCGTGCAGTTTAGATTTGAGAGCGTATCCGGTAAGGCCGGATGTTCCGTTATAATAGCCGGCCGGAGCCTGTGCCGCCAAACAGGATGAAATCAATATGACAGGTAGGAGAAGTTTTTTCATTGTATAAAAATTGGGGTGGCTAAAATAGTAAATTAATTCGCTTAAAATTCGGAAAATTTTATTAAAAAATCATTAATTAACTGAATATAAAAAATTGAAAATTAGTTTTTTGTGAATAAAATCCTATGGGTATAATAATTTTTTTGGGTGTTACCGCAATTTATTTATCTTTGGGAATTAACTATTATCTATATGAATACAGAGACTATTGACAATATCAAAATGATAGCGGAGACGGCAAGAGAGTTTGCTGAAAAGAACATCAGACCAAACATTATGGAGTGGGACGAAAGCCAGACTTTCCCTAAAGATCTGTTTCATGAGCTGGGAGAAATGGGATTTATGGGAATTGTAATCCCTGAAGAATATGGGGGTTCCGGTCTCGGATATCATGAATATGTAACGATCCTGGATGAGATCTCTCAGGTAGATCCGTCAATCGGACTTTCTGTAGCTGCACACAATTCACTCTGCACCAACCATATTTACGAATTCGGAAACGAAGAACAGAGGCACAGATGGCTTCCTCAGCTAGCTTCCGGAAAAGTAATCGGAGCATGGGGATTGACGGAGCACAATACAGGTTCGGATTCCGGAGGAATGTCTACGACTGCCGTAAAAGACGGCGACGAATGGATCATCAATGGAGCTAAAAATTTTATCACCCATGCCATTTCCGGTGATATTGCGGTAGTAATGACCAGAACAGGTGAAAAAGGAGCGAAAAATAATTCTACTGCTTTTGTCCTTGAAAAAGGAATGCCGGGATTCAGTTCAGGTAAAAAGGAAAACAAGCTGGGCATGAGAGCTTCCGAAACGGCAGAACTTATCTTCGACAACGTCCGTGTACCGGATTCGCACCGTTTGGGAGAAGTCGGCGAAGGATTCAAACAAGCCATGAAAATCCTTGACGGAGGGAGAATTTCCATTGCGGCACTAAGTTTAGGAACCGCAAGAGGTGCTTACAAAGCAGCTTTGAAGTATGCCAAAGAAAGGCATCAGTTCGGAAAATCCATTTCGGAATTCCAGGCCATCAATTTTATGCTGGCGGATATGGCTACGGAAATCGATGCTGCGGAATTGCTGATCCAGAGGGCTTCCACATTGAAAAACGCAAAACAGAAAATGACTAAAGAAGGAGCTATGGCTAAACTATATGCTTCTGAGGCCTGTGTAAGAATTGCCAATAATGCCGTTCAGATTTTCGGCGGTTATGGTTATACCAAAGACTTCCCCGCTGAAAAGTACTATAGAGATTCAAAACTTTGTACGATCGGTGAAGGTACTTCCGAAATCCAGCGACTGGTTATCGGAAGAGATATTACCAGATAATTTAAAAATTAGAATTATACGATTCATCCCTCAATAGCATCCGTAGATTCGGATGCTATTTTATTTTCAGGACCAAATCATTGTTTGATGATAATTAATGTATTGCATAATTGTTTAAACGAATCATCAAAAAATTTCTTAAAAAATTTTATTTTTCATATTGTATTTTTGATTAGCTTTGATATTCCACAATCAAAATAAGAATGTATATGAGAAAACAACTATTGTTGATTGGAGTGCTTGCATCAGGCATTTCATTCGCACAGACCGACCGTCTCTGGTCTGAAAACTCAGGAAAAAATACTTCAGAAATTTTCGAAAACAAATCGACTCTCAGAAACCCCAAAATCTACAGCCTTGATATCAACGGACTGAAAAATGTTCTGGCCAGAGCACCGAAACGTCTTGCTCCGGGAGAAAAATCGGAAATCATTATCTCTTTTCCAAATTCACAAGGACAAATGGAAAATTTTAAAGTA
Organism: uncultured Chryseobacterium sp.; assembly: GCA_913778085.1. Classification (GTDB taxonomy): domain Bacteria; phylum Bacteroidota; class Bacteroidia; order Flavobacteriales; family Weeksellaceae; genus Chryseobacterium. Next base: position 132,014 of record CAJYXJ010000020.1, read on the forward strand.
AGGGAAAATTCCAATTTTGATCCTCAGCTGGCAGCAAAATATCCTGATATCAAATCGTATGTTGGCGAAGGGCTGGGAGACTCCAGCACAACGGTCTATTTCAGCATTTCGCCGCTGGGATTATCCTCAATGGAAATTTACGGCGATAAATCCGCCGTTTTTATCGAGCCTTATTCAAAAGACCTTTCTACTTATGTGGTATATAAAAAGTCTGATAAAAAAGATAATTTAAGCGCTTTTGAGTGTAAGGTTATTGATGTTGCCCAGAAAGGCGTTGCCGGAAATTCCAATCTTACCGCAAGACCGAATGCCGACGATGCCAAATTGAGAACCTTCAGGCTGGCACTGTCATGTACGGGAGAATACACCACTTATTTCGGCGGCACAAAAGCCAATGCCTTAGCTGCTATGAACAATACCATGACCCGCGTTAACGGAGTATTTGAAAAAGATTTCTCTGCAAGAATGGTCCTGATCTCCAATAACGATTCTGTGATTTATACCAATGCATCCACAGATCCTTATTCCCCGTCATCACAGATGAACAACTGGAACTCCCAATTGCAGTCTACCCTTACCTCCGTAATCGGAGAGGCCAACTATGACATCGGTCACTTATTCGGAGCTACCGGAGGCGGAGGAAATGCAGGATGTATCGGATGCGTATGCACCAACGGCTCCAAAGGAAGCGGGTACACTTCCCCTGCAGACGGAATTCCGGCGGGCGATAACTTCGATATCGATTATGTTGCCCACGAAATGGGACACCAGTTTGGCGGAAACCACACATTCTCCATGAGTAACGAAGGAACGGGTGCGAATATGGAACCCGGATCCGGATCGACAATCATGGGATATGCGGGAATTACCGCTCAGGATATTCAGCCGCACTCGGATGCATTTTTCCACGCGATCAGCATCCAGCAGATCACCAATAATATCAAAGCCAAGACGTGCCCTGTCAGTACCAGCACAGGCAATTCCATCCCGACTGCCAATGCCGGACTGGATTATACCATTCCGAAAGGGACGCCATTTATGCTTACGGGATCAGGCACCGATGCTAACGGAGATTCTTTAACCTACATCTGGGAGCAGATGGACAATGCTTCTTCATCTCAGACCGGAGCAAGCTCTGCCGCCAGTGCTACAAAAGCTTCCGGCCCTACTTTCAGATCATTTACGCCGCAGACAACACCGGTGAGATACTTCCCGAGAATGTCCTCTATTCTAGCAGGTGCCACCACAACAGCAGGTTCCGAGATTACCGTAGAAGCGTTATCCAGCGTAGCCAGAAGCTACAATTTCAGGTTTACCGTACGCGACAACAGAGCCGGCGGATCCGGAAATAACTCTGACGATGCCGTTATCACAGTGAACGGAACAGCAGGACCCTTCAGTGTAAGCTCTCAGAACTCTGCAACAACCTATGCCGGAGGAAGCAGCCAGACCGTAACATGGAATGTGGCCGGAACAACGGCAAATGGTGTGAACGCGTCCAATGTAGACATTCTTTGGTCTGCAGATGGCGGAAATACATGGGCCACCTTACTGTCCGGAACTCCTAACGACGGATCACAGGCGGTAACGATCCCGAATTCATCCACTTCCACAGGAAGAATTATGGTAAAAGGTTCCAATCATATTTTCTTTGATATAAATAATGCCAACATCACGGTAAATGCGGGCTCTTCAACCGGAGATCTTGAAGCTCCTACGGCTCCTACCCTGTCCGCTTCTGGAACCACTTCCACCACTACCAATCTTGGATGGTCCGGTGCTACGGATAATGTAGGCGTAACAGGATATGACATTTACCAGGGAAGCTCAATGATCGGCTCTACCTCTTCCACTTCGTATACAGTAACCGGATTAAGCCCTTCCACCACCTACAGCTTCAGCGTAAGAGCTAAAGATGCTGCAGGGAATACTTCAACATCCAGCAATACGGTTTCCGTAACCACCTCTGCGGGAAGTACCGTAAGTTACTGTTCTGCTTCTGCAACAAATACCGGGGACGAAAGAATCGGAAATGTAAAATTCGGAACCATTAACAATAATTCCACAGGAACTGCAGGATATGAGAACTTTACCTCAATCTCAACCAATGTTACAAAAGGTTCTGCATATACCATTTCCATAACGCCTGTCTGGACATCTACCAAATATAATGAAGCCTATGCCGTGTACATCGATTATAATGGCGACGGGGATTTCACAGACAGCGGTGAACTTGTTTGGTCTAAATCAGCTTCCACGACTGCTCCGGTAACGGGATCCATAACCATCCCTTCTACAGCAAGTACAGGAAGTACCCGAATGAGAGTAATGATGCAGTACAATTCCATTCCTTCATCTTCCTGCGGATCTTACACTTACGGACAGGTAGAAGATTATACGGTAAATATCGTTTCTTCAGGTAGAGGAGAATTATCTGCTCCAAAAAACCTGATCACGGATATTAAATTATTTCCGAATCCGGCAAAAGATGTTTTACATATTTCAAATTCGACGGACGAGGATTACAGAATCTTCGATATGGGTGGAAAACTAATCAATTCAGGAAAACTTGAAAGAGGCTCCGTGAATGTAAGCAGCCTGATTAAAGGTGCTTACATGATCCAGATCGGAGAAATCTCCAAGAGATTCATTAAAAACTAATTTCTTACTCAATTTAATCTTGTGAAAGGTTATCCGGAAACGGATAGTCTTTTTTATGGGTAATGAGTGATGACTGAAATATAATGAAATCTTCAAAGGCGGACTTCAAATGACAACTCGGAAACTTTTTGATATGATTTTTTTCGAAAGTATACTAACGCTTAATACGGGTGGCTTAAACACAAATCACACGAATATATTCACTAATAACACTGATAATTTCACTAATGACACCCTATCAGTTGTGAGCATTTGTGAGATAATTAGTGCTATTTGTGTTAAAATCAGGTTTGGTGCTTATTCAAGTAAGGGTCTTTAACTTATGCTCAGATGATGCTGTTATTTTTTATTTCAATAAGATGACTTAAATGAACACTGATGAACAGCCAATACATTGATTTTTCCCAGGGTACAGCATCTTAAGTTCAATGATAAAAAATAAAGGATGAATTTAAACAAGTTATTAACCAAATTAAACTTTAGGTTTGGAAAAACCTTGATGCTGATTCCCGATTTGTAAAACCGAATTTTTATATTTGCGTAAATTAAAAAATATTCATGGATAAAATTGACAGTCTGAATCAGGTAGCAGAATTCCACACCACTTTTAAAGCCCCTATTTTGGAGAACCCGCAGATCCCTTCTTTGGAAAGATGCAACTTAAGAGTGGAGCTTCTTCAGGAAGAGCTGAATGAATTGAAACAAGCCATCGCCGATAACAATATCGTTGAAATTGCCGATGCTTTATGTGACCTGCAGTACGTTTTGAGCGGTGCGGTTCTGGAATTCGGACTTGGCAGCAAATTTGTAGAACTGTTCAACGAAGTTCAGAGGTCGAACATGTCCAAGGCCTGCGATAATGAAGAGCAGGCACAGGAAACCGTAGCGTTTTACAAAGCTAAGGATGTTGAATCATTTTATGAAAAGTCGGGTGAGAAATTCAACGTATACCGAAGGGCAGATCATAAAGTCTTAAAGAACAAATACTACTCTCCTGCCGATTTAAAAACGATTATTGAGAAATAAAGTATGAAAAAAATTATCACAAATATTTTTGCCGTTTCGGCCCTGTTTCTTGCAGGACAACAGCTTTCTGCACAAAAAGTAGTAGTCGGCCGTGAAGTAGAAACTACGAATGACGGCAAAATGCTGCTGGGAATGCAGCTCAAGAGCAAATTTACAGAGGCTCCCTATTCTGACTGGTACGCAAAAGAGCATGACGAATATACCATGGATCAGAAAGCCGTCAGCGAACTGAAGAAACGTAAAATCAATTCTTACAATATTGTTGTTTTTATCGGAACCTGGTGCGAAGATTCTCACCGCGATTTTCCCAGGCTGATGAGAATTCTGGAAGAAGTAAATTACCCTGAAGGCAAACTGAAAATTATTGCCGTTAATAGGAAAAAAGAGTCTCCGAACGGCGAAGAAAGCCTTTATAACGTTCAGAAAGTTCCTACCATCATCGTACAAAAATACGGCAAGGAAATCGGAAGGATTATTGAAATGCCTACAACAGGATATATTGAAAGGGATCTGGTAGAAATCCTGAAGAAAGACGATGGCTCTGTGATCAAAGAAATTTTCGGTAAATAAAATAAGGTTTGAGAAATATTAAAATTATCGTTCCGTTTCTGGCAGGAGTAGTCGTAATGGTTATTCTGTTTTTCAGTTTTAAATCATGCTTAGATCCAAGTAAGAAAACAGAAAAATCGGATTATTATATTCTGACCAATCAGATCGCTAAAATGAATAAAATGGTTGTTCTGGAGCAGAATACGTCCTCCATTCAGAAAACCAAAATGGGCTATGAATTTTTCGGCAAAGAAGTTTCGAGCAACAGCATTATTACTTTTACCAAAACCAATGCGCAGGTCTCATACGATTTGAATAAAATGAAAATTAAAGTAGATTCCGTCAACAAAAAACTGCTGATTACTGAACTGCCGGATGCCGATATCAGGATTACTCCGAGTGTTGAAATCCAGTCTGTAGACGATTCTTTTTTCAACAGGATCTCAGAGAAAGATATTAAGAACGTTACCCAGAAAGCGAAAGATACTGCCATTAAATCAATCGACCAGAATAAACTGAGGACGGAAGGCCGCGGGCAATTGATGGAAAATCTAAACAATATTTTCGTTTTGGCAAAAGCTTTGAATTACAGTATAGAAGACCAGACTGGTAAGCTGGGTATTTTAGGACTATAAAATTGTAAGCTATGAACACACAGGACGACAACAAAAAAGGTAAAGAATCTGCCAACCAGGCGGAAACCAAAAAGCAGAATGAGGATTTTCAAAACATTCCTGCTTCTTCAGAAAAAACAAATCCTTCTGATGTAGATAAAGAAGATGTACAGAAATCTTCAAAAAACAATACCTCGGGGAAAACCGATAATACAGAAGAATAAAGGTAAATAAAAAGGTTCTGTCTCGGATGAGACGGAACCTTTTTAGAAAAAAAATATACAAATAAAAATCAAACCGTATCTAAAAAGCAATTCGCTCCGCCAGTGAATTTTTTATGGACTATTGAATGTATCTGATGTAAGCGAAGCGAATTTTGCTATGGTCTTTTATACAATGGTAGATTTTCCGAGCTTTACGTTTTCAAAATTATAATAGGACTTTTCAGAATACGTGATGTAATCTGCAATAAAACTTCCTACTTCACCTGTTGAATAAGGCTGTTCGCTGTTCAGATCTACGGTTACATATCTATTTTCAATGGCATATTCAACAGACTGGCGCAGTTTTTCTGCCGCCTGATCCAGCTGTAGATAATCCAGCATCATCGCGGTACTCAGGATGGAAGCAATTGGATTTGCAATTCCTTTTCCTTTTGCTTGCGGATAAGATCCGTGGATCGGTTCAAACAAGGCATTTCCATTTCCGATGGAAGCAGAAGGCAGCAGCCCGATCGAACCGCCTATAACACTCGCTTCATCTGAAATGATATCCCCGAACATATTTTCGGTAACAATTACATCAAACTGTTTTGGGTTGAGGATCAGCTGCATGGCAGCGTTGTCGACAAACATGAAGTTTAGTTCCACATCAGGATATTCCGCAGCGATTTCTTGGCACACCTTCCGCCACAATCTTGAAGTATCCAGAACATTCGCCTTATCGATTAAAGTTAGTTTTTTTCTGCGTTTCTGCGCATCCTTGAATGCCATATGAACAATCGGTGCAATCTCATCACGGTGATATTTACAATTATCGTAAGCATATCCCGCTTCTTCATCTGTAAATTTTTCCCCGAAATAAATGCCGCTCACCAGTTCTCTGAAGATCTGAATGTCGGTTCCTTCAATAATTTCTTTTTTCAGAGGACTTTTTTCAACCAGTGAGGCAGAGGTCTTTAGCGGACGGATGTTGGCAAAAAGACCAAGCTCCTTACGGAGTTTCAGGAGGCCCTGCTCCGGACGTACCTTCGCATCAGGATTATTATCAAATGACGGATCTCCGATGGCCCCGAACAATACGGCATCAGACTGCCTGCACATTTCCAGGGTTTCGTCCGGCAAAGGATTTCCCGTTTTATAGATGGCTTCGGCACCCATCAGTCCGTAGGTATAATCAAACCGGTAATGAAAGGCTTCAGCTATGGCATTTAAGATCTTAATGCTTTCACTTACGACCTCGGGTCCAATTCCGTCACCGGGAAGAACGGCAATGTTAAAATCAGTTTTCATATACTTTCTGCGTTTTAAGTTCAAATGCTTCAATCGCCTGCTTTCTGCTGATGAGAAAATCAATATCGTCATATCCGTTCATCAGGCATATTTTTTTATACGAATCCATTTCAAAGCCTTCAGTGGCATCTTCAAAAGTTAGGGTCTGATTTTCAACATCCACTGCCAGCTCACTTTCCGGATTCCGGGTGATTCCATTCAAAATTTTCTTTAAGAACTGTTCCGAAACTTTTACCGGGAGCAATCCGTTATTCAAGGCATTTCCTTTAAAAATATCCGCAAAAAAGCTTGACACAACAACTTTGAAACCGTAATCTGTCAAAGCCCACGCCGCGTGTTCCCGGCTGCTTCCGCAACCGAAGTTGTTTCCAGCCACCAGAATTTCACCGCTGTATTCAGGATTGTTCAGTACGAAATCAGGATTTTTATTTCCTGTGTGTACATCATACCGCCAATCCCTGAAGAGATTTTCTCCGAAGCCTTTTTTATCAATACTTTTTAGAAAGCGGGCCGGAATAATCTGGTCCGTATCTATATTTTCTACCGGCAAAGGAATCGCGCGGGATTTTAATTTTAATAATTTTTGCATTTTTGTTTAGTTTTTTGAAGTCAATCGTCAATTCCTGCGGTCAATCCGCTTTGCTTGTCAATTTTCGAGCCGTTTGAAATTCATTTTAGAACAAAATCATCATTTATTTTTTCATTTGTGAATTTTACTTTGTAAGTCTAATTTCAAATGTCTTCCAGCAGTTCACTTGGGCAACAAATTGATTTACTATTCGCTTTTAAATCAATGGTCAATTCTTACAGATGATCAATTTAATTACGTTTTAAAATTCACATGCGGAGCAAAATTCACCCTTTTAAACCACCCCGTCAAAAATTCTTTTGGAATTTTTGCCACCCCTCCAGAGGAGTGGAATTTTTCAGTTGATTTTATTTAATTCGGGGTTTTGATGATGACTATTTACTCTTTGAGTCAATAGTTAATTTTAAATTCACTTGCGAAGCATAATTTACCTGCAAAGCATAATTCACTATTCACCTTCTTCATCAGTTTTCAAATACGGAAATTTTTCCTTCAATCGCTACTTTTGCCGCAGTCAGAGGGCTTGCCAGGATGGTTCTTGCCCCCTGTCCCTGACGGCCTTCAAAATTTCTGTTGGAAGTGGATACACAGTATTCACCTTCGGGAATTTTATCGTCATTCATTGCGAGACAGGCTGAACATCCTGGCTGACGGATCTGAAACCCGGCTTCACTGAAAATGGCATCCAGACCTTCCTCATAAATCTGCTTCACCACCTGCTGTGATCCCGGAACAATAAGGGCCTGCACATGATCCGGCTTTCTTTTTCCTTTGATATAATTTGCCGCAGAGCGGAAATCTTCAATTCTTGCATTGGTACAACTTCCGATAAAAACGTAGTTTACCTGTAGGTCAGAAAGCACCTGACCGGGTTTTAGTCCCATGTATTTCAATGCTTTTTCTTCCGAATCGTTTTGTGGAGCCGGAACCCGCTGATGAATGGAAATCCCCATTCCCGGGTTGGTTCCATACGTTACCATCGGATAAATATCTGCCGCATCAAAAGAAAATTCTGCATCAAAAATCGCCTCTTCATCGGTTTTAAGAGTTTTCCAGTATTCCAGTTTTTCGTCCCATTCATCGCCTTTTGGCGCAAAGGTCCTGCCTTTTACATATTGGAAGGTTGTCTCATCCGGAGCGATCATTCCGCCGCGGGCACCCATTTCGATGCTCATATTGCAGACAGTCATTCTTCCTTCCATCGACATTTCCTCGAAAACATTCCCGGCATATTCGCAGAAATAACCAGTTCCCCCATCGGTTCCGACCTTTGAGATAATATAAAGGATCACATCTTTAGGCTGGACATTCTGATTTAATTCTCCGTTGACGGTAATCCTCATGGATTTGGGCTTATTCAACAGGAGGCATTGGCTGGCAAATACCTGAGCCACCTGGCTGGTGCCTATTCCGAAGGCTATCGAACCGAAAGCACCATGGGTAGAGGTGTGACTGTCGCCGCAGACGATACTCATTCCCGGTTGGGTAACGCCCAACTCAGGAGCTATAATATGAACGATTCCCTGATATGGATGCCCTAAACCATACAATTCAATATGATTTTTTTTACAGTTTTCCGTCAGCTGTTCTACCTGATTCCTTGAAGATTCATCCCGAATCGGCTTATCCTGATCCCAGGTGGGAACATTATGATCAGCAGTGGCCACAATCTGTTCGGGCCTGAAGATTTCCAGATTTCTGGATTCCAGTTCAGCAAACGCCTGAGGACTTGTCACTTCGTGGATCAGATGTTTGTCAATGTATATAATCTGAGGCCCGTCGGGAATTGTTTCCACAACATGAGCATCCCAGACTTTGTCAAAAAGTGTTTTCTTATTATTCATTTTGGTTCTGTTACAGTCAATGCTCTTATCCTATTTTTCTTGTCACTCTTTCGATAATTGCACTGAGATCGTCATTATCCACCTCTTTCTTACGGTCAGCAACTTTCAGGAATTCTTCATAAAGAAAATCAAGCTCATTTTTAGTCACTTCAAATCCTATGTTTTTGTAACGGTATGCCAACGCCGAACGTCCGCTACGGGCGGTCAGTACGATGGTTGAAGCATTTACACCGACTTCGGAGGGATCGATGATTTCGTAAGTTTCACGGTTCTTGATAACGCCATCCTGATGAATTCCGGAGCTGTGAGCAAAAGCATTGGCGCCTACAATTGCTTTGTTAGGCTGTACCGGCATTCCCATCAATTCGGAAACCAATAGGCTCACTGGATTCAGCATTTTGGATTTTACATCGGTATACAACTGCAAGCCCGGATGTTGCCGCAAGATCATTACTACTTCCTCCAAAGCAGTATTACCAGCTCTCTCACCAAGCCCGTTAATGGTGCACTCTATTTGTCTGGCCCCGTTGATGACGCCCGAAATCGAATTGGCAGTAGCCATTCCCAGGTCGTTGTGGCAATGGCATGAAAGAACCGCTTTATCGATTCCCTTTACATTTTCTTTTAAGTATTTTATTTTTTCGCCGTATTCTTCAGGAAGGCAGTAGCCTGTGGTATCGGGAATATTCAGCACGGTTGCCCCGGCTTTGATCACTTCCTCACAGACTTTTGCCAGATAATCATTATCCGTTCTGCCGGCATCTTCTGCGTAAAACTCTACGTCTTCCACAAAAGTTTTTGCGTATTTTACCGCCTGGACCGCTCTTTCAATAATATCTGCCCTGTTTGAATTGAATTTATACCTGATATGTGAATCCGAAGTTCCGATTCCCGTATGGATTCTTGGTTTTTTGGCAAAACGTAAAGCTTCTGCAGCCACTTCGATATCTTTCCGGTTAGCTCTCGTCAATCCACATACTTTTGCATTTTTTACCAGTTTTGAGATTTCCGAAACGGAATGAAAATCTCCGGGGCTTGAAACCGGGAAACCGGCTTCAATAATATCCACTCCCAATTCATCCAGCTTTTCCGCAATCATTAATTTCTGTTCCGTATTCAGTTTACAGCCAGGGACCTGTTCCCCATCCCGCAACGTAGTGTCAAAAATTTCAATTTTTTCGGAATTCATAATGAAGTTTTTTACTTAATTTTGAATCAAAACTAGAAAGATGAAACGTTTAGTCGGCTCCGGTTGTTACGAAAACTACAACATCCGAAATGTTGTAATTTAATTTCAAATCACTGATAATCATAATTTTGAATTCAAAAAATTTACAATGGCAGAATTGCACAAAGATTTTTTATTTATCCTGATCAAATCCCTGACAACCTCAGAAAAACGTCAATTCAGGCTGTATGTAAACCGTCTCGGAATTAATGCGGATGCCAAATTCCTGCTCCTGTTTTCCGAAATGGATAAGATGAATGAATATGATGAGCGGATCATCCTTACTAAGAAAATATCTACCAAGCAGCAACTTTCCAATCTTAAAGCACACCTCTACAAACAGATTCTCGTTAGTTTAAGGCTCAATCCAAGTCATCAGAATTACCGCATACAGCTTCGTGAGCAGCTGGATTTTGCCAATATCCTTTACCAGAAAGGCCTGTACAAGCAGGCCCTGAAAATACTCGATAAAACCAAGCAGTCTGCTTTGGAACTTGATGAGAAAACCATTGCTTCGGAGATTATTGACCTTGAAAAAGTAATTGAATCGCAATTTATTACGCGGAGTATCGAGGGTCGTGCCGAAGAACTGATTCTTCAGTCAACGGAAATCAGCAGGCAAAATCACTATACCACTGAATTATCTAATCTTTCCCTGAAACTGTACAGCGAAATGCTGACGCACGGTTATGTAAAAAATGATGAAGACCGGGCCGAAATTATGGAACTTTTTAATACAAAAATTCAGAAAATTAATTTTAAAAGGCTGAATTTTACAGAAAAGCTCTGGTATTTTAAGGCACATGTCTGGAAAAACCAGCTGCTCCAGGAGTATAAATACACTTTAAAATATGCTTCCCAGTGGGTAGATCTGTTTTATAATAATCCTGAAATGATCGTCAGCCATCCCGTCTGGTACATCAAAGGAAATACTTACCTTCTGAAAATCCTTTTCCTGTATGGTAATATCGATATTCTAGAGAACAGTTTCCGGCAATTTAATGAAACGGTACGCTCTTCAAGCTTTGCTCAAAATGAAAATCTGCAATCGCTTATTTTTCTGACTCATTACAATACGCTGATGAATATTCACTTTGTAAAAGGGGAATTCTTTTCCGGCTCCAAGCTGATCCCTGAAATTGAGATAAAAATGGAGAAGCTCCGTGATAAAATCGACGAACACCACTTTATGATTTTGTATCTGAAAATGGCCGCGATGCTGTTCGGAAGCAAAAAGTTTGAGGAATCCGTACAATATTCATTGAAAATCATTGAATCCAAAGGAAACGTTCAGGAAGATCTGCTGTTTCACACCCGGATTTTGATTTTTATGGCTAAGTATGAATCCGGTAGTGATGAAGACTATGACGAATTAATTAAGGCCACTGTGCGATTTGTTAGAAAAATGAAAAAACCCGATGAATTTCATGAAGAAAGCATAGATTTTTTCAGAAATTTAAACGAGGCTGCCCCCGATCTTCAAATGGCAGCTTTCAGAGAATTTGACAGAAAGCTGGAATGTTTTGCCGGAAATGAGTATTACAGAAGATCACTGTTGTATATCGATATTCACGGATGGGTAAAATCTAAAGTGAGGAACGTGGATGTAATCCAGATTATTAAAGAGAAAGTACGGTACAAAAGGCGGAATTAGTTTTATCGATGGCTAATGGATTTCGCCTTCTCATTGCTTTATTCATCTCATATCTGATAGCAGGAAAATTATTGCTATACTTTATGAATTGATTTTAATATAGAAATTTACCGCTCCTTTACGGAATCGGATCATTCGTTACTCCACGTCATCGGGCTATGCAGTACGAGCTTTTACCTTACTATTAGGGCTTTTTGGAGTTGTGAAGATTTTGTTTTATCAAGTCTAACGGCTTTACCATATTGCCTTTTAAACTGCTTATTATGAACTATTTAAATACAACAATTATATCTATCCCATTGCCTGGGCTGTCCTTTTTTCTACAAATAACTCGAAACTGCAGGAATAAATTTAGTCCCTATAATTTACAATTCCCTCCGAAAGTAGCATACTAAGTAAAAAATTCGTATTTTTGCGTCTTAAAATTTCTTAGTAAACAATGATAAAAATTACACTTCCAGACAATAGCGTCAAAGAATTCGAAGCGGGAGTAACTCCGCTTGACGTGGCAAAATCTATAAGCGAGGGATTGGCTAGAAATACCATTTCCGCAGTCGTTAATGATAAACAAGTAGAGACGACCACGCCTATCACCACGGATTCTACGTTACAGCTGCTGACCTGGAATGACGATCTTGGAAAGAAAGCCTTCTGGCATTCTTCTGCCCACCTTCTGGCACAGGCAATCCTTGAGTTTTATCCAAATGCTAAGTTAACGATCGGTCCGGCTATTGAAAGCGGGTTTTACTACGATGTAGATTTCGGCGACGAAAGCTTATCGGAAAAAGATTTTGAAAAGATCGAGAAGAAGGTACTTGAAAATGCTAAAAAAGGTTCAACGTTCTCTCTGTATCCCGTTTCCAAAGAAGAAGCATTAAAGGTGTACGCCGATAATCCTTACAAAGTAGAACTGATCTCCAATCTTGACGATGGTGAAATTACTTTTGTAACCCATGATGACTTCACGGATCTTTGCCGTGGAGGACATATTCCGAATACAAGTATTGTAAAAGCGGTAAAAATTTTAAATGCCGCCGGAGCCTACTGGAGAGGAAACGAGAAAAACCCTCAGCTGACAAGGGTTTACGGGGTATCTTTCCCTAAACAGAAAGATTTAACTGAATATCTGGAGAGACTGGAAGAAGCCAAAAGAAGAGACCACAGAAAACTGGGTAAGGAACTTGGTATTTTCGCTTTCTCTGAAAAAGTAGGTGCCGGATTGCCATTATGGCTGCCGAAAGGAACCGCTCTGAGAAGAAAACTGGAAAATTTCCTTTCCGCCGCTCAGAAAAAAGGAGGTTATGAGTTTGTAATGTCTCCGCATATCGGGGCCAAAGAACTGTATGTAACTTCCGGACACTGGGATAAATACGGCGCAGACAGCTTTCAGCCGATCAAAACGCCAAACGAAGGAGAAGAATTCATGCTGAAACCAATGAACTGCCCGCACCACTGTGAAATCTACAAGACTTCGCAATGGAGCTACAGGGATCTGCCGAAGAGATACGCCGAATTCGGAACGGTTTACCGCTACGAGCAGTCGGGAGAACTTCATGGTTTAACGAGAGTTCGTGGTTTTACCCAGGATGATGCTCACTTATTCTGTACTCCGGATCAGCTGTTGGGAGAATTTGAAGCGGTAATCGATCTTGTACTTTACGTATTCAAGTCATTGGGTTTTGAAGATTTTGTGACTCAGGTTTCTTTAAGGGATCCTGATAACAGAGAAAAATATATCGGTTCCGATGAGAACTGGGAAAAGGCGGAAAACGCTATCATTACTGCAGCCAAAAATAAAAACCTGAAAACGGTAATTGAGTATGGTGAAGCGGCATTTTACGGGCCGAAGCTGGATTTTATGGTAAAAGATGCCTTAGGAAGAAAATGGCAGCTGGGAACCATCCAGGTAGATTATAATTTGCCGGAAAGATTTGACCTTCACTATATCGGAAACGACAATGAGAAACATAGACCGGTCATGATCCACAGAGCACCTTTCGGTTCGATGGAACGCTTTATAGCGATTCTTCTTGAGAATACGGCCGGAGATTTCCCGTTGTGGCTGAGCCCGGATCAGTTTATTATCCTTCCGATCAGCGAAAAATATGCAGATTATGCTAAAAAAGTTTCAGAATTTTTAGAAAATCACGATATTAGCGGTCAGATTGACAACAGAAACGAAAAGACAGGTAAAAAGATCCGTGATGCGGAATTGAATAAAATCCCGTTTATGCTTGTGGTAGGGGAAAATGAGGAGAAAGATGGCACAATTTCTGTACGTAGACGTGGGGAAGGCGATCTGGGAGCAATGAATCTCGAAGACTTCGTTTCCTACTTCAAAAAAGAATCGGCGATCTAGCATCAAGGATTTGGCAGTTCAGAATATTCTGAATAAAATTAAATTAGAGTTAACCAATAAAATTATAATACAATAGCACAAAGATTTAACAACAGGGGCCCACAGAGACGTCCGGTACAGGAGGACTTACACTTGATCAACGATAAAATTCGTGTGAGAGAGCTTCGTTTGGTGGGCGATAACGTAGAGCCGGGAGTATATCCTACTGATAAAGCAAAACAGATTGCCCAGGAGCAGGAACTGGATCTAGTAGTGATTTCCGATAAGGCTGAACCGTTTATTGCAAGGATTCTGGACTATAAAAAGTTCTTATACGAGCAAAAGAAGAAACAAAAGGAACTGAAAGCCAAGCAGGTAAAAGTGGTGGTAAAAGAGATCCGTTTCGGACCTCAGACTGACGAACACGATTACGAATTTAAAAAGAAGCATGCTGAAAAATTCCTTGAAGAAGGTTCAAAATTAAAGACCTACGTATTTTTTAAAGGACGTTCTATTATCTTTAAAGACCAGGGAGAAATTCTGCTTCTGAAACTTGCCCAGGAACTGGAGCACGTTGGAAAAGTAGACCAGCTTCCTAAGCTTGAAGGAAAAAGAATGATTATGATGATGAGTCCTAAAAAACCGGCTAAATAATCGATAGCATGGATCTGGTGATCCGACAAACATATCAACGGAAACCACTCATTCTAGGGTGGTTTTCTTATTTTCTTATTTCTTAGGTAAAACAATTCCGGTTAAGTAAAGCTTTATTTTCGGTTCCAGCATCAGCTACAGAAACATCCAGTTATCATTGCCGCTTTTCCGGTAAATTAAATATTTTTAGAAAGTCTCGGATTACAACGAAAATATTAATATTTTTTTGTAATTTTGCACCCTATTATTTCCGGGAATCTCCGGAAACCAAAAACAGATATTGATAACAAGACCATAAAAAGCAAAACAATGCCAAAATTAAAAACGAAATCAGGTGCTAAGAAACGTTTTGCTCTTACCGGTTCCGGTAAGATCAAAAGAAAGAATGCTTACAAAAGCCACATCTTAACGAAGAAAGAAACGAAGCAGAAGAGAAATCTTACGACGACTTCTTACGTTGCTGCTGTGGATGAGAAAAGCGTACTTCGCCAATTAGCCATTAAGTAGTTTTTATAAATCTATATCCGGTTTATAAGAATTCAAAACAAATTCAACATTTTAACCCTGAAATGGAGCCTCTAAGAGTAATGAAACAATTACCGCACATTTCAAAAAAACAATTTAAATTATGCCAAGATCAGTAAATTCGGTAGCTTCAAGAGCTAGAAGAAAGAAAATTTTTAAGCACGCTAAAGGTTATTTCGGAAGAAGAAAGAACGTTTGGACAGTAGCTAAAAACGCGGTAGAAAAAGCAATGCAATATGCTTACCGTGGTAGAAAAGAGAAGAAAAGAAATTTCAGAGCCCTTTGGATTACCCGTATCAACGCAGGAACCAGACAGCACGGAATGTCTTACTCTCAGTTTATGGGAGCTCTTAAAAAGAACAACATTGAGCTTAACAGAAAAGTTTTAGCTGATTTAGCAATGAATCACCCTGAAGCTTTCAAAGCAGTTGTAGATCAAGTAAAATAATGTAAAATTTTTGTTATCAATATAAATCCTGGGTTTTTTGCTCAGGATTTTTTTATTATCTACATTTGTTCATTATTAAATCTGTAAAATTTTCTTCACCCGTGAAAAAAATATCCGCCTTACTGCTAATTTATTTATCATCATCCGGTCTTCAGGCCCAAAGTTTTATACAGGCCTATAAAAACAGGGCCGACCAGGTATCGCAAACCAATATTACGAGTATGCTGCAGGATTTCCAGAATCTTGGCGTAAAAACCACCGGTTCCACGGCCAATACCAATACCCTGGACTGGCTGAAGGCAAAATACCAGTCTTACGGCTACGCGGCCAGCCAGATTACGGAAGATCCTTTTACATTCGGCAGCAATGTAAGTTCAAAAAATTTAATCATTACCAAAACCGGAACGCTTTATCCTAACATTTATGTAATTATCTGTGGCCACTACGATACGATTATTGGCCCCGGAGTAAGCGATAACGGGAGCGGCACTTCTATCATTCTGGAAGCAGCTAGGATCCTTAAGGATATCCCGACCGAATATTCGATTAAATTCATTCATTTCTCGGGAGAAGAACAGGGAATGCAGGGAAGCGGCCATTATGTAGATAACGTACTGTTCCAGAACAGTGTCCGTCAGTTTAGTACCCGGGTTGTTTTCAATATCGATCAGGTCGGAGGAAAGCTGGGCAATACCAACAATGCCATCAAATGCGAAAGCGACCAGGCGGGATTAAGTTCCAACAATGCGCAATCGCTGAGCTTCACCCAGCAGCTGGCTACCTGTACCGGGCTGTATTCCCCTCTGCAGACCGTTATGTCAAATGCTTATTCTTCAGATTACGTTCCTTTTGAACAGAAAGGAGATATTATTACCGGTTTTTACGAAAATGTGAGAAGTTATAATGAACATACCGTAAACGATACTTTTGCCAATGTAGATCCTGCTTATGTTTATAATGTCGGAAAAGCGGCAGTTGGTGCTTTACAGCATTTTGCCACCGCATCCACTAATTTACTGGCCACGGATGAAGTAAAGCAGAATCCTTTAGAGTCGGTAAAAATCTATCCGAACCCGGCCAAAGACTATCTGCAGATTGAACTTCCGAAAACAGTTAATAATTTTAATCTGGAACTTTCCGATATGAGTGGCCGTTTGATTTTAAACAGAGAAAACGAAACCCAAGTGAATGTTTCAGATGTAGCAGACGGCGCCTATATTGCTACTGTAAAATCAGACGGAAAAACGGCTGTTAGAAAAGTAATTATTGCAAAATAATTAAATCAGATATTAAAACTGACCCATGAAAAAACTGATAACCACTACTCTTCTCATGTTCGGGATCACTTTTTATCATGCACAGAATTTTATCCTGAAATACAAGGAACGTGCAGATCAAGTATCTCTGGATAAAATAACGCATCATCTTAAAGCCTTCGAAAAGCTGGGCATCAAAACAACGGGATCGCCTGAAAACGATAATGCCCTGCAATGGATCCGGCAGCAGTATCTTTCTTATGGTTATACCGAAGATCAGATCGCGGAAGATCCGTTTTCCATCGGTAGAAAGAAATCCAATAATCTGATCATTACCAAAAAGGGAACGGCACATCCCGATCAATACGTGATCATCTGCGGGCATTTTGACAGCATCAACGGTCCGGGCGTCAATGACAATGGCAGCGGAACGTCCATCATCCTGGAAGCGGCAAGAATTTTAAAGGATGTTCCGACAGGTTACTCCATTAAATTTATCCATTTCTCCGGGGAAGAACAGGGATTGTACGGCAGCAGGCACTACGTAAACGAAGTGGCATATACCGGAAAACAAAGGAATATTGATATTAAGATGGTTTTAAATCTCGATCAGGTCGGTGGTAAAAAAGGAATGTTCAACGATACGGTATTCTGTGATGAAGACCAGGACGGGAGCTCAAAAAACAACGAAGCATCCACCAAAGCTACGCAGGAACTGATGAAATGTACCGCTTTATATTCACCCTTAAAAGCGGCAATTGATCCGGCAGAACACAGCGATTATATTTCTTTTGAGAAAAAAGGAGAAGTCATTACCGGTTTTTTTGAATACATCAGGAGCGATCTTCCGCATACAAAAGACGATACCTTTGCCAATACGGACGTACGGTATGTCTATAATATCGGAAAAGCCGCTTTGGGTGCCCTTCAGCATTTTGCCGGCGCATCCGACAAATAAAAAAAAGTTTACATTCTCATAAAAATAAAAGCCAATCGACACCGAATGGCTTTTGCTTTATTGCTTTTTGTCTGATTTCTTTACATAAGGCAGGCCTTACCTATTTCGTAACAAAAGGGTTTCTTCAATATCTTGAAGCGAAAAATCCTTGGCTTTGAGTAAAATCAAAAAGTGGTACAGCAGGTCCGCCGCTTCATTTTTAAACAGATCATCATGATTATCTTTGGCTTCGATGACCAGTTCTACGGCTTCCTCTCCTACTTTCTGGGCCATTTTATTGATGCCCCTCTGATATAAGGAATAGGTATAAGAACCTTCTGTTTTTTCATCAATCCTCCGGCCGATTTTGTCTTCCAGTTCATACAGGAACCCTTTGGAATCCTTATCCCCGAAGCAGCTGAAGCTTCCGGTGTGGCAGACCACGTTTTCCGGAACAGCTTTAATTAAAACCGTATCCTGATCGCAATCAAGGGCTATGCTTTTGACGGTCAGGAAATTTCTGGATTCTTCACCCTTTGTCCAGAGCCTGTTCTTGGAGCGGCTGAAAAAAGTAACGACTTTCTCCTGCTGTGTCTTTTCAAAGGCCTCTTCATTCATGTAGCCGAGCATCAGGACCTGCAATGTCCTGTCGTCCTGCACAATTACTGGTACCAGGCCGTCCTGGCTTTTATTAAAATCAATATTCATCGTACGGCAATATTTTTTAAGTTTAAATTATGTTTCAGATCCCGGATCCCGACTTCCCCAAAGTGAAAAATACTGGCAGCCAAAGCCGCAGTAGCTTTCGTCAGCGTAAAAACTTCTTCGAAATCCTCCGCTTTACCTGCTCCTCCGGAAGCAATTACCGGGATGTTTATATTTTTGGAGACCAGGCTGGTGATCCGGATATCGAATCCGTTTTTGGTACCGTCGCCATCCATAGAGGTCAGTAAGATTTCACCGGCACCCAGTGCTTCCGCCTGCTTTGCCCAATCCAGCGTTTTCAGTCCGGTACGTTCCCGGCCGCCTTTAATGTGTACATAATCCGAACCGTCTGCGTACCGCGTATCAATGGCTACCACCACGCACTGGCTTCCGAATTGCCCGGCAATATCCGAAATTAAAGGCGGATTCTTCACAGCAGACGAATTAATGCTGATTTTATCCGCTCCCGCTTCCAGCAGTTTCCTTACATCGTCCACTGTGGAAATACCGCCGCCAACAGTAAAAGGGATACTGAGTTCCCGTGCAATCTTCTGTACCAGCCCGGCAAAGGTTTTCCTTTCTTCGATCGTTGCCGTGATGTCTAGGAAAACCAGCTCATCTGCGCCTTCCTGTTCGTACCGCTTTGCCAGCTCAACAGGATCCCCGGCGTTCCGTAATCCTTCAAAATTAATTCCTTTAACGGTAGTTCCGTTTTTTATATCCAGACAAGGGATGATTCTTTTTTTTAGCATTTTTAAATGGTTAAGGTTGTGATTCCGGATGATCTGTTTAATATATTTCCAACAGATGACACGGATGATGGTGTGGCTTCAGCTCCGATCAGCTACCGTAACGGAGAAAACGTCCCTATATGCTGCTAATAGTTTCAAATAGGCGTTTTACTTATAAGAGACCACTAAGTTTGGCTTCAAGACAGTTAATCAAGCTACTGGATGTTTGTTCCTGAAGGCAATGTTGTATAAAATAGATCTACAGTAATTTATCACAACGTTTGTCATTCCCGCAGGGAATCTCAACATCGTATTAATAACAAGGAAAAATCAGCGTCTGGATTCCCTGTGGGAATGACAAACATTATCCATATTTTGGTATTCCAATGAAAACCTTTGGTTTTCTTCTTCTGTACTCTAAAATATCCGCCATACAGATAACTAAAAATCTCATGTGACTCATGTGTTTCAAAAACTTTGTGGTTAAGTTTTTTAGCATTTTTAATTTAACCCCGGATTTTCACGAATTTTCACAGATGTCTAAAGCCAATTTTTTGTTGTGTTTCATTCTTAAAAGGGTTAAAACCCGTTTCTATTAATAATAGTTTCTCGGATGATCAGTTATATAAAATAGATCTACAGAAATTCACCATGACGTTTGTCATTCCCGCAGGAATCTCAACATCGTATTAGAGATTTGCGTAGAAAGATTCACGTTTGGATTCCCTGCGGGAATGACAAATGTTATGTATATTCTGATACTCAGATCAAAATCTTTGATTTTCTTCTTCTGTACTCTAAAATGTACACCATGCAATTACCCAAAAATCTATTTAAATCATGTGTTTAAAAAAACCTTTATGACTTTTATGGTTAAATAAAATCCTGCAACTGTTTTAAAGAAATCTTTCCTTCGTAGATCGCTTTTCCGATAATGGTTCCGGAGCAGCCGATCTCCTTCATTTCATAAAGGTCTTCCAAACAGGAAATGCCGCCGCTTGCTATTACATTGACAGCTGTTCTGCTTAAAATTTCCGAATACAGTTCCCCTGAGGCCCCCTGTAGCATACCGTCTTTTGCAATATCCGTACAAATAACGGTGTTTATGCCTTTTTCCTGGTATTGCAGAATAAAATCAATGACATCCAATTTACTTTCTTCCAGCCAGCCGGACGTTTTGATTTTCCGGTTTTCACAGTCAGCACCCAGGATGATCTTTTCAGAACCGTACTTTTCAATAAGCTGAAAACAAAATTCGGGATCCTGGACGGCAATGCTTCCGATGGTGATTTTTTTTGCTCCGCAATTAAAAGCCGTTTCAATATCTTCCAGGGTTTTCAGGCCACCGCCGAAGTCTATTTCAAGACCGGTTTCCCTGGCAATATTTTCCAGCACCTGATGGTTAACAATGTGTTTTGATTTTGCACCGTCCAGATCTACCAGGTGAAGGGATCTGATGCCATAGCTTTCAAATTCTCTGGCCACTTCCACCGGGTTTTCATTATATATTTTTTTTGTTCCGTAATCACCTTTTGAGAGACGGACGCATTTTCCGTCGATAATATCGATGGCAGGAATAATTTTCATATTTACAATTTTAAAAAGTTTTCCAATAAACGGCTTCCGATCGTTCCCGACTTTTCCGGGTGAAACTGCATCGCATAAAAGTTGTTTTTCTGCAGGGAAGCACTGAAAGGCAGGATGTAATCGCAGAGGGAAGTGGTAAATTCCGACTGTTCGCAATAATAGCTGTGTACAAAATAAACATCGCTGTTTTTTTCAATCCCTGAAAACAGGTCGGATCTGAATTCCGAAATGGTATTCCAGCCCATATGCGGAACAATATCTTCTGCAGGAAACCTTTTTACGCTGATGTCGAAAATTCCCATGCCTATGGTATTTCCTTCTTCATTGTCGCCGCACATCAGCTGCATGCCCAGGCAGATTCCCAGGACGGGCTGTGTCAATGAAGGAATCAGCAGGTCGAGGCCTTTCTCTTTCAGGCCTTCCATGGTGGATGAAGCTTCCCCGACCCCGGGAAAAATTACTTTGTCCGCATTTCTGATCACATCAAAATCATCCGTAATAATGGAGTCAGCATTCAGTCTGCGGACTGCGTTCTGTACGGAATTCACGTTTCCGCCGTTGTATTTGATAATAGCAATCATTATAGGGTTCCTTTGGTTGAGGGCAGGTTGAAATTCAGGTCAGAGCGGTTTACCGCCATTTTAATGGCTTTGGCAAATGCTTTAAAAATGGATTCGATCTTGTGGTGCTCGTTATCACCTTCCGCTTTGATGTTGAGATTGCATTTGGCTGAATCGGTAAACGATTTAAAAAAGTGGTAAAACATTTCCGTCGGGACATCACCGATCTTTTCCCTTTTAAAATCAGCTTCCCAAACCAGCCACGGACGTCCTCCAAAATCCAGGGCCACCTGCGCCAGGCAGTCATCCATCGGAAGCAGAAATCCATACCGTTCGATTCCTTTTTTCTTTCCAAGTGCTTTCAAAAAGGCTTCACCCAGTACAATTCCGGTGTCTTCTATGGTATGGTGTTCATCCACCTGCAGATCGCCTTCCACTTTAATTTCCAGGTCCAGGTTGCCGTGTCTTGAGATCTGTTCCAGCATATGGTCGAAAAAGTGGAGCCCGGTTGAGATCTCCGATTTCCCGCTGCCGTCGAGATTGACTTCCACTTCGATCCCGGTTTCATGGGTTTTACGTGATACGGTTGCATTCCTCGGAATCTGTTTCAGATACCGGTAAATGTCCTGCCAGTTTGTAGTTGTCAGAACCGCGTTCTCATCCGCCGAATCACCGATCAGAATGGCTTGTGTGCCCAGGTTTTTAGCCAGTTGGACATCTGTTAGACGGTCGCCGATCATAAATGAATTGGGAAGATCGTAATCTCCGTAGATATACTTTCCCATCATTCCGGTTCCCGGCTTACGGGTGGGCAGGTTTTCATATTCAAAACTTTTATCGATCAAGATATCACTGAAAAGGATGCCTTCGTTTTCAAATGCCTTCAGCATTTTTTCCTGAGGCTTTACAAAGTCTTCATAAGGAAAGCTGTCCGTTCCCAATCCGTCCTGATTGGTTACCATCACCAGTTCAAAATCCAGTTCTTTGGCGATGGCGGAAAGGTTACGGAAAACGCCGGGGTAAAATTCCAGCTTTTCCAGGGAATCTACTTGGTAGTCCACCGGTGGTTCTACGATCAGGGTTCCGTCACGGTCGATAAACAATACTTTTTTCATGCGATGGTTTTTAAGGTTTCAATTAAACGGCTGTTTTCTTCACGGCTTCCGGCATTGATCCGGATACAACCAGGAATCTTAGGGCTTCTCTTGCTGGTGAGGATTTCGTTTTCCAGAAGTTTTGCATAGACTTTTTCTACGTCTTCAAACTTGACCAAAAAGAAATTGGCAGCGCTCGGATATATTTTTTCAACACTTTTCAGACACTGCAGCTCCTCATTCAGCCAGGACATTTCAGCTAAAGTATTTTTTATATTCTGCTCTACAAATTCTTTTTGATCAATGGCTTCGATAACTTTATTTAAACTTAAAGAATTGACGTTGTATGGCGCTTTAACCGTGCTGATCAAGGATATGATTTCTGATGATGAATAAGCTGCACCTACCCTTGCGCCGGCCAGTCCCCAGGCTTTGGAAAACGTCTGAAGCACGATAAGGTTGGGATATTTTTTCAGCAGGTCAATGCATGATTTTTTATCTGAAAATTCAATATATGCTTCATCAACCACTACGATTCCGTTAAAATTCCGGATGTAAAATTCAATGTCTTCCACCGAATTTCCGGTCGGGTTATTGGGTGAGCAGAGGAAGAAAACTTTCGGTTGACCTTCATTTGATGTTTTTAAAAATTCATCTTTATCGATTTCAAAATTTTCATTAAGATTAAGCAGCAGTACCTTATTTCCATTTACCGTAGCGTAAAATCCGTACATCGCAAACGAAGGGTTCATCATCAGGATGGAATCTTCATTAGGTTCACAGAATATCTTGATAATCAGATCAATCAGTTCATCACTGCCGTTTCCCACAGCAATCTGATCTGCCGGAACCCTTTTTAATACGGATAATTTCCGCTTTAAGTTTTTCTGGGTTGAATCCGGGTACCGGTTCAGTTCCCCGAAAGCACTTTCGTTCGCATCCAGCAGCACCGGATCCTTGAATTCATTCAGGTCCCTGAAGCTGAGGTAAGGTTGGAGCTCCAGGATATTTTTGCGTACGAAACTGTTGGTATTAAAGTCTTTCATTTTGTTCTTTTAATCGGATGCTGACGGCATTTTTGTGAGCGGATAAACCTTCTGCTTCTGCCATGATCTCTATTGTTTTACCTAAATTTTTCAATCCTTCTTCGGATAGATTCTGAAATGTAATTTTCTTTACAAAACTGTCCAGAGACACCCCGCTGTAATTTTTTGCAAAACCGTTGGTCGGAAGGGTGTGGTTGGTTCCGCTTGCGTAATCCCCGGCACTTTCGCAGGAATAATTGCCTAAAAAAACGGAGCCTGCATTCTCTATTAAGAGAATGTATGATTCTGCATTTTCCAGGGCTAAAATAAGATGCTCCGGAGCATATTGATTGCTGAAATCCAGTGCTTCCTCCAAGGTATTCATCAGGATAAAATGGCTGTTTGACAAAGCTTCCGCTGCCAGTTCATTTCTGGAAAGCACAGCCAGCTGCTTTTCCGTTTCTTTTATCGTTTCCTTCAGTATCTTTTCATCGGTTGTAAGAAAAACCACCTGGCTGTCGCTGCCGTGCTCTGCCTGGGAAAGCAGGTCAGCCGCGCAGAATGCCGGAACGGCTTGTTCATCTGCAATTACCAGAACTTCGCTGGGTCCGGCAGGCATGTCGATGGCGACTTTATAATTCTGGGCAAATTCTTTCGCTGCAACTACATACTGATTGCCGGGACCGAAAATCTTATACACCGCAGGAATACTTTCCGTTCCGAGGGTCATGGCTGCAATAGCCTGAGCACCGCCGGTCTTAAATATTTCAGTGACTCCGCACAGCTTTGCCGCATATAAAATGGCAGGATTGATTTTCCCGGTTCGGTCCGGAGGTGTACACAGGATGATTTCTTTACAGCCGGCCAGCTGAGCCGGTACCGCGAGCATCAGAACCGTAGAAAATAGCGGCGCCGTTCCTCCGGGAATATAAATCCCCACTTTCCCGATCGCCCGGTTTTCCCGCCAGCAAACAACGCCTTTCATCGTTTCAATCTTTTCCGTCTGCGGAACCTGCGAGGCGTGGAATTTAGCAATATTCGCTTTTGCCTGCTGAACGGCTGATTTTAAAGCACCGTCAACCTGCCTTTCAGCTTCATCAATTTCTTTTTGGGATACTTTGATGTTCGTAACGTCAGCTTTGTCGAATTTTTTATTGAATTCCATTAAAGCACGGTCACCGTTTTTTAATACTTCGTCAAAAATTTCAGTAATCGTTTCCGTAAGTTTTTCTTTTTTTAAAACCGGTCGCTTTACCAGCTCGGGCCAGGTTTCTTTCTGCGGATATCTATTGAGTTTCATACTAAATCACCATTTTATCGATTGGAATAATCAGGATGTCCTGGGCGCCTTTCTCTTTCAGCTCATCAATCACTTCCCAGAACCGCTCTTCATCGATTACCGAATGTATGCTGCTCCAGCCTTCTTCAGCCAGTGGAATCACCGTCGGGCTTTTCAGTACCGGAAGTGTTTTGGAAATCAGTT
Source organism: uncultured Chryseobacterium sp. (assembly GCA_913778085.1). Classification (GTDB taxonomy): domain Bacteria; phylum Bacteroidota; class Bacteroidia; order Flavobacteriales; family Weeksellaceae; genus Chryseobacterium. The sequence goes on from CAJYXJ010000020.1 coordinate 157,033, forward strand.
CGATTTTATCATTCGGGACATTCATCAGGATGTATTTTGAGTTTTTTGCTTTAAGAACCGCTTTGATCCTGAACAGGAATTTTTCCAGTATTGCCGTTTTTTCTTCGTTCAGAACAGCTGTTTTTGCGAGAACGGCCTCCGATCTGAGGAGCGTGACGGTTTCCCGCAGTCCGTTTTTGAACAGGGTACTGCCCGAACTTACGATGTCACAGATCCCGTCCGCCAGTCCGATATTCGGAGCAATTTCCACCGAGCCGGAAATGATGTGGATTTCCGCTGAAATGTCGTTTTCCAGCAGGAACCGGTTCAGGGTATTGGGATAGGAAGTAGCGATTTTTTTACCCTGGAAATACTTGATGTCGTCGGTTTCGATCTCTTTCGGAATGGCCAGCGATACCCTGCATTTTGAGAATCCCAAAGGCTGTACAATCTCAATGTTTTTCTGTTTTTCGACCAGGAGGTTTTCCCCGACGATGGCGACGTCCACCACTCCGTCCTCAAGGTATTGGGGAATATCGGAGTTGCGCAGGTACATGATTTCCATCGGGAAATTGTCTACGGAAACTTTCAGCTGGTCTTTGCCGTTGTTGATGAAGATGCCGCAGTCTTTAAGCAGCTGAAGCGATTCTTCGTAGAGCCTCCCGCTTTTCTGTATGGCTATTTTTAATTTACTCATTGTTTCACTTATGCTGTGCCTGAGTAAAAAGAAAGGGTTTATTGAAACAAATTGCCCGGGAAGAATTCGGAAACAAAAAAACCGTCTGTTTACTCAGACGGTTTTTCTTATTTTGATTTTTAACTTCGTAACATATCAATCAGGTCCGTCTTAGCAGAGATGATGATGATAATGATGTACGGTTAAAAAAATCGGTTTCATTATTGATGAATTAGGGTACAAATGTAGGACTTATTTTTAAAACTGCAAGAATTTTAAGAATTAATTTTTTCATAAAAATTCATCAGTTGCCGCGCGATCGGTTCGTCTTTGAACTTCTGAACAAAGCTGAAACCTTTATCAGCACGGCGTTTACGTTCGGCTTCATTGCTCCATAAAAATTTAATTTTTGCTGCGATATCGAGCGGATTATTGGGATCTACGTACACGGAATCCGGTCCGCCGGCTTCTGGCAGACAGCTGGTATTGCTGGTAATGACTACCGTTCCGGAAAAAAGGGCTTCAATCACCGGGATCCCGAATCCCTCGAAAAGGCTGGGATAAATAAAGATTTCTGCCAGTTTATACAACACCGCCAACTCATCCATGGATACACCTTCCAGAAACTGGACTCCAATTTTGTTCTCTTGGACAAACCGTTCCACTCTTTTAAAATATTTTGTCTTTTTACCCACCACTACCAGCGGGATCCCCATATCCTTTAATGCCTTTACCACATTCAGCAGGTTTTTACGCTCCTCGATGGTCCCGACATTCAGGATAAACTTTTCAGGAAGACCGAATTTTTCTTTTGTCTTAGCAATAAATTCATCGGACTGCCGCTCTTTAAAAGCCTGGTGGCAGCCCTGGTAAATGACTTCAACTTTTGACTCAGGAACTCTTAAAAACTGAACGATATCGCGTTTGGTCTGTTCTGAAATAGCAATGATCCGGTCAGCCGATTGCGTTGCCTTCCTGAATTTCCAGAAGTGGATTTTACGGTCGAAAAAAGAATAGTATTGTGGATACCTGACGAAGATAAGATCGTGAATGGTCACTGCTTTTCTGATCGGTTTCTGATCCCATCGCAACGGGAGCTCACCGGAGAGTCCGTGGAAAATATCGGCTCCTTCCTTCTGGGCATCTTTTCCCATTTTAAACTGCCTGGACATCTGTCCTTTCGAAGTTTCCACAAAACGGACGTTGGGACGCTGTAAAATATCAGCACCTCGCTCCGACTTGTTTTTGTTCAAAAGAAGATATTCGTTTTCAGGGAAATGATGGGACAGTATTCTCACTAGGTCCCGGGAATAGTTGCCCAGTCCTGAGGTATTGTGAAAAAATCTTTTGGCATCATAGGCTATCTTCATAATTCGATCTGTTTTTGAAATTCCTGGAAGGTACCAAAGGTATGGTTTTTATTTTTTAGCCATGAAACGAAATCGTCAAACCTTCTGGCCATGTCTTCTCCTGAATTTTTTATGGTAAACCCAGGTAATTTGAAGGCTTCTTCCTTAATTTCCGCAAATTCCCACGGATGGAAATAGATGTTAAGATAGCCGTCTTTCCTTAAAGTATCGGAAGCCAGTTTTTTATAGAAAGCCAAAGGAAAATTGTGAAAGCTGAGCCAGAATAGAGGAATTCTGAAATTGGGTGAAACCGAAGCCGGAATCTGGGTCACTCTCCCTTCTTTGAAATAGGTCCTCGACACTTTAAGGTTGTTGTATCTTCCCGGCAGGAAGGTAGGATTAACCGATGAATTGTAGGAATATCCCGCATCTTCAACTGCATTTTTGCTCACGGGCATCATTCTGGGCATCCTTAGCCCTGTCACTTTTGCAGAAAAGAGCTCTTCCAGGCGGTCTTTTGATTCCTTCAGGTGTTTCTCTTCAAAATCGGAATGAAACCAAGTGTGGGAAGCCAGTTCATGCCCTTCGCTCAATATTCTTTCAATCAGTGTCCTACTGTTTTCTGCAAAGACCACGGTTGAGAAAAACGTGGCTTTTACCTGATGCTTTTTAAGGAGATTTAAAATCCGTTCGAGGCCGGTCTGCGATATCGAGATCTGTTTTTCGAAGGGAATCTGCCCTTTGTACTCCAAAGGCATATCAAATTCCTCGATGTCAAAACTTAATAAAACCATTTAAAAGTTTTTGTTTTTGATAATATAATTCGGTCGTTCTTTAACCTGCTTAAAAATTTTACCTAAATAAATTCCAATGATCCCTAAAATGATCAGCTGTAATCCTCCGAAAAAAACTATGGTCATAATCAGTGAAGCCCAGCCGGAGATTTCCGTCTTGGCAATAAATGAATACAAAACATAGATCCCGTAACCAACCACTGAAAATCCTGAAAACAGGAATCCCAGATAGGCAGCAATATACAAAGGCTTCACACTGAAAGCAGTAATCCCCGTGAAAGCGAACGTCATCATTTTCTTAAGGTTGTAGCTGCTTTCCCCTGAAAGCCTTTCATTTGCGGTGAATTCGATTCCGGTCTGTTTAAAGCCCATCCAGCTTGTCAGTCCTCGGAGGAAAAGATCATCTTCATTCAGGTTGCGCATCACCTCTACGGCATTGGCATCCATCAGCCTGAAATCCGAACCGCCGCCTTTGGTTAAGTTGACGTCGGAAAGACTGGACAGGATTTTGTAAAAAAAGTCGGAGGTTTTTCTTTTAAAATACGAAATCTGCTTGGGATATTTCCGAATGGTAAAAACGATGTCATAGCCTTCTTCCCATTTCAGGATCATCTCCGGAATCATCTCCGGAGGGTGCTGAAGATCGCCGTCCATAGAAATCACCGCATTTCCGTAGGCAAGATCCATTCCCGCTTTCACGGCAGGCTGATGCCCGAAATTCCTGGAGAATTCGATGAATTTCACTTCCTCATATTTTACGGAGAGTTCCTCCAGTTTTTCCTGGGTATTGTCCCTGCTGCCATCGTTTACAAAAATAATTTCAAAGTCGTAATGGGGCAATCCGTCAAAAACTTCTTTAATTTTCTGATGGACCAGTGCCACATTGCCTTCTTCGTTATGGGCAGGAATTACAATTGAAATCTTTTTCATAGGATCAGTTCAGACTATAGTCTTTTTGAAAATCTTTGGTTAACAGCTCATAAATTACCCTGAACCAAACCACCATACAGGGTACGGCTTTCAGAGAGTATTTGATGATGTAATTTTCTCTTACGAATTTCGGAAACAGATCCGAAGTTGAAAAACACGTTAAAACAATAACAAAAACCAGGAAGCCTATGACCAGCGGCGTCCTCTCTTTCTGAAGAAAAAACCAGATCATCACGCCCACTACGGCAATAACGTAGGTCGGAGATTCCGAGCTTGAGCTGAACAACACTAAGAACAGCAGTGAGGAAGCCAGGATCATCAGCTGGAATGCATAATTTTTATACTGACTGATCCGGATATAGGGTACGGCAAAAAGCGGCAACCCGAAGGCCAGAAAAGTGAGATTGGAAATCGACGCATCACCGACGATTCTTCTTACAAAACCCATCAAAGAAATATCCTGATAAGAGGTCAGTCCCTGATTCTGCCCGTTCTTTTCGGCCAGCGATTGAAACCAGTCCGCATAGCTTTGTACAACAAATGCCGGGCTCGAATAAATCATCGGAATCACGAAAAACAAGATACCGATAACCGCTGCTGATAACATGTACTTCAATTTATTTTTAATGAAGAAAAACTGCGTCAATCCGACGATACCGTAAATTTTGACAAAAAAACCAACCATCATTGCAGCAGCAGCATTCTTTTCTTTGTTCTCGTAAATATAAACTGCACCCAGCACCAGAAGGGCAACCAGCGCGATGTTAAACTGGAAATACAGGGATGAGGTAATATATTCCTGTAAACAGAACAGAGCAAACAATGCTTTTTTCGGATCCGAAAAAGGCAGCTTGTAAATGGCATACAGAAAAATTGAAGTATTCGCCACATTCCACAGGCAGATCCCGAGCCAGTCCGGCATCAATGCAAAAGGAGCAATCAGCAGGCTGAAGAAGATCCCGTAATGGTTTGAATCCTGATATAGATCCGGATACTGCAGATAGAGATTTCTTTCGTGAATGGTATTAAAAAATACATTCTTAAAGATCAGGTAATTGTTGATGGAATTCCCTCTCAGGTATTTGGAAACGGCTGTTATCACAGCGATGATCAAATAAACCCCAAAAATAGATTTGGGGTTTAAAATTATTTTGAGAAATTTTTCTTTCAAGACAGGTGGTTTTAGTTTAAAACGGTGATCTTAAACAGCAACATTATTCTCTCTTAATGCATCATTCAAAGACGTTTTTTTGTCGGTGGATTCCTTTCTTTTCCCGATAATCAGCGCACATGGAACCTGGTATTCTCCTGCAGGGAAAGTTTTGGTATAGCTTCCCGGAATCACTACCGACCTTGCCGGAACTCTTCCTTTGATCTCTACCGGGGTATCGCCGGTCACGTCGATAATTTTCGTAGAAGCCGTCAATACGACATTAGCACCTAGAACCGCTTCTCTTTCTACGTGTACGCCTTCTACAACGATACATCTTGAACCTACGAAACAATCGTCTTCAATGATTACCGGAGCAGCCTGTAGCGGTTCCAAAACGCCACCGATTCCGACACCACCGCTCAGGTGAACATTCTTACCGATCTGTGCACAGCTTCCTACGGTTGCCCAGGTATCCACCATGGTTCCGGAATCCACATAAGCTCCGATATTTACATAAGACGGCATCATAATTACGCCTGGAGCGATGTAAGCACCTTCTCTGGCTACGGCATGTGGTACAACCCTAACTCCTTTTTCGGCATAGTTTCTCTTCAAAGGCATTTTATCATGAAATTCAAAAGGACCTACTTCGATGGTTTCCATTTTCTGGATCGGGAAGTACATTACTACCGCTTTTTTCACCCATTCGTTTACCTGCCAACCATTTTCGGTAGGCTCAGCGGTACGGAGTTCTCCTTTATCTACCAAAGCAATAACCTCTCTGATGGCTTTCTGGCTGTCTTCGTTCTGCAATAGTTCTCTGTTGTCCCAGATATTTTCAATAGTTTGTTGTAACGACATGTTTCTAGTTTAAATTATTTGCTTCAAAGATACATAAACCTTTATAAATTGGAAAACCTGAAACTGATTAAATGAAGCGCCGTACCCGTTTCTTATAGTCTGAGTAAACACTTCCATGCTGTTTCAACAGGAATTCTTCTTCAAGCCTGATCTGAATCTGCATTAAAAGGGTTCCGACCAACAGAAACACCAATGAAATAAAATTAGGCAATGAAAACAACAATCCTGTTAAACTCATCATCATGCCAAGGAAAACGGGATTTCTTGAATATTTGAAAAGCCCTATCGTGACCAATGCGGTTGGAGAACTTTTGTCAATCCCGATCCGCCAGGAATTTTTCATATAATATTGAGCGATGAGAACCCAGATCCAGCCGGTCAACATTAGTAAAATACCCGTCAGTTTAAAGAAAAAAAGATCTAAGATATTGATTTTAAAAGATTCATAGATGATTTCTGGAAAGAGGAAAAAAAGAACGGTGTACAAAAAAAGGAATAGTAAGGTAAGCTTAAAATATTTTCCTATAAGACTGTAAGCGGAATCGTCTTTAGAGAATACGTTCGGGTTTTTTCCGGTTTTTCGGGCGACGATCGCGCTCATTCCTAAAAATTCTGTCAAAAAAAACAGGATAAAAAATAAAGGAATAAAAATTCTTGTGAAATCTGCCATAATCAAAAAAGTTTCTGCAAATTTCAGTTTTAAAAGCATGCAATGCTATTGCAAAATGGCTGATTACAATACCCTTTTGGCGTGAAGATAAGCTTTATTCCAATAGGCATCATTGAGTGAAGAAATAATAACGCCTTTGGTCGTAGAAGCATGGATAAAGTGCACTTCGCCGTCGTTTCCGATGTCGTGAACGATGCCCACATGAGAAACTTTTGTACCGCCGGCTGTAGCAAAGAACAAAAGGTCTCCCGGTTTTGCTTCTTTAATATCGATATCGGTACCTGTTTCCGCCTGGTCTGCTGATCTTCGTGGGAGCTTATAGCTGTTTTCTTCGAAAACTTTTAAGGCAAATCCGGAGCAATCGAATCCTGAAGACGTACTCCCTCCGAATTTATAAGGCGCTCCAAGATATTTTTCAGCATCTTTTAAAAGTTCATTGATGGATTTTGAAACCCTGCCGTTGAAACGGGAATCCAGTTTGCGGAGGTTTTCTGTTTTTACCGTATTTTTATACGCGGTATTTTTTTTAGCGGCTATCTTTTTTGAACTTCCGCATGAGACTGCAAGTAAAGAAAAGGCGGATAAAAGCCACACATTACGGATGGATTGATTTCTGCAAAAGATTCGTTCGTTCATACTACCCTTTAATTTTACACGGTTTACAAATATAAGCAAATAATGTTTTTGTGGAATCAGAAGGCAGATGCTTTTAAAGCGGTCATAAAAAAAGCTGTCCGAAAACGGACAGCCTGTGTTTTTACTGTGAAAATTTTTTACTTTGACGTTTTAGCCCCTTTCCATGTTCCGGATCTTACCGTTGCGGGAACAGCGTTGGTCCATGTTCCGGTGCCTTTTTTGTCTTCTCTGGTCAGCGTTCCTTTAAAGCTTCCGTCTTCCGGAGAACCGATGGTTGCATTTAATTCGCCAGACTCACTAAGATATCCTGAGATATAGTAGTTTTCGGTCGTCTGATCGGAATGCATGGTTCCTGTTACTTTTCCGTCGGTAGCTACAACGATGTTCCAGTTCCCTTTTTCAGTTCCTTCATACGTTCCAGCCCAGGTTCCGATGAAATCATAGATCGTATCGTCATCTTTGCTGCAGCCAATGAATAAAAAAGCTGTCAAAAAAAGTAAAAATATTTTCTTCATAGTTTTTATAGTCGTTTTTATCCTTTGACAAATGTAGTGGAGGATACGGGGATCGAACCCGTCACCTTTAGACTGCCAGTCTAACGCTCTAGCCAGATGAGCTAATCCCCCATTTTTACTTTGGTCTCTGTTTCTGAGCGGTACAAAAGTAAGTATTTAATTCACATATACAAACTTTTTATTGCATTTTATTTAATAATAGCTGATAATCACGTATTTATTTTTTACTTTTAATAAATATTTTTAGGCTAAATAAAAAAACACATGCAAAAAGCGCATGTGTTTTTCTTTTTTTAGTGTACGAAATTATTTCCAACCGCCTCCGAGAGCCTGATAAAGCTCTACGCCGGCCCTCATTTTATTGTATTCCGCATTGGCGATGTTTAATTCTGCATTCAATGCATTAACGCTTGCATTTAATACTTCCAGATAATTGGCCATCCCGTAATTTACCAGTTCCTGCGAATAATTTACAGACTTCTTATAGGAATCGAGCTCTTTCTGTTTCAGTTCGATATAAGAATCCTGAACGGAGTAGACACGGATGGCATCGGAAACTTCTTTTCCCGCATTCAGAATTGTTTTTCTGAAATTCAGATACGCGTTTTCCTGATTGATCAGGCTGACTTCATAATTGGTCCTGATTGTTCTTCTGTTCAGGATAGGCTGTGCTAATCCGGCCACTACATTGGCAAACAGGGAATTCACACTGAAAAGATGATCAATGTCTACCGACTGTACCCCGCCGCTTCCGGTAAGGCGTAATGTAGGATAAAACTGGGCTTTTGCTGAATTGGTTAATTCAAAAGTATTGATCAGATTATACTCTGCCCTTTTTACATCGGGCCTGTTGGCCAGTAATTGTGCCGGATATCCCAATTTCAGATCTATAGGCAGATTCTGGCTTTCCAGTGTTGACCGTTCAATGGCGCGGGATGGTTCTCCCAATAGGAGGCTCATCGTATTTTCCAGGAGCTGAATCTGCGTTTCAACATCAATCAGTAAAGATTTTGCATTATATACCAAAGCTTCGCTCTGCTGAACCGCTACTTCCGTTAAAGTTCCTGCCGTTTTCAAAGCTCTGGTTGTTTCCAGATTCTGTTCTCTAAGCTTTATGGTTTCCTGAATGATTCTTTTCTGAGCATCATAGGTCAAAAGCTGATAATAGGAAGATGCCACTGAGGCAACCAGATCACTTTTAACCGCCTTATGAGCTTCCACAGTTCCCAGATAGGTTGCCAACTGTGCCTTTTCCTGTGATTTCAGCTTACCCCAAAGATCTAACTCCCACCCGATATTTGCCGTAATATCAAACTGGTTTACATACCGTCTTTCTCCGATGATCTGCCCGAATTGGGTGTTGATCGACTGGGTTTGGAAGGTATAGTTAGGTCCTACTGATAAAGTAGGCTGATAAGCAGCTTTAGTCTGTTTTAAATAAGCTTCTGCCGAATAAATATTCTGCAATGCCATTCGGATATCCAGATTGTTTTCAAGTGCTTTGGTGATGTGTCCCTGCAGTACAGGATCCGTGAAAATTTCTTTCCACGAAACGTTTGCCAGGTTGGTGCTGTCGGAAGGAAGCATATCGGTACGGTACAGCTTCTCGTCGACTACTTGATCCGGCCGGTGGTATTCTTTCCTGGCCACACAGGATGAGACGGCTGCAAGAACGGCAACTGAAAATGTTATCCCTTTTATAATATTTAAAATACTCTTCATTATTTGAATGTAAGGTTTAAAGCTCAGGATTCCGTATCAGTTATCCCTGACAAAATCCTGAGCTGACTTAATTTATTCTGCTAAATTGATTTCTTTTTCTTTGATCGGCTTCACTTTTTCCTGAAGGTATTCGAAAATAACATACAGAACAGGAATTACGAAAAGCCCGAGAATGGTACCGATCAGCAGTCCGATAGCGGCTCCCGTAGCGATAGAACGGTTACCTACGGCACCGATTCCGCTTGCCAGCACCAATGGGAGTAAACCGAAGATAAAGGCAAATGAAGTCATCAGGATAGGTCTTAATCTCGCCTTTGCCGCATTGATGGCTGACATAACGATAGTTTCTCCGTGATGTCTTCTCTGGACAGCAAATTCAACAATCAGAATCGCATTTTTGGCTAATAGTCCGACCAACATGATCAGGGCGATCTGGAAATAAATGTTATTTTCCAGTCCCATAATCTTCTGTCCAAAATATGCTCCCATTACCCCGAGAGGAAGTGAGATAACTACGGTCAATGGCAGGATATAACTTTCATACTGGGCTGCCAGGATAAAATAAACGAAGATCAGACTCAGAGCAAAAATCAGGATGGTTTGCGAACCTGATGACAATTCCTCCCGGGAAAGTCCGGTAAATTCTACACTGTAATTCTGGTCGAGCGTTTGGCTGGCTACCTGCTGGACAGCGCCGATGGCATCACCGGTACTATATCCCGCTGAGTTCGCCCCTGTAATTTTAACCGAGCTGAATAGGTTATAACGTCCCACCGACTGAGGTCCGTACGTTTTTGTTAAAGTAACGAACTGTGAAATCGGTGACATGGTTCCTGAATTTGTTCTAACATACAATTCGTTCAGGTTGCTGGCGTCTTTACGGTTTTCCGGCAGAGCCTGAATCATTACCCGGAACTGTTTACCGTATTTGGTAAAGTCGGCACCATAAATCCCTCCGATGTAACCCTGCATCGTCTCAAGTATACTGTTTACGGAAACCCCCAGCTGCTTGGCCAGAGGAACGTTGATATCCATCTGGTACTGCGGATATTTGGTATTGAATGAAGTCTGGGCGAATTCAATCTCCGGCCGCTTCATCAGGTTTCCGTTAAGTTCATTGGTCTTGGCATCCAGCTGGGCAAAGTCGCCTCCGGATTTATCAAGAAGCACCATTTCAAAACCAGCACTGTTCCCGAATCCAGGTACACTCGGCGGCTGGAAAAATACTACTTTGGCGTCCGGTGCCTTAGCGGAAAGCCCGAAAAGTTGTTTGGTAATATTATCTGAACTTAAATCTCCCTTTCTTTCGTCAAAAGGTTTAAGTTTGATAAATGCCAGGCCATTGTTGCTTCCGTTTCCGGAAAGCAAACCACGACCGGTAGAAATCGTTACGTTCTGGATTCCCGGAATTTTCATCGCTTCTTTCTGCAAGGTTTTAAGAACATTGTACGTTCTTTCCATGGAAGCTCCGGGAGGAAGCTGGACATCGGTAAATATGATACCACGGTCTTCCGTCGGTACGAAACCTTTCTTCATTGTTGAGCTGGCCCAGTACAGTATACCGCCGGTCACTGCAAAAATAATCAGGGTTACCCATTTATGTCTTAATAAGAAAATAAATCCTCTTCCGTACCGTTCGGTTGTCGTTTTGAAGGCGATATTAAATTTATAAAAGAACTTCTGAATGAAATTCAATTGTTTGTATTCTTTGTGATGCTCATCATGAGGTTTTAGGAATAATGAACATAAAACAGGACTTAATGTCAGGGCGTTTACCGCAGAAATAACAATGGCTATAATGAGCGTTACCCCAAACTGCTGATAGAAAACGCCAGTAGGACCGGTGATGAAAGTTACCGGAATAAATACCGAAGCCATTACCAGCGTGATGGAAATAATCGCTCCTGTGATCTCGTCCATCGCTTCGATCGTAGCCTTCTTGGCATCCGAAATCCCGTGCTCCATTTTGGCGTGAACGGCTTCGACGACGACAATCGCATCATCCACCACAATACCGATTGCCAATACCAGGGCGAATAAAGTTAAAAGATTTAGTGAATATCCAAATAAATTAAGGAAGAAGAAGGCTCCAACAATAGAAACCGGAACCGCAATGGCCGGAATCAAGGTAGACCTGAAATCCTGTAAGAAGATATACACCACGATGAAAACCAGGATAAATGCCTCAATTAAGGTATGAATTACTTTTTCGATCGACGCATCGAGGAATTCGTTGGTATCGAAGTTGAAGGTATACTTAATGCCTTCAGGATAAGTGCTTTCTTTTTCTTTCAGCTGAGCTTTAATGTTTTCAATAATTTCCTGTGCATTGGAACCCGGCGTCTGGAAGATCCCCATACTGATGGAAGGGGAATTTCCGTTCTCACCGACTCCGCTGTAGGAAAGTCCGCCCAGTTCAACTTTTGCGACATCTTTCAGCATCAGGTTCTGCCCGTCCGGCATCGCTTTGATGATGATGTTGTCGTATTGCTCTTTTTCGTTGAATTTACCTACATATTTAATAATATATTCGAATGAGCTTCCGCTGTTCTGTCCTAAAGAACCGGCAGCCGCTTCTCTACTCTGTTCGTTGATAGCCGTGGTCACATCCGTTGGCGTAATGCCGTAAGCCGCCAGTTTTGCCGGATCCAGCCATACCCTCATGGAATAGTTTTTACCCCCGAAAACGTTGGCCTCACCTACCCCGTTGATCCTTTGGAGATCCGGAATTACATTGATATTTAGAAAGTTCTGAAGATACACGTCATCAATGTTCTTATTTTCCGAGTAGAAAGAAAGATACATCAGCGCACTGGTCTGCTGTTTCTGCGTCACCACCCCGGAACGGGTTACTTCACTTGGCAACAGCGGGCTTGCTCTCGATACCCGGTTCTGAACGTTTACGGCAGCAATATCCGGATCGATTCCCTGTTTAAAGAAAACCTGGATCTGTGCCGAACCGTCGTTACCTGCCGTTGAGGTAATATAGTCCATCCCTTCCACTCCATTGATCTGCTCTTCCAGAGGAACGACCACACTTTTCATAACCGTTTCGGCATTTGCTCCTGTATAATTGGCCCTTACGCTTACCGTTGGCGGAGCAATATCAGGATATTGGGTAACCGGAAGGGCCAATAGCCCCAACACCCCTAAAATAACGATAAGAATGGAGATTACAGTGGATAAAACCGGTCTGTTTATAAAATTTTTAATCATAATTAGAATTTCGGTTTTACGGATTGTACCAGACTGTCCATTTTTACTTTTTTAGGCTTGATAGCAGTTCCGGATTTCAGCGTTCCCGTTCCGGCAGCTACAACCAGCTCACCTTTATTAACTCCTGATTTAACCAGTGCCATGTTGTCGATACGGTCGATCACATCAATGACCACATTTCTTGCAGTATCTCCCTTATCTACTTTATACACATAAACAATACCCTGCTGTTCATAAGTCGCGCTTTCAGGAACAACCAATACATTATTGTACGGCTGAGGAAAACGGATGGTCCCGCTGTTCCCGTTGCTCAGCAATTTCCGGGCATTGGTAAATTCCACCCTGAACTGGATGGTACCGGTGGTAGGATCGATCTGTCCGGTAATAGCTTCGATTCTTCCCTTTTCCGGGTAGAGGCTTCCGTTCGCCAGCTGCAGTTCCACCATTGGCAGGTTTTTGATTTTTTCAGGCATTGAGGCTCCCGGAGATTTTTCAAGGAAGTTGAAATATTCCTTTTCATTCATCGAGAAGTATGCATAGATTTCGGAAGTATCGGAAATAGTCGTCAGCGGTGTCTGATCACTCGGACCTACAAGGCTTCCCACTTTCAGAGGCAGTTTCCCTACCACTCCGGAAATCGGCGCACGGATCACGGAATATTCGATATTCGCTTCCACTCCTTTATAATTAGCTACAGCCTGGCTTTTCGATGCCTGGGCCTGCTTCAACTGAGCTTGTGCCTGAGCGAGATTGGCCTGCGCAGTCTGCAACTGTACGTTGCTGATGATGTTTTTCTGAACCAGCGGTTTAAGTTTGTTTACTTCAACGTTTGCTGCCGCTACTGCTGCCTGGGCTGCTGCAATATTGGATTCGGCGGCACTGATCCCTGCTTTGGAAGCCGCTGCCGTTTCATTAAGGATATTGGTTTCCAGTCGGAAAAGCGGCTGTCCTTTGGTTACATATTGCCCTTCGTCCACCAGAACCTGAGTGATATATCCCTGTATTTTAGCCCGTACATCATTGTTTACCCTTCCCTGGATGGTCGCCGGAAATGTCTGGTAACCGGTTACATTTTTGGTCTCCACATTCACCACAGGATAAGGTTTCGGGCCATCCTGCTTGGGAGCTTCTTTTTTGCAGGCCACCAAAGAGAAGGCTGCAACAGAAAGTATAACTAGTTTATTATTCATTTTTTATAGTTTATTAAGAGATTCCTGAATATGTATGATATTTTTATTTAATAGCGCTTTATAAGCTTCCATCCTCTCATTGTGATCGTCATGATTTTTTTTAAAATGGTCTAAATCCTCCAGTAGTTTTAATTCGTCTTTCATTTTTTGAACTATTTTTTCAAATCTTATTTTTTTGTAACCTTCATTGATGAAAAAATACCGTTTCCGTTCGTCCATTTTGTTATGATCGATGATAAGCTCGGCATTTAGCAGTAAAGATATGCTGGTGGAAACCGAGCTTTTGCTTGCGGAAAATACCTCCACGAATTCATCAAAAGTAATGCCCACTTTATCATAATCGAAAAGAAGGTAAGCATAAATCTTTGAAGCTAAAGGCGGTAGGCTGAAAACAGAACCGTAAAATTTCACGGCATCCTGGAAGATTCTTTCATCAATTTCTATACTCTTATGCATGGTATATAAATTTGAGACAAAAGTAAAAATTAGTTCAGAACTAAACGAACAAACATGATAGAGTTTATAAATGTATAGCGTTTTAAAAATTCTATGATAAAGGATTTAACTTTTTAATCAAATAATAATCTTTTCAAATGCTTTCCGCATTCCGCCGGCCAGGAAAACTTCCCCGCAATAGCTATACCCTTTGGTCTCAAGAATCCTGAGCATGGCGGTATTGTCAAAATTGGTATCCACTTTAACACTCTGGATCCCATGCGATCTGGTAAAATCTTCGATGTGGTCGAACAAAATTTTCACCAGTCCTTTTCCTGCAAATTTTTCATCTACGGCCACACGGTGTACCACTACAAATTCGCCATTGCTGAGCCAGGCACCTTCAATTGTGCTGTATGCCGGTTCGTCATTTAAAATCAAAGCGACGTAAACCGCAATTTCGTTATTTACCGTCATTACATAACCGAAGCCTTTTGACAGGTCACTTTCTACGGTATCAAGGTTTGGGTATCCCTGCTGCCATTGGGTACTTCCATCCTGTCTGCGCCGTTCGATAGCCTGCTGCAAAATGTTCCAGATTGTTTCTTTTTCATTCATTTGTGCTTGTCTTAATCTGATTTCCGGATGCATTGTTGTGAATTTTAGTTAAATTGAATATTGAATTGATTTACATTCAAATGCCGAAACGTTGGGGCGTATAAAAGTAAAAAACCGAAAACTAATTAAATTAATTTTCGGTTCGAAGTAGTAAAATTTAAAATTATGAAATTGTTTTATTGATTTTCATTTTGCTGGAGATAAGCATCGATTACTTCAAAGGCTTTTTTTTCATCTTCCAGTTTTACCATTACTTTCAAAGAGGTTGCCGTGGGCGTCGTTGTAAAAGTAAGGTAATTGTTTTCTACTGAGTTTCTTATTTGCGCATCATCCAGTTTAGACTTAATCAATTGGATTTCTGCAGGTTTGTCACTTTCAAAAACTGATACTCTTGTACTTCTTTCCATAATACGTTTTCGTTTGAGTACCTAAATATATAAAGTTTTTTTTAAAATTACAAATTTCAGCTTTTAAATTTTGGTAATATTGTTTTCTATTTTATCCAAAGCAAGCTGAATTTCTTCTTTGGTAACGTTCAGATGCGGCCTGAAACGCAATGACTGATCACCGCATGCCAGAATAATCATCCCATCTCTCCAAAGCTCATCCCGAAGCTGGTTTCTCTGCTCATGGGTGGCCAGATCGATGGCACACATCAGCCCTCTTCCCCTGGCATTAAATAGTTTTTCCGGATATTTCTGCTGCAGATTCTGGAGGCCTTCCAGCAGAAATTCCCCCACTAATCTGGCATTTTCAACAAGGTTCTCTTTTTCAATAACTTCCATCACCAGCTGGAAACGGAGCATATCGATAAAATTTCCCCCGAAAGTGGAATTGATCCGGGAGCTTTCCCGAAATACATTATCCGGAACTTCATCAAACTTTTCTTTGTTAGCCAGAATTCCGCAAACCTGTGTTTTTTTACCGAAAGAAATAATATCCGGCTTTGCTGTAAAATGTTCAAATCCCCACATTTTTCCGGTAATTCCGATTCCCGTCTGTACTTCATCGAAAATCAGGAGAATTTCGTGCTGATCGCAGATTTTTCTCAGGCCTGTAAAAAATTCATCCCGGAAATGGTTGTCGCCACCCTCCGCCTGGATGGGTTCAATAATGATGCAGGCTACTTTGTTGGGATTCATCAGAATGGCTTCTTCGATGTTTAATAAAGCCAGCTTTTCATTTTTGATGGTTTCTTCCAGATTTTCTTCCGTGATCGGGAACGTGAGTTTCGGATTTAGGATCCTCGGCCAGTTGAACATCGGAAAATACTGATATTTTCTCGGATCGGCGGTGTTGGTAAGGCTTAGGGTATATCCGCTCCTTCCATGGAATGCCTGTCTGAAATGAATGCAGATTCCTGCTTCAAGATCAAGTCCTTTTTCAAAATTCTTCCTTGTTTTCCAGTCAAAACAGGCCTTCATTGCATTTTCTACAGCCAGGGCACCGCCTTCGATGAAAAAGGCGTACTGGAGTTCCTTAGGTATGGCAACTCTTTCAAAGACTTCAAGAAAGTGGGCATATTCTTCGGAATATACGTCCGCCAGGGTCGGTTTATTCACTGCCATTCTTCCGAGCCACTCCGATTTTTCCATCAGGTAAGGATGGTTGTATCCGATGGATGCCGAAGCGAACATGGAAAACATATCGAGGTATTCGCGGTTGGTGAGTTTATCGTAAAGCCATGAGCCGTGGGATTTTTCAATATCCATCACGAAATCGAAGCCGTCTGCCAGTACGTGTCTGCCTACGGTTTCTTTTACTTTATTTGTCTGTATATCAATAGTTGTTTGCATATTAAATAAAATCTTAGGGTTGATTAGAATTTAATAATTAGAAATTGGGATTAAGATCGTAATGCAGATCTTTTCTCATCCCGATTCTCAATATTAGTTTTTTTAAAGGTCGAACCTGATGCCTTGCGCCAATGGCAGGCTGGCGGTATAGTTAATCGTGTTCGTCTGTCTTCTCATGTAATATTTCCAGACATCGGATCCCGATTCCCTGCCGCCGCCGGTTTCTTTTTCGCCACCGAAAGCACCGCCGATTTCCGCACCGGAAGTCCCGATATTCACATTGGCGATTCCACAGTCCGAACCTGCATGGGAAAGGAACAATTCAGCTTCCCTTAGGTTCTGCGTCATGATGGCAGAGGACAATCCCTGAGGAACATCATTCTGGATGGCAATTGCTTCTTCAAGCGTGCTGTATTTAATTAAATATAAAATAGGTGCAAAAGTTTCGTGCTGAACGATCTCATACGAATTCTTCACTTCAGCGATGCATGGTTTTACATAGCAGCCGGATTCATAGCCTTTTCCCTTCAGCACCTCTCCTTCCACGACAAATTTTGCCCCTTCTTTTTTACCTTTTTTAATAGCTTCCCGGTACATATTTACCGCATCGGTATCGATCAGCGGTCCGACATGGTTGGTTTCATCTAAAGGATTTCCGATCTTTAATTGTCCGTAGGCTTTTGCCAGTCTGTTTTTCACTTCATCGTACACGCTTTCGTGGATAATGAGCCTTCTTGTTGAAGTACACCTTTGCCCGGCTGTTCCTACGGCTCCGAAAACTGCCCC
The DNA here is from genome assembly GCA_913778085.1 of uncultured Chryseobacterium sp. Classification (GTDB taxonomy): domain Bacteria; phylum Bacteroidota; class Bacteroidia; order Flavobacteriales; family Weeksellaceae; genus Chryseobacterium. Next base: position 174,359 of record CAJYXJ010000020.1, read on the forward strand.
GATGATCGACATATCGATATCGGCATCTTTGGAAATGATGATGGCATTGTTTCCACCCAGCTCAAGGATGGATTTTCCGAATCTTTGCGCTACATTGGTGGAAACCATTCTTCCGACTCTTGTAGATCCCGTGAAAGAAACGAGAGCGATCCTCTTATCGTCCACCAATCGCTGTCCGATCTCGTGATCTGCTACCATTACGCTTGAAATTCCTTCCGGAAGGTTGTTTTCTTTAAGTACTTCATTCATGATGTTCTGGCAGGCAACGGCGCAAAGCGGTGTTTTTTCAGACGGCTTCCAGATGGTTACATTTCCGCAGATCCAGGCCAGTGCCGTATTCCAGGACCATACGGCTACCGGGAAGTTAAAAGCCGTAATGATTCCTACGATTCCCAGCGGATGATACTGCTCGTACATTCTGTGCCCCGGTCTCTCGGAGTGCATGGTGTACCCGTGGAGCTGCCTCGAAACCCCAACGGCAAAGTCACAGATGTCGATCATTTCCTGAACTTCACCCAAACCTTCCTGAAGGGACTTACCCATTTCATAAGAAACGAGTTTTCCAAGATCGTCTTTGTACTGTCTTAATTTCTGGCCGAGTTGCCGTACGATTTCTCCTCTTTTAGGGGCAGGAATAAGTCTGAATTCCTTAAAAGCCGTCTCTGCTGTTTCGATTACTTTATCGTAATCCGAAGCACCGGAGGTTTTTACTTTTGCAATCAGGTTTCCGTCTACCGGAGAATAACTTTCCAGGGTCTTCCCTGATGCAAAGTATTTCCCGCCCGTTGAAGTTCCCTTATTCTCATCTTTAATTCCAAGATTTTTGAGCGTTTTTTCAATCCCAAAATCCTTTACTTTTTTAGACATAAAAATTTTACTTTTCGTTTCCTCTAAAGATAAAAATATTATGCGAACCGCAAAATTTTAATTTTTTAACGTATTTTTTATCTGGACTAATTATAAACATGCTTATCTTTGTAAGGCAATCATTTGAATTTCAGAAATGGAAAATAACAGGATTAAAAACGAATCTGATGCTGAGGAAAAGAAACCGTCCCGCTGGAAAAGCCTGCTGAAAAAATTCGGGATCGGCGGCATTATCTTTTTTACGTTAAAAGGCATCATCACTTCCACGCTGATCTATTTCTTAGGAAAAAATGCGTGGAGCATCATTGCGGGCTACTTTACAGGGATCTTTGATTAATTGATTAAATAAATATGAAATAGAATCCGTCTCACAACCACCAAGTGAGGCGGATTTTTATATTCATTAAATTCCGGCATTCTTTGGAAAAGAAAAAGTTGTCATCATCATGCAACCTTCTTTCTTAAATTATGGGCTAAAGCG
>CAJYXJ010000021.1 GCA_913778085.1 uncultured Chryseobacterium sp.
TAGGATTCAAACTATAAAACCTCTTACTTTGGCACAAAAATGTTTAAACTCATGCGTGGATTTAGCCCTACATTTTTTTCTAATAGCAACAAAAAATTTTTATGAAATTTTTGTGTACGGTTAGAAATAATTAATTTTATAATTATTAAAATTCCAAAAAAAATCCCGATTTTTGCCCTCTTCAAAAACTCCGAGTACTTCATGAAACTTTGTATTGCCGAAAAACCCAGTGTTGCCAGAGATATTGCCAAAGTATTGGGCGCGACGACACCGAAGCAGGGCTATATGGAAGGAAACGGCTATTGCGTGACGTGGACGTTCGGGCACCTCTGCACCCTTAAGGAACCGCACGATTACGGTCCGCAGTACAAATCCTGGAACCTCTTTCTGCTGCCGATCATTCCTTCTAATTTCGGAATCAAATTAATTCCGAACAAAGGCGTGGAAAACCAGTTTAAAGTCATTGAAAAGCTGGTGGAAGAATGCGATGAGGTGATCAATTGCGGAGATGCCGGGCAGGAGGGGGAACTGATCCAGCGGTGGGTGTTGCAGAAGGCAAAATGCAATAAACCTATTCAGCGGTTATGGATTTCGTCCCTTACCGAAGAAGCGATTAAAGAAGGTTTTTCGAATTTGAAACCGGCCGAAGAGTATAAAAATCTCTATCTTGCAGGAAATGCAAGGGCGATCGGCGACTGGCTTTTGGGAATCAATGCCACAAGGCTATTTACAAAGAAGTTCGGCGGCAACAAGGCCGTCCTTTCCATCGGAAGGGTACAGACGCCTACGTTGGCCATGCTCGTGCAGCGCCAGAAGGAGATCGACGCTTTTACCACCGAAGAATATTGGGAACTGAAAACCAGATACCGGGACGTTATTTTCAATGCGGCCATCGACCGTCTCAAAACCCTGGAACGCGCGGAAAAAGGACTGGAATACCTGAAGCAGAATCCTTTTGAGATCGTTTCTTTTGAAATTAAAGAAGGCCGGGAAAAAAATCCGAGGCTTTTTGATCTCACGGCCCTTCAGGTGGAAGCCAATAAAAAATACGGCTATTCGGCGGAAAATACCCTCAACTATATCCAGAGTCTTTACGAGAAAAAGCATGTGACCTATCCACGTGTGGATACGACTTACTTATCGGAAAGCCTGCATCCGAAAATAGAAGGCATTTTGAGAAAAATGTATTTCTATCAGGAACTTATTGCCCCATTGCTGGAAGCACCGATTCCGAAGTCGAAAGCTGTTTTTGATGATACGAAAGTAACGGATCACCATGCGATTATCCCTACGGAAGTTCCGCCTTCGCAGAATTTAAGCCGAGAGGAAAAGCTGGTCTATGATCTGGTCGCCAAACGTTTTATCGCCGTATTTTACCCGGAATGTAAAATCTCGAATACGTTGGTGGAAGGGAAGGTAGGAACCATTCCTTTTAAAACCAGCGGAAGACAGGTTCTGGAACCGGGCTGGAGAGCGGTTTATGCCAGAGAGCCGAAAGAAGAAACCACCGACAAGGAAAAAGAAAAGGAAGAGGAACAGACGATTCCTGAATTTACCGTAGGCGAAACAGGGCCGCACGACCCGATGATTCATCAGGGAAAAACCTCTCCTCCAAAGCCATATACCGAAGCCACGCTTCTGCGGGCGATGGAAACGGCCGGAAGACAGGTAGAGGACGAAGAGCTCCGCGAAATGCTGAAAAACAACGGGATCGGAAGGCCTTCCACCCGCGCCAACATCATCGAAACTCTTTTCAAACGAAAATATATCGAGAAGAAAAGGAAAAACCTGATCGCGACTCAAACCGGAATCCAGCTGATCGATACCATTGAAGACGAATTGCTGAAAAGTCCGGAACTCACCGGGGAATGGGAATCCAAGCTCCGCAAGATCGAAAGCGGACAGTATGAAGCCAACCAGTTTAAGGAAGAGCTGATCCAGATGGTGACGGAGCTCACTAAAAAAGTGGTGGACGGAAAAGGGAAAGTCATTTCTCTCGAAGAAGAAAAAGTAGAGATCGTTAAAGAAAAGAAAAAGCGGGAACCGGCCGTAAAAAAAGAGCTGGCGTCCTGGGAAGAAATCCGGTGCCCGAAATGCAAATCGCATTACTTATTGAAAGGAAAAACAGCGGTCGGCTGCTCCGATTTCAAAAATTGCGGATTCAAAGTATCTTTTGAAATCTTCGGTAAAAAACTATCCGATAAACAATTGATGGATCTGGTGGTGAAAGGAAAAACGTCAAAATTAAAAGGCTTTACCACCCATCCGGAAAAGTTAGTGGAAGGGGTCCTGTCTATGGATGAGAATTTCGCGGTGTCTCTTAATTAAATTTTGTTTTAAAATTTTTCTATCTTTTAACTTTAAGAAAACCTCACGTTCTATGAAGTCATTTGCAGTTTTTTAAACTGGTATGAATTCGATAATACTTAATTTATTTTCACTAGTTATCTAAAAAAATCAGCTTTGGCTCGATCAGGATTTACACAGAGTTTTTTAACTGTTCAACAAATTAGTATCCTATGATAATACGGATTCTTGTTATATTGTTCGAAAACGAAACTTCTATCATCCATCTTCCCTCTTCCAGCCTGTTAAAACATCCTTTTGATATCCGTAAATTTGTTACCTTTAATCTCAGCTAAAATTTTCACAGCATGAAAAAAGTAATCGGGCTGATCATTCTTTGTATCTGTACACTCAGCTTTGCCCAAAACAATACCTTTGGAAAAAATCCCGCCGCCGGAAAAATCCTGCATCTTAAAGACGCTGATATTTATTACGAAGTTTACGGAAAAGGAAAACCTCTGTTCCTGCTTCATGGAAACGGAGGGAGCATCGATGCCTTTGCCAAAGAAATCCCGATCCTTTCAAAACATTTTATGATTATCGCGATGGATTCTCGAGGACAGGGAAAAAGCACGGATGCTTCCAAAGAACCGCTAACCTACAGAAAATTTGCTGACGATGTAAAGCTGTTGGCGGATGCGCTGAAACTAAAGAAGATCAACATTCTCGGATGGAGCGACGGCGGAAATACCGCGCTTGAATTTGCCATTAAATACCCGGGCCGGGTAAATAGCATCATTACCAGCGGAGCCAATGTTTTCCCTGCCGGAGTGGGTGAAAATGAAGTGCAGTCTATGAAAAATGAAGTCGCCGAAAAAAAGGCACAGCAAAAACCGCAAAGCGAAATCCGTCTTATCCAGCTGATGATTGATGAACCTAAGATTACAAAACAACAGCTGAATCAGATCAAAGCAAAAGTAATGGTGGTAGCCGGAGAAAACGATCTGATCCTCCGCTCCCATACCGAATACATTGCAAAAGAAATCCCGCATTCAAAGTTGAAGATCTATAAAGGTGCTTCTCACGGCGTTCCGTTAGAAAGGGCAGAAGAGCTCAGTAAGGATGTTATCGAATTCATAAATGAACCTTAATATACAGCTTGTTTTTCATGTATTTCGGCCAAAATAATCGTTGGAGTGGCAAAGACCGCAAATTCTTTTTAACTGTCAATGCATAATAATTTGGCAAAGTCGAATTTTACATGGCTGCCACTACCCGTAAAATATAATTTTTAAAATAAGCAGTCTTTAATTTTATCAGAGATAAATTATTGCTGCTTTTACGCGAAGCAACCGTTGACGCCTTGCAGATTCCAACTCTGTTTTTTACGTTGAAAAACTTTCATGATTTTTTCCATTGCACTACATTTGTCATAAACCGAACATATGACCCCAGAAAAAAAGCAGCTGATCACGGACAGCTTTGACCGTTCCGAAACCTTAAAATTCTACAAAGCCGAACTCCTTCAAGTGGAAACCGACTTCATCTCAATGAAAATCCCGAAAATGGAGCTGATGACCCGGAAGGCAGGAATGTTCAACGGAGCCATGATCGCTTCCCTGGTGGATGTTTCTTCGGGGTACGCCGCCGTCAGCCATTATGAAGAAGACTGTTATGTAGTGACGGTCGAGCTAAAAGTCAATTACCTGAGGCCGGCCATCGGCGACGCACTGGTTTCCAGATCATACGTAGTGAAAGGCGGTGCAAAAATCAGTGTCATTCGCACGGAAATCTACACCGTGGATGAAAATACCGGATCCGAAAGCCATGTCGCGACTTCCCTGGTGACGATGATGAAGATAAAATAGCATAATGTCGGCTGGAGAAAAGATGGAAGATGGATGCCGGAAGTCCTTTTTGTTAATAATACGTCTGTAGTCTTGAATATCAAAAATCTTTATTCGGGAATTCTCAAGCCTCAAAGAGGTGCCTTAAAACAGCATCGGGTTAAAAAAGGTTCAGAAGAGATGCCCGGTAATAACATCGACCCTAATTTAACGAGCGATCAATATTTTTTCTGGCCAATCCATCGATTATCAAATTTTACCCGGAAATGGAATGTATTTTGCTGACCAAAACTTTGTCAATAATAAAAATCAAAAGTATGAATCTCATCATCCGCCTGCTGGTAACCGCCGTTGTCGCATATCTGCTTACCTGGATTTTACCGGGCGTGCAGTTTACCGGATTTGGGGGTGCGGTCATTTTTTCCATCGTGCTCGGGCTCCTGAATTTATTTGTAAAGCCAGTGCTAAATATCCTGGGATTGCCACTTACCATTGTTACGCTAGGTTTGTTTACTTTGGTGATCAATGCCATCATCATCCTGATAGCGGATTATTTTATAGACAGCATGGAAGTGAAAGGATTTTTATGGGCACTGATTTTCAGTATCCTGTTATCCATTGTTACTTCACTGGCCAATTCGATGTTTTCGGATAAAGATTAGAATCAATCAACAAAGGTTACATATCAATCAATTTGGGCGAACTTCGGTTCGTTCTTTTTTTTGCTGGGGTTTCGGATCAAATGAAAAAGTTGAGAAAATTATAAAATCTCATTTTATAGGATTAAATTGGATCAAGCACAAAAGTTGGGTACTAGGCAAAAAGTTTGGTCAATCTGAATGGGAATAAAAGACCTGTCTTTTACTCCACGGAGCTGTATCCTGAAGTTTTTGATTTTGGCATTGAAGAATTCGGCGGCTGCATTGGTGCTTCTCTGATCAAAGTAGTTTAAAATATCAGATCAGTTACAAACTTGGGAGACTAATCAAAACGCTACCGACGCAAAGAGAAGTTTATTCAGCATCATGCATATTTTCGTTCGCAAAAACATTTTATTCAGCAAGTGATAGCGATGAATAAAATGCCTTTGCGAACGAAAAATCTACAGTTTTAATGTAATCAATTCATAGTGTCTATAGCGTTTAAAATTTTCTCCCCAACTGTTGATACTGATCCATTAAATTATCAGTTTCAAAATTCAGGATACTGAGTGAGCAAATAAACCTGACGGATTTTCGAAACCCGTTAGGTTTGTTCTCCGGTTTTGTTTTCAAAATATTGAATTTATTCTCAGTTATTAACCCATAAAAACAGCAAGAACCAGATGCATGAATCAATTTTTAAATAAAAACCTTCCGCTTTTATATTCCCACCTTTCAGCCCGATTTCTGCTTCGATTTCAAATCATTTAAAATTCTTGGCTGGTATTCGCCGGAAATTTCCTGCCTCCGTATTGCCGCCTATCGTATCCGGTATTCATAAATTAATCCCGATTCCCGCTTCCGTTTTATTTTAAATAATTAACTTTGGCAATCTTTGAATTGAATAAGGCCTGCAATTCCTAAAAAGTTTTATGGGCCGTAAAAATGAATATCAACATATGAAACTTAAGTACAGCCTGCTTGCTATGGCAGCTCCGCTTTTAATGAATGCACAACAAGTAATGACGCCAGAAATTCTATGGACTTTGAAAAAAGTGGGAGTGCAGGCGGTTTCCCCGGATCAGTCTTCCCTTATCTATAAAGTGGGACAGGTAGATCTGAAAACAGAAAAAACGAAAAGCGAAAACTATTTCCTGAATGTCCTTAATCACGAATCCACCAAAATAGATTTGGGTAAAAAATCCCTGATCCAATGGGACAGAAACGGACTCTATGCGCAGGAAGGAGACAAAATCTTCCTTTCCAAAGACAGCGGAAAAACATGGACGGAATTTTATACCATCGGAGAAGCTGATAATATTGTTATTTCTCCGGACGGTAAAAAGGTAGCTTTCAGCAAACAGGTGCTGATGGAAAAGGTGATGGGCAAAGATAAATATTCCGACACCCCTAAAACGACGGCTCAGGTATATACCGACCTTAATCACAGGCACTGGGATTATTTTAATGAAGGAAAGTACAATCATGTTTTCGTAGTAAGTGTTTCTGAAAAGGCAGAGGCTGCCAAAGACCTTTTGAAAGGAAAAATGTGGGATTCTCCGCAACGGCCTTTCGGAGGGGCGGAAGGCTTCATCTGGAGTCCGGATTCTTCAAAGCTTTTATACGTGACCAAACCGAAAAGCGGAAAGGAATATTCCACCAGCACGAATACCGATATTTTTGCTTACGACCTGGCATCGGGAACGACCAAAAATGTAACGGAATCCAACAAAGGATATGATGTAAACCCTAAATTCAGCCCGGACGGAAAAGCTTTGGTATGGCAGAGCATGGCCAGAGACGGTTACGAAGCAGATAAAAATGATGTGAAGATCATGGACTGGAAATCAGGGAAAATTACCAATCTCACAGCCGGCTGGGACGAAAGCGTTTCCGGCGACGTATTCTGGAGTGGGGATTCAAAAATGATCTATTTTACCGCTGCTTTCAGAGGAACGAAACAGCTCTTTTCCTTAGATCCTAAAAATGCGAAGGTTCAGCAGATTACCAAAGGTGATTTTGATGTGAACGAAATATTTGCCGATCAGAAAAATTCGCTGGTTATCGGGAGAACCGATATTAATCATGCCACCGATCTGTTTGCAGTCAATGTCAATAACGGAGACATGAAGCAGATCACGGAAGCCAATAAAGAAATGTATGCTCAACTGGCTCAAGGGAAATCCGAGCTGAAGATGGTAAAAACCACTGACGGTAAAGAAATGGGCGTATGGTTCCACTATCCGCCGAACTTTGATCCGAATAAAAAATATCCGACGCTGGTGTATTGCCAAGGCGGTCCCCAGTCGGCCCTTACCCAGTTTTTCAGTACAAGGTGGAACTTTGCCTTAATGGCAGCTAATGGGTACATTGTGGTAGCACCGAACCGAAGAGGAATGCCGGGCTGGGGAACAAAATGGAATGAAGAAATTTCCAAAGACTGGGGCGGACAGCCGATGCGGGATTATCTTGCGGCAACCGACTACGCCAAAACATTGCCTTATGTAGACGGAGACCGGGTAGCGGCAGTAGGAGCGAGCTACGGAGGATACAGCGTGTTTATGCTGGCCGGAATCCATCAGAACCGTTTTAAGACCTTCATCGCGCACGACGGATTGTTCGATATGAAATCCTGGTACCTGACAACCGAAGAATTATGGTTCGCCAACTGGGACCTGGGTTCACCATGGGAAAAGCCACTGCCGAAAGCCTATACGGAATTCAATCCGAGCAATTTTGTCGATAAGTGGAACAAACCGATCATGATCGTACAGGGCGGAATCGATTACCGCGTTCCTTACGAGCAGGGGCAGGAAGCTTTCCAGGCAGCTCAGCTCAGAGGGCTGAAATCAAAGTTCGTATACTTTCCGAATGAAAACCACTGGGTGCTTCATCCGCAGAACGGGCTGGTTTGGCAAAGGGAATTTTTTGACTGGCTGAAAGAAACCTTATAGCCCGGTTTTTCTCTTCTGAAGAAGTTTCAAAAATGTAAAAAATTTAACAAGATCAATAGGAGCGGGCTTTAGCCCGCTTTTTGTTGATACCTGGAAAACGGCTTTAGCCAAATGTTTGCCATCATGTCCGACAGAATTTCATCTTTCCCGCCCATTATCGACCGCAGTTCCAGAATTTTAATCCTGGGATCGATTCCCGGGGTAAAATCATTAGAAAAACAGCAGTATTACGGCCATCCGCAAAATAAGTTCTGGAAAATTATTTTTGAACTGCTCAATGAAGATTTCACCGATGACTATTCTAAAAAAATCGAAGTGATCAAAAAACATCATATTGGTCTCTGGGATGTTATCGATTCCTGCGAAAGAAAAGGCAGTCTTGATTCCGAAATCAGAAACGAAGAAGCCAACCGGATCGAAGACTTGCTTGAAGATCATCCGAATATCAAAGCCATCTTCTGCAACGGTGGAAAATCTTTTAAGAATCTGCAGAAAATACTGGGAAAGAATTATAAAATTCCAGTATTTTTACTGCCTTCAACCAGTCCGCTTCATACGGTTTCCTTCGAAACGAAGCTGGAAGAATGGAAGAAAATAAAAATATTTTTATGAAAAAACTAATACCGCTGTTCTTTATTTTTACCTGTATCCGGATATTTTCCCAGGAATATCATTTTGATTATTTTATAAAACAGAATAATAAGAGGATTAAACCGGATAACCAGCAGTGGGTAAGAGATTCATTCTACGATTCAGCTACAAAGTCCCAACTATTTCTAAATGTCCAGGATAAAAAAATAATTGGCACCATTTATCAGGAAGATAAAAATATAAGACATGTATTCAAAGTTTTTCAGAAGGGAAATAATCTGAATTTTACCTATAAATATTCCAATCAGTTTGATAGTAGTAAAAGAAATGAAGATTACAATAAAGACAATGTCATAAAAATTGAAAAGCTTGATTCTTTGAATTATAAAATTGTTGCTTTCAAAAATTCACGTTTAAAGAAGAAACAACTTTACATGGTGATAACTTTAGAAAAATCTGACTTTGACTATATAAATATTAGTGCAGATTACAACAGAACAGATGAAATGGAAGAGAAGCTGAAAGAATTAATAAACCCGGATTTCAGGTATAGGGTAAAAAGAGAGCAGATAGAATACTCTTCAGGGTATGTATTTGATAATTCCTTAGAAAATATTCAAAAAGTTGATTTAGTCTTAAATATTCCTGAAAAAATTATTCTTAAAGAATATAATTATTGGTCGGATTTTGAAGAATAAGAGCGAAATAATTCATTCCGCTCTTATTTTCATATGATAAGAATCCGTTTAATTTTAAATCAAATATATCAAGTTAATTTAATAGATAACTTCCGGGCCGGAATGTTGGCTATAAAACTCCCGGCATCCAGCATCCCTCTTCCAACCTGTAAATTAATAATCTGATTTATGCTTACGCTTTCCTTTAATCTTATTTTTCTATCCTGTAAACTTCCTCATACGGCTGAATCAGCACCCAGCCATTCCCGGAAAACTTCATCTGGAATTCTTCGCCGCTTCCTCTCCCGATCAGGCTTTTCAGGGAAACACTGGTCTTAAGCTCAGGGCTCAGATTGCCGGACCAGGCGACCGTAGCATTGGGATCGGTGAAAACCGGTGCATCAGGCGTCACCAGCAAGGTCAGCGGATCACCGTGGGTCGTAATTGCAAGGTGGCCCGTTCCGGATAGTTTTACCTGGAAAAGCCCTCCCGACATGACACCGGCAATGCTTTTCAGCATCGTAATATCGCTTTTAATGCTTTGCTCATGGGCCAGGACATCATTTCCGTTTACACAGACCGACTCATTGTTCAGGTAAAGGATTCTTACTTTTTTTCCTTCATCCGCAACATATAATTTTCCGGTTCCTTCCGCTTTCATCAGTTTTGAGCCTTCGCCGCTGATGGCTTTTTTCAGCAGATTACCAATGCCTCCGGAAAGCATGCCCTGTCTTTCAAAATTGATGTTTCCGACGTATCCGACCATGCTTCCGGCCTTCGTCCATACCGATTGGTTATTCAGGTTGATCTCAAGAAGCTGCGGTTTTTCCAGTTCGAAATAATCCCTTTCCTGAGGATTCTCTTTGGTTTCATTCACAAAGGCTTCAATTGAATATTTACTCATAAGTCTAAAGTTTTTCAGGTTTTAAAAATAGCTTTTTTAATGGGTATTAATCACCGGAAAATCACGGTTTTTTAAAGGATTTAAAATTAATTTAACATCTGTTTAAATAATACTTGACAAAGGGGTGTCTGATGTCGTATATTTGCAGTCCGAAAATTACACCTTGTAATTTCAGTAATTTTTAAACCGTAATTTAAAAAATGAAAACATCAGATTTTAATTTTGATCTTCCTGCAGAATTATTGGCAGAACACCCATCCGAACACAGAGACGAAGCGAGATTAATGGTTTTAGACAGAAAAACCGAAACGATCCAGCATAAACTCTTCAAGGATGTGGTAGATTATTTTGATGAAGGAGATCTATTTATCTTTAACAATACCAAAGTTTTCCCGGCCCGTCTTTACGGAAACAAAGAAAAGACAGGAGCGAAGATCGAAGTTTTCCTGTTGAGAGAACTTGATAAGGAAACCCGCGTTTGGGACGTTTTGGTAGATCCTGCAAGAAAAATCAGAATTGGAAATAAATTATTCTTCACGGAAGACGAGTCGCTTGTGGCTGAAGTAATCGATAATACCACTTCAAGAGGAAGAACCCTGAGATTCTTATTCGATGGTTCTTATGAAGAATTCAGAGCAAAACTGAAGGAGCTTGGAGAAACGCCGCTTCCTAAATACATCAAAAGAGATGTTGAACCGGAAGATGCCGAAAGGTACCAGACCATCTATGCGAAAGTAGAAGGTGCCGTTGCAGCTCCTACTGCAGGTCTCCACTTTTCAAAACATCTGATGAAAAGGCTTGAGATTAAAGGGATTGACTTTGCAGAAGTTACCCTTCATGTAGGATTGGGAACATTCAATCCGATCGAAGTGGAAGATCTTTCCAAGCATAAAATGGAATCTGAGGAAATTTTTATCGACGAAAAAAATGCTCAGATCATTAATAATGCTGTTGAAGCGAACCGAAGGGTATGCGCGGTAGGAACCACTACAATGAGAACCCTGGAAACTTCCGTTTCTTCCAACAAGAAAATTTCCGCTTTCCACGGATGGACGAATAAATTCATCTATCCGCCGCACGAATTCGGGGTAGCCAACTGTATGATCACAAACTTCCACACGCCGAAATCTACCCTGATTATGATGATTGCCGCTTTTGCAGGAAGAGATTTCGTTATGCATGCTTACGAAGAAGCCGTAAAAGAGAAATACAAATTCTACTCGTACGGAGATGCGATGTTAATTCTTTAAAAAGATATCAGGTAAAGGTCGCAGATAGCAGTTATCTGCGACCTGTAACCTAAAATCTACAACCTTACAATGAAAGACATCAGAACTTTATCACTCGACCAGCTTAAAGAATACTTTGTTTCTTTAGGGGAAAAGCCGTTTCGTGCGAAACAGGTGTACGATTGGCTGTGGAGTAAAAATCTTCATTCGATTGATGAAATGACGAATCTTTCGAAAAACCTTCGCGAAAAAATTGCCGAAGAATATACCATTAATCCTGTTTCGGTAGACCAGCTCCAGAAAAGCACTGACGGAACCATCAAGAACGGGGTAAAACTGCATGACGGTTTACTGGTGGAATCCGTTCTGATTCCCACTGAGACCCGAACCACAGCCTGCGTTTCCTCACAGGTGGGATGTTCCTTAAACTGCGAATTCTGTGCGACCGCAAGACTCAAAAGAATGCGCAACCTGGAAGTGGCTGAAATCGTGGACCAGGTAGCACTGATCGACAGCCAGAGCAAAATGTATTTCGACCGGCCGCTTTCCAATATTGTTTTTATGGGAATGGGCGAGCCGATGATGAATTACAAAAATGTTGTAGAAGCCATTCGCAAGATCACCCAGCCGGAAGGATTGGGTATGTCGCCGAGAAGAATTACCGTTTCCACATCGGGAATTCCTAAAATGATAAAAATGCTGGCGGATGAAGAATTGAAGGTGAAGTTGGCATTGTCGCTACATTCTGCTATTGAGTCCAAACGGAACGAAATTATGCCGTTCTCAGATAAATTCCCTTTAACGGAAATTATGGAAGCTCTTCAGTATTGGTATAAAAAAACAGGTTCCGTGATCACCTTTGAATATTGTGTCTGGAAAGGCATCAACGATGGGGATGAAGACATCAAAGCACTGATTAAATACTGCAAACAGGTTCCTTCCAAAGTAAATTTAATCCAGTATAACCCGATTGGTGACGGGAAATACGACCAATGCAATAAACAGGCGGAAGAAAACTATATCCGTCAGCTGGAAAATGCGGGGATCGTCTGCATGGTCAGAAAAAGCCGTGGTGGCGATATCGATGCAGCCTGCGGGCAGCTTGCCAATAAAACAGCGGATTAAATTTTCATTAAAAAAAATAAAAATTTTTCTTAACAAATCCCTAAAATCTTAAATTTGCATTACAAATTTGAAATGATGGTGGATTACTTTTTGGGTGAAGACGGTCTGGAAAGCGTTTATGCTTGGTCTATACCGATCCTGGCTACGATTATATTGGCCGAAATGATTTACAGTCATATTTCCGAGGCTAAATTATACAACGGAAAAGACGTTGCAACAAGCATCTTTCTGGCCGTGCTCAATTTTGGGCTGGATCTTGTAATGAAGGCTTCTGCAATGGCCGTCATGTTTTTCTTTTATAACCATAGACTTTTCACGTGGGATTTTACCATCTGGTACTGGCTGCTTTGTTTTGTCGTAACCGATTTTGCCTATTTTGTCCTGCATTACGTAGATCATCATTCCAGAGCCTTCTGGGCAGTCCATATAACCCATCACAATTCGGAATATTTTAACCTGACGACCGGTTTCAGAAGTCCGGTTCTTCAGCCTTTGTACCGGTATCTGTATTTTTCACCGCTGGCTTTCTTAGGCTTTGATCCTTGGCATATTATGGTGGTTTATGCCATTGGACAGGTATATGGAACCTGGGTGCATACCCAGACGGTAAAAAGCATGGGCATCCTGGAATACATCCTGGTAACCCCGTCCCATCACCGCGTACATCATGCCTGTAACATCAAGTATCTGGACCGGAATATGGGAATGTGCCTGATCATCTGGGATAAAATGTTCGGAACTTTTGAAAAGGAAGATCCTGATGTTCCCGTAAAATATGGAATTTATCCTAAAATGCCGGACAATAAGCCGGATACGGTTCTTTTTTATGAATGGCGAAAAATATGGAAAGACATCAAACAGCCGGGACTAAAATTTTCAGACCGGATCAATTATATTTTCAATTCTCCGGGATGGCGTCACGACGGAACCGGGAAAACCGTAAGGCAATACCAGAAAGATTATTTTGAAAGGAAAAATAAACAGAGGGAAGAAAAGCGAAAAAAATCGGCTTAACAGATATTTTTGGTTTATAATTTTCTTAATCAAAAATCACTGGGATTTACATATTAAAAGGAACGGATTTTGTCCGTTCCTTTTTGTTTTAACTTAAATTTTTTGCTAAAAGTCGTGATTTACAAATTAAATTATATGATTAAAGATTCATACTTTCATAAAATAGAAATGGCATCGTTTAAAATCTTCTATACCCTCTTTGTCATCCTGCCAGGGATCTCAACATCCTATTAGAGATTCGTAATCTTACAGTAGATCCGATTGCTCGGTTAACTGGGAATAAATTTTGATGCCTACCTTCTCATTTATATTTAAATAAATATTTTTACCCGATGAAAAAGATATTCCTGGTATTCACCATAAGCATTTCTGCGCTTTCATTTGCCCAACAATCTGCTTTGCTGAAAATAAAGAAATACAGAATCAGCAATCTGGACGAAAGAATGAGGGAAAGCTCTGGTTTAAGCCTGATGAACGGAAAACTGTATACTTTCAACGACAGTGGAAATGCCCCGGAGCTTTTTGAACTGGATAAAAAAACCGGAAAAATCATCAATACCATTAAAATTAACGGGAAAAACAAAGACTGGGAAGCTTTGACGAATGACGGAACCGACTTCTACATCGGTGATTTCGGTAACAACGGTGGAACAAGAAAAGATCTGGAAATTTATAAAGTCGCTCCTTCAAATGATTCCGTCCGGCTCATTTCTTTTGAATATCCCGAGCAACAGGAATTCAGCCCGAAATATTCCAGAACCGATTTTGATGCGGAAGCCATGGTTTATCTGAACGGCAAAATTCATCTTTTTACCAAAGAATGGGCTGCAAAATCTACTACTCACTATATTATCGATCCAGAAATATCAGGAAGGCAGCAGGCTAAGAAAACAGAAACTTACAATACGGGATTTCTGGTGACTGATGCTTCCTATTATCATAAAAAATTATATCTGATCGGTTATAATAAAAAAGCCGAAGTCTTTCTGGATGTCTTTACGGAAACATCATCCGGAATATTTTTTAATGAAAATCCAAAAAAATATTACCTCGGAAGTGCTTTGACGATCGGGCAGATCGAAGGCATCGCGGTGGATGAAACGGGGATATATATTTCCGGTGAGAAATTCAATTCCCCGATTGGCGGCGGCAGGCAGAGCCTTTATTTTATCCCTAAAGATAAACTCGGGGATTAAATTTCCTTGAATTTGCCTGAAAAAAATTATCTTTGTGGGAATTAACAATTTATCCATCATTCCAAGACTGTGGCCAACACTGTAGAAGAAATCAAGCGACCGATCAATGAGGAAATGAAACTTTTCGAACAGAAGTTTTATGAATCCATGCAGAGCAAAGTACCTTTATTGGATAAGGTCACCCGTTTTATCGTTACGACGAAAGGGAAGCAGATGCGTCCGATGTTTGTATTTCTATGTGCAAAGCTCGTGGGGGAGGTTAATGAAAAAACCTACCGCGGTGCTTCAATGATCGAGCTGATCCATACCGCAACGCTGGTGCATGACGATGTAGTGGACGAAAGTTTCAAACGCCGTAATTTCTTTTCCATCAATGCGCTTTGGAAAAACAAAATTGCCGTTTTGGTAGGGGATTACCTGCTTTCCAAATCGGTGCTCCTTTCTACGGATCATAAAGATTACGATCTGTTGGGAGTAATTTCCAGGACGATTCGGGAAATGTCCGAAGGGGAGCTCCTTCAGCTGGAAAAAGCACGGAAGCTGGATATTACCGAAGATGTATATTACGAAATCATCCGCCAAAAAACGGCTACCTTAATTGCCGCCTGCTGTGAGATCGGAGTTTTATCCAACAATGCAGACGAACAGCTGGCCAAAAAAATGATGGACTTCGGAACCTATACCGGAATGGCCTTTCAGATCAAGGATGATCTTTTCGATTACCTTACCTCCAATGTGATCGGCAAACCGGTAGGAATCGATATCAAAGAACAGAAAATGACGCTCCCGCTGATCCATACCTTAAAGATGGCGGAAGAAAAGGACCGGAAGTATTATTTCAATACCATCAAACGCTACAACAACGACCAGAAGCGGGTGAAGGAACTGATTACTTTTGTTAAAAATTCCGGCGGCCTCGATTATGCCATTACGGTAATGAAAAATTTCCAGCAGAAAGCAAAAGATATCCTGAACGAATTTCCGGATTCCGAAGCAAAAAAGTCGCTGCACATCATGCTCGATTACGTTATTGAAAGGAAATTCTAGTTTAAATTATTTTCAGAGTTACAATTATAACAGCTGCAACTATGCAAAATAAAGCGATTAAAAATAAATAATCCGCAATAGTTTCAAACCTGCTTGCCCGTTTCTCATGGGCTGTCCGGATAGCCAAGAAAGAAAAGAAACAGCTTAGGGCAAAAAATGTACAGGCCAATCCTGCAAATTCATCCAAATGCGTGCTGCGGCTGATTCTCGAGATCTTTAATGAAGTAATAATCACCAGCGAAAATCCCAGAAGATTGCTTGAAGCATTAAGAATATGGGTCGACTTTTTCTCCATTCTGTACAAATTTATCCCAAGATAGACACATTTTTTTTTATTATCAAATTTTTAAAAAAGATTATTAAAAATTAAAATTAATTTAAAAAGTGTATATTAGCAAAATACTTCAACATTAAAAATATTTAATATTTGGCTATGCAGACTACCTATATTGAAACACAGCAGATTTCCTTTCAGGACTTTAAAAATCAGATACTTGAAGATTATAAATTAGGCCGGGTTTCTCGTGAGATGTCCTATTTGGGAAGACGGGAAGTTCTAACGGGAAAAGCTAAATTCGGTATTTTCGGGGATGGTAAGGAGCTTCCCCAGCTGGCAATGGCAAAAGTTTTCAGAAACGGGGATTTCCGTTCCGGATATTACAGGGATCAGACTTTTGCACTGGCCGCAGATGCCCTTACGGTAGAGAGTTTCTTCGCACAGCTGTATGCCGATACCAGCGTGGAAAGAGAGCCTGCTTCTGCCGGAAGACAGATGAACGGGCACTTTGCAACAAGAAGTTTAAATGAAGACGGAAGCTGGAAAGACTTAACGGCACAAAAGAATATTTCCTCGGACATTTCCCCTACTGCAGGACAGATGCCGAGATTGTTAGGGTTGGCCCAGGCTTCCAAAGTATATAAATCCGTAAAATTTGACGGTTCGGAAAAATTTTCAAAAGATGGCAATGAGATCGCCTTTGGGACGATTGGTGATGCTTCTACTGCGGAAGGCCATTTTTGGGAAACCTTAAATGCTGCCTGCGCCCTCCAGGTTCCGATGATTGTATCCATCTGGGATGATGGGTACGGAATTTCGGTTCCTACGATGAAACAGCGCGCGAAGGCGGACATTGCTGAAATGCTGAGCGGTTTCCAGAGAAAAGAAGGGGAATTCCAGGGCTGTGAGATCATTCAGGTAAAAGCTTGGGATTATCCTGCATTGCTTGATGCTTATGCGCGTGCGGAACAGTTTGCGAGAGTGGAAAGTATTCCGGTAGTGGTGCACGTGGTGGAAGTAACACAACCCCAGGGACACTCTACCTCAGGTTCCCACGAAAGATATAAAAACGAAGAGCGTCTGGCCTGGGAGTCCCAGTTTGACGGATTGGTAAAATTCAGAGAATGGATTTTAAATTATTCCATTGAAATCGACGGTAAAGAAGAAGTACTGGCTACGGTGGAAGACCTTAATACCATTGACGACGAAGCTAAAAAAACGGTAAAGGCAGGTCAGAAAGCAGCCTGGGAAAACTATCAGAAAACCATTACGGATCTGATTCATGCCGTATTGCCATTGGTGGAGAATCTCAAAGGTCAAAATTCTGAAATTGAAGGGTATATCGGCCAGTTCAACAAATTGGTTTCCAAAGCGAAGAAAGATGTTTTCCATTTGATAAGAAAGGCTTTGCTGACAACCCGAGGCTCAAACACTGCCGAAAGAAACCAGCTGATGCAGAAATACCAGGAGATCTTTGAAGTGGAAAAGGACAATTATTCTTCTCACTTATATTCCCAGTCTCAGTGGAAAGCAGAAAATGTACAGGAGATAAAGCCGGTTTACTCCGATGCTTCTGAAGATGTAGATGGAAGGGTTGTGGTAAGAAACAATTTTGATAAAATTTTTGAAAAATATCCTGAAACCTTAGTCTTTGGAGAAGATGCCGGAAATATCGGTGACGTGAACCAGGGGCTTGAAGGCATGCAGGAAAAATACGGCGAAGTGCGTGTAGCCGATACGGGAATCCGTGAAGCAACCATTCTAGGACAGGGTATCGGAATGGCGATGAGAGGATTGCGCCCGATTGCGGAGATCCAGTATCTGGATTACATCTTATACTGTCTGCAGGGCATGAGTGATGATCTTGCCACCGTACAGTACAGAACCAAAGGCGGGCAGAAAGCACCGGTAATTATCAGAACCAGAGGACACCGTCTGGAAGGTGTATGGCATTCAGGTTCGCCGATGGCGGGAATTCTGAACCTTTCTAAGGGAATCCTTGTTTTGGTTCCGAGAAACCTCACCAAAGCGGCCGGGTTCTACAACACCATGCTCCAAAGCGACGATCCTGCAGTGATTGTTGAATGTCTGAACGGTTACCGTTTAAAAGAAAAACAGCCGGATAACTTAGGGGAATTCACTGTTCCTGTCGGAAAAATTGAAGTGACGAAAGAAGGGAGTGATGTTACCCTGGTAACTTACGGTTCAACTTGGAGAATCGTCATGGAAGCGGCGGAAGCTTTGGAGAAAATCGGAATTTCTGCGGAAGTGATTGATGTTCAGTCTTTAATTCCTTTTGACCTAACCCACGAAATCGCAGAAAGTGTAAAGAAGACCAACCGTTTGGTGGTAATCGACGAAGATGTGGAAGGCGGAACGTCAGCCTTTATTTTACAGCAGATTCTGGAGAAACAAAAAGCTTTCAGATACCTTGATTCAGATCCGTTGACGATCGCGGCCAATGATCATAGACCAGCTTACGCAAGCGACGGTGATTATTTTAGCAAACCGTCTGCGGATGATATGGTAGAGAAAATATATGCGATGTTTAATGAAGCAAATCCTCAGAAGTATCCTGCGATATTTTAATTGGGATTTAAATAAATTTTGAAACCGTCTCCAAAAGAGGCGGTTTTCTATTTTTTAGTTTAATAATCGTATTTTAGAGGATAATTAGTAACCTCCCGTGATGCAGAACGATCTATCTCAGCTTAAAAAAATCTTTAATACGATACCCGAAAACCCAAATCTGAAATCTAATAATCTTTTCTCAATCGGCACAAGGGGTTTTTATGAGAATCCTTTTACAGAAGTATTATCATATTTGTTAAAAAAGAATACCGGATATAAGCGGCGGGATGAGTTTATGAAAATACTATTAGCCGATTTAAAAGACGAGGATTTTTTAAATAGTCTGATTTCGAACAGTGAGGTCAGTACCCAATTTATAACTTCAAATGGGAAATACATCGATTTAATTTTATATAATGAGAATAATATTCTGGTTTTTGAAAATAAAATTAACCATTGGATGGCTAATCCGTTTGATGATTATGAAAATCACATTAATCTAAAATTTCCACTACATAATAAAAGGTATGTAATTTTTTCATATAAAAAAGAAAACTGTCCTGACAATTGGAAGTATTTAAGTATCAGAAGAATTTTTGACAAAATAATCAGTGCAAAATTGCATGTATTTGATAATAAATGGGATTATTTTACTCATGATTTTTTACTGCAATTTTCAAACAGCAAATTAATAGATATGGACCAATCTTATTTTGATTTTATGAGAAAAATTTTTCTCAGATAATTTTCGCAAAGACTCAACTTCAAGAATTTTTTAATGATATAGCTGAAAAAGTTAGTGGAGAAATTGCAATAGACAGATATTATAATACTACTTGGGGCGCATATCAGCATGCCATTCGTTTTTACCCATTCAAGAATGATAATAATGTCACTTTAATTTTTAAGGAGGATGGTAAATTCAGCATTGCTATTTATTACTATGATAAATTTGATTTCAAAACTGAAATCAATAAATACATTGGTCTAAATGATTACGAGTACTGGAATGAATCAACAATATGTTGTTATATGAAATTACCTGGAAAGGAATTTGCTAAACTCAAAGATGCTGTTAAAGAGATATTGGTACAATTAGAAAAACAAAAAGAATATTATTCCCATGATTTCTAACTCATGGTTAAATAACAGTCTTTTGTACCTTTTTACCCTCCAGAATCATCTTACAATCCTTTACTTTTTCAGGATCATACACATGGTATTTCATTTCCCATTCTTCCAGCAGATAAAGAATGGGCAGAAGTGCCAGTCCTTTTTCGGTTAGCGAGTATTCTACTCTTGGCGGAAGCTCCTTAAATTCTTCCCGGATAATGAGGCCGTCGGTCTGCATTTCCCGCAGCTGGTCGGTCAGAACTTTTCTGGAGATCACGTTGATGCGTACGGCCAGTTCCCCGAAGCGCAGTTTACGGTCTTTGATCACCAGCACGATGATCGGCTTCCATTTGCTTCCCAGGGCAGACATGGCCTTGCCTAAAGGACAGCTGTATTGCATTAATTCGTTCTTTTTCATAAGGATTTATTCATAATTTGTGGCTTATATGCTTTTTACGAACACGAAGCTCACAAAAGTTTTTTACTAATAAATTTTTTTGCGCTGTCAGGCTGAGCCCGTCGAAGCCTTGTTTATTGCATAACGTCTTTTTGAACACGAAGTTCGCGAAGAGCTTTTCTAACTGCTTTAAGTTTCACAAAGCTACTTCGGCAGGTTCTCAGCATAAACTGTTTCACTTATATAAGATTGCAAAGACTTTTTCCCGTAACGATCTAATTCATTGTCAGGCTGAGCTCAATTTATCCAAAGCCCGGCGAAGGAAAGCTTTTATCTCACCCTCAACCTTTCCTTGTCTTAAGTTACTTCTGTGTTACCAACATCAGTTACCGCGAAGTTACTACTTTTTTTCATGATGGGATACAAATGCAAACTATTATTAGTTACTTTGTGTAACAATTATAAAAAGAAATATTAAAAAATGAGCACAGACGCCTTGTTTAAGTCTTTTAAGTATAAGAATTTAGAACTGAAAAACAGAATCGTAATGGCTCCGATGACGAGAGCTCAGTCCGATAACGGGGTTCCAACACAGCAGATTGCAGATTATTATGCCCGACGAGCCGAAGCGGAAGTCGGGTTGATCATTTCGGAAGGAACGGTGATCAACAGGCCCGCCTCTAAAAATATGCAGAACATCCCCGATTTTTACGGAACTGAAGCTTTGAAAGGCTGGCAAAACGTAATCGACGCCGTACATGATCACGGCGGAAAGATGGGACCTCAGATCTGGCATGTTGGCGATACCAGAAGTTCGGACGATTATCCGGAAGTTCCAATGGAGAAAGCTTCCACCATGACCCTGGAAGATATTCAGGATACGATTGCCCAGTTTGCAGCGTCGGCTAAATCGGCAAAAGATTTAGGTTTCGACGTGCTGGAAATCCACGGAGCACACGGCTATCTGATCGACCAGTTTTTCTGGGATGTAACGAATACGAGAACCGACGAATACGGAGGAAGGACATTGAGAGAAAGAAGCCGTTTTGCTGTGGACATCGTAAAGGCGATTCGGGCGGCGGTAGGCGAAGATTTCATCATCATCATCCGGCTTTCTCAGTGGAAGCAACAGGATTATTCAACAAAACTGGCGCAGACTCCGGAAGAAATGGAAGAATGGCTGTTGCCCCTGAAAGAAGCCGGTGTAGACATTTTCCACTGCTCCCAAAGACGTTTCTGGGAACCGGAATTTGAAGGTTCTGATCTGAATTTTGCCGGCTGGGCGAAAAAGATCACCGGGCAGCCGACCATCACCGTAGGATCTGTAGGCCTGGAAGGGGATTTCATGAGTGCTTTTGCCGGCCATGGAACGGAAAAAACAGATTTATCCGAACTGACCAGAAGGCTGGAAAGGGGAGACTTTGATCTGGTTGCCGTAGGCCGCGCTATTTTACAGGACCCGGAATGGGTAAAAAAAGTAAAAGCAGGAAGCATCGATGAACTTCAGGACTTTAAAGCCGAAAGCCTTGCCGTTTTGTATTAGCAGAGTTAATGGTGAATTTCCCTATCGCAAGTCAATGGTGAATCTTTTAGGATAAAAAATTGAAAAGCAAAGCGAATTAACCATTCACCTTTTAAATATCAATTAGTGAATATTAGATTTTGAGTCGCAAGTGAATCTTTAAAAATATAAAATTGACAAGCGAAGCGGATTGATCATTCACAATTCACCTTTTTACCTATCAATTATTTAAATGAAACCGCTTCATGAATTTTTCTGAAGCGGTTTTTATTTAATTCGTGCAGCCTGAGCAGCAAAACGCATCGGCCGGCATCCCTGTTTTCTGTTTTTGAGGATCGTAATATTCTATCATATCGACAGAACATTCTGCTGGATTTCCTCTGTTAATCCAAAATAAAAATCAAATTAAAAGGGCTGGACCGGGTAAGTTGAATGATAGGCATTTTATCCCGGTAATATCCTTTTTATATGATTGAAAACAGATTAAATACTATTAGTTTATATTAAGAATAAAAAAAAGCCGTTTTCATTGAAAACGACTTCTAACAGATTAAATATCTAAAATTGTCATCGTCGAATGACAATAGTGATTCGGTTTACAGCCCGATGCTTTGGGTTGGTCTTAATTGTTTTCTGATGTTTTTCGGCAAGGCATCCTTGTGAACCAGGATGGCGGTCGATTTATATTCGACATACGGTCTTGTCACATAGAGATAGCCTTCAAAATCATTCGTTACCCCCCAGGAATTTTTTACCATATAATATTCTTTTCCCGACTGATCTTTTGCAAGACCTACGATGTGCATTCCATGGTCATCCGTTGTGGAAAGGTTGTTTAAAGCCTTCTGACGCATATCTTCTGTGATGGTTTTGTCTTTTTTCGGCTCGGTGAATAAAGCTGCTTTGTTATCTTTGGTAATCTGATCCAGATCCATGTCCGGAACATATGCCACTCCGTTTTTATAAGAGAAATACGGCTCGGAAACATCGGTTGCCCATCCTACGGAGTAGCCTCTGTTTACGGCATTATCAATAATCTCCGTTAAATCTTTCATCGGTACGTTCCAGTCGGAATCGTGGCTCCAGTTGTCCGGAATCGGTACAACAAATTTCTGGTAATACGGATAATCTTTATAGGAAGAAAGTTCTACATAATCATCGGGATTAATGCCTACCACTTCTTTTGCAAAAGTCTGCGGAGTATAAGATTTTCCTTCGTAAGTAAAATTGGCCGGAACTTTACCCAGATATTCATCCAGGATCGCATCTACGGAAGACATCCAGTTATCAGCCAGTTTTCCTTTTGATCCGGCCTGAACCAGACTGTCCAGTACAGGTTTCAGCTTGCCCTGCATTTCGGAGAAATTATTCAGGGTCTGTCCTTGTTTCAGCCCTGTATATGCATCCTGTGGAACGGCACCGTATTTCTTATACATATTAATTACATCGTGCAGTTCGCCGCCGTCGCCCCAACTGATGGCTCCGTTATTCAGAACATATAATTTGGCTTTGTCATGGTAGGAATTTCTTGCGGTAAAGATCTCTGCCAGGTCAACAGGCTTTTTACCCATTCTCTGCATTTCGGATTCCAGAAAAGAATTTCCCGAATAGCTCCAGCACGTTCCGGAAGAGCCCTGGTTCTTTACCGAGGTAGCTCCAACATCCTTCAGTGTGGTAAAGTGGAAATTAGCATTCTGGGATTGGTTGTTTTTTAGCTTGTTGATTAAGTCATCCTGAGCAAACATCATACTTCCTGCAGACAAAACAAAAAGTAATGATACAAATTTGGTATTTTTCATTACTGTAAAAATTATATATTACGAATAGTCGTTGCTAATAGAGATTTGTTACAGGCATAAAAGTTAAATGATTTGGATAAATTTTATGATAAGACAAGCCGTGAAAAATACGTAGAAAACAGATATGAGGTTTAATAAACAATAAAAATTTAATGCAACTGAAAAAAATATAAGGCAGTAAGCGGTTTTGTAAAATGATGTATTGTTTTGACTTTCTTCATATTAAATTCTATTCAGGACTTGTGCAGTCTTCCGGATTAAATTATTTTTAAAAAAAATTCAATCTGTTTCCAACCTTTTTAAAACTTTCTGCATCTATGTAGATATAAAGCCTGATTATGGAACGAGAGCTCTTATTGGAATGCCAGCGGAACGACCGCAATGCCCAGCGGAAAGTCTATGAGAAGATGGCGGGAAAACTGTATGCGGTCTGCAAACGCTACCTCAGGAACGATGAAGATATTGAAGAAGCGATGGCAGACAGTTTCTACAAAATTTTCACCAGGATGAACCAGCTTCAGAATCCGGACATTTTTGAATCCTGGGCTAAAAAGATTGCGGTAAACGAATGTCTGCAGAAACTACGGACCGTACGGGAACTTCATATTTCGTTAGAAGAAGAGCATGCCTTTTCCGCCGAGTCTTCTACCGAAAACGTATCTTTTGAAAAGGATGTCTTAAGCCTTCTGAATTTTTTACCCGAAGGATGCAGGGCCATCTTTAATCTTTTTGCCATTGAAGGCTATCCCCATAAAGAAATTGCAAATATGCTTTCCATCAGTGAAGGCACCTCCAAATCCCAGCTTAATTTTGCAAGAAAAAGACTGCAGGAGCTGATGGTGAATCAAAACATTTAAACTTAAAACACAATGGAAAACAACAATATAGATAAAACATTCAACGAGGCTTCCAAAACACTAGAAGAACCTGTGACTTTTCCGGGATTCGATAAAGTCTGGGCAAAAGTAGAGGAGAAGCTGGATAAAAAAGAAGAGAAGAAAAGAAAAACCATCGGTCTGTGGATCCCTTACGGTATCGCTGCCAGCCTGCTGATCGGTTCCGGGATCTTTTATTTTACCTCTAAAAACGAACCTTCAGCAGCTCCGATAGAGACCGTCGCACAGCAAATGGTTTCTCCCAAAAATCAGTCGGCAGAAATACCTGAAAATATACGGAAAACCGACAGCACCATAAAGGCAAATATTCAAAAGGAAATGCTTACAATTCCAGCAGCGAAAACAGCTTACCGAAAAGTTCCGGAAATATACGTTCCCCATGGAAGCACACGTATTTCCGAAATGCCTTTGCCACAAACTTTTGCCCAGGAAACAGCAGCCGTTGCGGAAGACAAAATTATCGTGGATGCTGAAAAACGTCAACATATAGAAGAGGTTATCGCCACAGGTCTGAGAAAAGAAAAGGCATCTATGGTTCAGTCCCTTGCAGCAACTTCCTCTGCAAAAAAGAAAATATCTGAACTGAATGCCGTTGCCGATACCGCCGAAGCAGTATATCCGACATCTGTATTTGATCGCAGCGAACCCCTACAGGAACCGGAAATTCTGGCTTATAACAAAGGATACTTCAAAAGAGACAATCTTGTGGCCAGCCATACTTCCGGTTTAGGAAACAGGATTGGAAACAAAGAAGTCGCCACTGCACTTGGCGGAAGAGTAGCAGGAGTAAACATTAATTCCATATCCGAGTCGCCGGGTTCCGGAAAAGTTGATATTTCCATCAGCTGCCAGGGCTCTTCCCAAATAAACAATAATCCGTTGTTTATTATCGACGGAGCTGCCGCTACTCAGGAGCTATTTATTAAACTTGATCCTAAAAAAATCGAATCCATGAGGGTTTTCAAAGGAGAAAAAGCCACTGCTCTCTTTGGTAGCAAAGCATCAAACGGCGCAATCCTGGTAGAAACAAAAGATATTTCCAAAAAAGAAAAGCGGAGGTTGAAAAGACTCCTGAAAGAAAAGCTGCCTCAATAACAACATCAAAAGATCTTAACTGATACCCATTCTCCATACACGTGAAAGAAATTTCTCCGGAAATTTCTTTTTTTTAATTTTTTTGTCAAATACTGTTTCTTATAGCCTGCGTGTAAACAAGCAAGCTTAAAAAATCATTTCATTTAAATAAAAAATTCATCTGCAACCTTTTTAAATTTTTACATCTTATGCTATGTAAGAGAGGTGCAGACTCACGATCTAAATAATAAACATGAAAAAAACAGGAATAGCCATATTGGCTCTGATTATACTGGAAGGTTGTAAAACCAAAACAGCTTCGGATCAGAATAAAGAAGAACGGAAATTTGATATTAAAAAAGATAAAGACCAGGACGGCGTTAGAAACAGACGCGATAAATGCCCGGAAGTTGTGGGACCGGTGGAAAACAGAGGCTGTCCATGGCCGGATGCGGATGTGGACGGCATTCCCGATAAGGACGATCCGTGTAAGAATGTTCCCGGACCTATACAAAACAATGGCTGTCCGTTTCCGGATTCGGATGGCGACGGAACAAATGACGATGACGACGCCTGCCCGACTGTAGCCGGACCTGCGGAAAACAACGGCTGCCCATGGCCGGATACCGATGGCGACGGAATCCTCGATAAAGATGATGCCTGCCCAACCGTTCCCGGACTGCCGGAATACAATGGATGCCCGAAACCGAAAGCGGCTGTGGCTGCGGAAATTTCTTATTCGCCTGAAAGATCTTCCTCCAAACTGGCATCTAAAGTTTCAGGTGTAAAAATTGCCAGGTCCAAAACCAAAGACAAAAAAGTTAAAATAGCTGAAGATTTTCCGGAAGCAGGACAACTGACTGCCGGGGAAGTAAATGATTTCTTTAAGTGGAATTATTGGGAGGATATGGCCGCTCCTGTTTTGTCGGAATACAAAAATCAGTGGAAGATCTTTCCTGATAAAAGAGTTTCTGTACAACTCGTCAATAAAAACGCGAAACCGGTTATCGGAAAAAAAATCAAGCTTCTGAATGAGCAAAAAAAAGTTATTTGGCAAGCGGTTTCAGATAATAAGGGAAATGCTGAGTTATGGATCAATACCCGGACAGATCATAGATTTTTATCCGGAAAATATTCAATTGCAGATGATAAGGGGAGAATACTGTCAGACAAAGTAAAATTATTTAAAAACGGGCAAAATATTATTTCCCTCGATGCGCCATGCCTTACAAAAAGAAATCTGGATCTTGCCTTTGTGGTAGATGCAACGGGATCTATGGGAGACGAAATATCCTATCTTCAGGCCGAATTGCTGGATGTACTTAAAAAAGTGGAAAAGAAACTTCAGAGTACCACAGATGTACGGTACGCTTCCGTATTTTACAGAGATCAGGGTGACGAATATGTAACCAGGGAATTTAATTTTACGGACAAAGCTGAAAACCTGATCAACTTTATTAAAAAACAGGAGGCCGGTGGTGGCGGAGATACACCGGAAGCAGTGGTGGAAGCTCTGGATTCTTCCATTGAAAAACTGAGTTGGAGCAAAGGTAATTCCACTAAAATTATGTTTTTGGTCCTGGATGCTCCTCCGCACTATTCACAGGAAAACATTGACAAGATATATGAAAAAATAAAGCTTGCGGCTGAAAAGGGGATCACTATTATTCCGCTGGCAGCCAGTGATACCGATAAGGAAACGGAATACATTATGAGAACTTTTGCACTCCTTACGAACGGAACCTATACTTTTCTAACGAATCACAGCGGAATAGGCAACAACCATATAGAACCCACCACAGATTCTTATGAGGTTGAAAAATTAAATGAGCTTTTATTGAGGCTTATTTTGCAACGCTCAACCATTCCATCCTGCCAATCTACTTCCAAGAACGAATACATCAATAAGAAAATTGAAACTGAACTTGAAAATGAAGAACATCCTAAGATAAAAATCTACCCGAATCCTACAAAAGGTCTGCTCAATATTCAATCCAACAAAGCTATTGATGAATTGTATCTCTATGATTTCAGCGGAAAAATTCTAATCAGAAAAGAGAAATTACCGAAGGGAACAAGTACTATCGATATTACTTCTTATCCCCAAAGTGTATATTTAATGCGATGCAGATATGGCAAGCAATGGGATACATTTAAAATTATTAAAAATTAAGTTAGGTGGAGTGGGCATTCTCAGGAGTGCCTGCTTTTTTATTAAATTAATTTTCAAAAATTATTGAAAATTCAAAAAATATTATTACATTTGTCATAAGAAACTGAAATAATTAAAACAATGACACTTTCGGAAGCTAAAGAAAAATACATCCAGACCTGGGGAACGTTTGCCACCAATTGGGGGATCAACCGGACAATGGCACAGGTTCATGCTTTGCTGATCGCGAGTGAAAAGCCGCTTTCTACCGATGAGGTAATGCAACAGCTGGAAATTTCCAGGGGGAATGCCAATATGAATCTCAGGGCGCTGATGGACTGGGGAATCGTAAAAAAAGAATTCGTGAAAGGTGACCGTAAGGAATATTTCGTTGCCGAAAAAGACGTCTGGTTCCTGTTTAAGCAGATTACCAAAGAACGCAGGAAAAGGGAAATAGAACCGGTGATTTCCTTTCTGGAAGAGCTGAAGGATATTGAAGATAAGGATACGGAAGGTGCCAAAGAGTTTATTAAGCTGATGAACGATTTCAGTTCGGTGACGGGAAAAATAAACAACATTATGGATCTTGCAATCAAAAGTGACGACCACTGGCTGGTAGGGAAGATTACCAACCTGTTGAAATAGGAGGCACCTGCAAAACTTTGACAGAGATTTTAACTTTGATAAAGTGTAAACAAAGGCAAAAGCCTTTTTTATTTAAGTCAAACTTTCAAAAATTATTGAAAATATAATAACAATAATAAAAACTTTAAAACATGAAAATTAATATTTTAAGAGGAGAAGTGATCATTCAGACAATAATCAGTCTTATATTCTTTTGGTATGCTGTTGCCCATTACTTCCAGAAAACACCGGGATCGGAATTTTTTATTGCTCTTTTCTATATTGGTGTTTCAAACCTTATCGGTTTTTTGTTAAGGGTTGCAGTAAGCAGAAGCAGGTTTCACCGGTATTATTTTTACGGTGTTATTCTCTTCTTTACCATCCTGTATTGTATGGCAATACAATTCGGTAATTCCAAAATGGATTATATAGTAAACTTTATGGGAATCGGAGGGGTACTTTTTAACCTATACTATCTCATATATGGTTTTTATATCATTAAGACAAACCAACCAAAATAAAAAACAGCAGTAAAATTTTTTTCATATTAAATTTCAAAAAATATTGAAAGTATAATATTTATAAAATGTTTAATATCGTCTCATACCTGCTTTTTCTTGCCGTCAGTTCGTATATAACGATTGACGTGGGACGAAGATGTTATATTGCAGGCAAGTATTATCTGGAATATCTGATTCATGACTCTCAGCTTTGTCTTACGATTAACAGGATACTTCTTGGCTGCTATTATCTGATCAATCTGGGTTATATCGCGATTAACCTTACCCACTGGGACAAAGTTAATACTGTGGAAGAAATTGTTACGGTCACTTCCGTACGAATCGGATATATTACATTGATCCTTTGTTTGTTACACTTTATGAACATTTCAGCACTATACTTATTAAGAAAAAATTTAACTATAAGATAATAAAACTATGAATGCAGCAGTACTTACCACCGACTACAATTTTGAGGCATACATGATCTATCTGCCAATCGTGATCTTGCTAACGGTATTGGTTTCCCAATTTCTCTTCAAAAATTCCAAAACTTTTATGATCGATATTTTTCATCAGAAAGAAGACATTGCGATGGCGACCAATTCCTTATTCAAGATCGGTTTTTATCTCTTAAATCTGGGTTTTGCCCTTTGCATTATTGAGTTTTTCCGGATCGAAACCGTAGAAAGGCTGGTCGTCGCTTTGAGCGAAAAAATCGGTGGATTTTCCATTTATCTCGGGGTCATGATGCTTCTGAACTTATTGCTTTTCCTGAAAGGCCGTAAACACGCCATGAATAAAAATAAAATCATTAAAAATGAAAACACTGCTGTTTAAAATCTGGATGTATTTTACCTTCAAAGTCCAGAAAAAAAGAACACGGGGAGACTTTTTAAACCTTTAAAAATCAATAATCATGAAAACCCTTCAAAACCATACCCTTATTTATGACAGCGAATGCCCGATGTGCAACCTGTATTCCAAAGGCTTCATTGCGTCCGGAATGCTGGATCAGCACGGTAGGAAAGCTTTTACGGAATTAAATGTTGCAACAAAAAACCGGATTGATGTTAACCGTGCAAAAAACGAAATCGCTCTGGTTGATCATGCTAAAAACAAAGTGATCTATGGCCTGGACAGCCTGCTGCTGATTATCGGCAACGCTTTTCCAATGCTGGAAAAGACAGCGCGGATCCAACCTCTGTATTGGTTTTTAAAAAAACTCTATTCTTTTGTTTCATACAACCGGAAACAGATCATTCCTTCCAAAAACAATCACAAAGCAGAGGCCTGTAACCCTGATTTCAATCTCAAATACAGAATGGCTTACCTCGTTTTTATTGCCGTTTTTTCAGCATATGTTTTAAGCTTGTTTTCTGAAAAATTGGGATTGAGCCGGAACTTCTTCAGGGAACTCGGCATCTGCACCGGACAGATCTTTTGGCAGACCGTTTTCCTGAAAGTTTATCTGAAAGAAAAGCTTTGGGATTACCTCGGAAATATGATGACCGTCTCCCTTATCGGAACCCTCCTGCTGATTACCGGACTTTTCCTGGACCTGAATGCTATTGCCGCATTCATCTATTTCGGAACGGTGGTAGCCATTATGTTTCTGGAACATATCAGGAGATGCCGGATTTTAGGACTGAATCTGCTGCCGACGCTTTCCTGGACGCTTTTCAGGATGACCGTGCTGGCTTTCTTACTCTGTACTCATCTTTTAAAAACGAATAATGAACCCTACCGAACTGATCAAAGAAATACCATGGAAAGATCTGAAATCTCTTTCCGTTAAAGAAATGCTGATTGAAAATAACATCAGCCTGCCATGGCTTTTTATCTCATTAATTTTTGCTTACCATGGCTATTACAGGGCAGCCCTGCCGTTTTCTGGCTTTTATTTCCTAACGGCGCTGAGACAGGTGCATAACGGTTTTCACAATGCCTTGGGAACGGGAAAATTTCTGACCTGGCTTTCGATGTACCTGAACAGTATTCTGATGATGACTTCCGTGCATGCCGTGAAATTCAATCACCTCCGACATCACAAATACTGTCTGTCCGAAGAAGATTATGAAGGGAAAGCTGCCTCCATGACATGGTACAAAGCGATACTCTATGGTCCCAAACACCTGTTAATGATTCATTGGATTACTTTTAAAAAAGGCAATAAAAAATATAGGAAGAATATGTTTCTTCAGTTGTTTTCCGTCTTTATTTTTGTTGGTATGGCTTTCTATTTTCAGCTGAATATTTTGATATACCATATCCTGGCGATGCTGGCCGGCGAACTTTTAATGGCTTTTTTTGCAGTCTGGACGGTACATCACGGTACTCACGACAATCCTCATTTCGCCAGAACACAAAGGGGTTTCTGGAAAAATAAGCTCACCTTCAGCATGTTTTATCATATGGAGCATCACCTTTTTCCTGCTGTTCCCACTATAAAACTGCCGGAACTCGCTGAAAGGATTGACAAAGTACTGCCGGATCTGGATAAGAAGCAGGCCTTTTAATTCATAAAATTGTCCAAAATATCTCTTCTAAATAAAATGTCCGTTATTATTTTACATACCTGCATCCAAGCCGGGATCCCTAAAGTTTTCGATCTGGCCCGGGACATCGATCTTCATCAGAGATCCACTTTCCGGACTGGTGAAAAAGCCGTTGCCGGAAGAATGTCAGGACTGATCGAATTTGGCGAAACCGTTACCTGGAAAGCCAGGCACCTCGGTGTAATGCAGACTTTAACCACAAAAATCGTTACCATGCAGAAACCCTATCATTTCACGGACATTATGCTGAAAGGCACATTCCGGTCCATGAAGCACCAGCATCTTTTCAGGCAGGAAGATCGGTACACCGTTATGACCGATATTTTCGAGTTTGAATCCCCGTTCGGGATCATCGGTAAAATATTCAATGCCATATTCCTTAGAAATTATATGAAGCAATTCCTTTTGGAAAGAAACCGGATGATTAAAAGTGCCGCCGAAGCAGACTTTTAGAATAAAAATTTTTATCATTTTATTTAAACAGTAACATTATGAATTTCCTAACAGCAGAATGGCGGAAACTGGCCATCATCAATTACGAAATAAATCCGGAACTTCTCTTACCTTATCTTCCGGCAGGTACGGAACTGGATTTTTATCATGGCAAATGCTACATCAGCCTTGTCGGATTTATGTTCTTAAACACAAAATTATTAGGATTTCCGATCCCTTTTCACCGGAACTTTGAAGAAGTCAATTTGAGATTTTATGTAAAGAAAAAAGAAGGAGATCAATGGAAAAGAGGCGTGGTTTTTGTGAAAGAGATCGTTCCGAAACCTGCGCTGAGCCTGGTTGCCAATTCAGTGTATCAGGAACATTACGAGACGATGCCCATGCAAAACACCATTCATCATACAGATAATGAGGTATTGATCCGGTATTCTTGGAAAGACAGAACATGGCATTCCATTACCGTAACTGCCGGAAATAACCCCTTGCCCATGAAACGCGATTCTGAATTTGAGTTTATTACCGAACACTATTTCGGATTTACAAAAAAAAAAGATAAAACGGCAGAATATGAAGTCTGCCATCCGAAATGGGAATACTACGAAGTAAAAAATCATGATATTAAAGTAGATTTTGAAAGCCTCTACGGAAGCGGTTTTAGATACCTGAATCTTCAGCGGCCTATCTCTGTAATGCTGGCGGAAGGTTCTAAAATACGGGTGAAAACGAAGAAATATTTACAGAGATAATGAATGGTGATGAAAATGAGCACCTACTGAAAAACTGACGCAAAGTCCAATGGTAATTATTGCTATTTTTAAGGAAGCAAAGTAAAGTGGCAAAGCCATCTTTGAACCCTTAATTTTTACCTCTAAATCCTTTTCCCATGACAATCAGTATCGCAGCCGGAACCGGCTTTCTCGGAAAAAACCTCGAACAATATTTTACGGAAAAAGGCCATCAGATCTACATTTTAACCCGTAGCCCAAAACGCAGAAACGAGTTTCTCTGGGATGCCAGAACATTAGGCGAATGGAAAAACCTTCTGGAAACTACCGATGTTCTCATCAACCTCGCTGGAAAGTCCGTAGATTGCCGATACACCGAAAAAAGCAGGAATGAAATTTATCATTCAAGAATAGACAGTACCAGAGTGCTTCAGGAAGCGGTCGATCAATGCAATCATAAACCAAAAATCTGGCTGAATGCCAGTTCGGCAACCATCTACATCCATTCCGAAACCCACCTCAATACCGAAGAAGGCGGCATCATCGGCGACGACTTCTCCATGAACATCTGCAAAAGCTGGGAACAGGAGTTTTTCCGAACAAATACGGACAATGTGAGAAAAGTTGCCTTGCGGACATCCATTGTGCTGGGGAACAACGGCGGCGCTTTCCCCAAACTGAAAACCCTTACGAAATTCGGGCTGGGCGGGAAACAGGGCAGGGGAAACCAAAAGGTGAGCTGGATCCACATTCATGATTTCTGCAAAGCGGTGGAATTCGTAATAGCGCATAAGAATATAGCCGGCCCGGTTAATGTAACTGCTCCGGATCCGCTTTCCAATGAAAGATTCATGAAAGAATTGAGACGGAAAATGAAAATCCCCTTCGGTTTAAACGCTCCGGTCTGGCAGCTGGAAATCGCTTCTGTAGTCTTAAGGACTGAAACGGAACTTCTCCTAAAGAGCCGGAATGTCTCTCCGGATAAATTATTGAAAAATGGTTTTGAATTTACTTATCCCAAACTTGAAACCGCACTGAAAGATCTAGTTTGATTTGATTATTTTAGACGTGTTCAGTCTGCAATCTTACCGTTCCGAAACGATGTCATATTGAAAATAAATCAAGGCAAGAACTTTTGAATAAGAATGTATGAACAGGTATATAGCCTATTTAACGCAAAGCCTTGATGGTGGCTCCGCATATACAAAGGAGCAAAGTAAAGCGGCAAAGCCGCTGATGAAGCGTATGCATAAAGCGTACGCTTCATCAGATCAGCTTGCTGATCTCTTCTTCGTTTCTTTAAATTCAGCATCAGGAAAAAGTAAACTTTGCGTTAAAAAATCATTCAGAAAAAGCTAAAGATATCCTGAAATTTTGTATGCTCTTTCCGTTTTTAATCCAATGAATTATTTAATCTGAGGACATTTTCAGATCTTTTCCAGATTCCATTTTTTCAGGTAGTCAAAAACAGCTTCCAGTACAGCCTCCGGATTTTCTTCAAACATATAGTGACCGGTATCCGCCAGATGAACCAGCTCATACTGCTTGGCGGTGAAAGGGAGTGCATACTGATAAAATCCATAGGATACATTGCTGGCAATTCCCAGTACAGGCATGATTAGCTTCTGATACCTTTTACCATCTTCAATATCCTGATGAAATGCCTGATACCAGGCATTAGATGCCCGGATGCGCTCGGGCTGATTGTAAACCGACGCATACACTTCTTTCTCAAAATCTGAAATTTTGCGGTCATCTGTCATTACGTAATGAAAAAGCCAGTCGAGAAGGTAACGGTACCTGCCTTCCAACAGTTTTTCGGGGAGTCCTTTGATCTGGTTAAAGCCCATCCACCAGGTATAAGGCCGTTCCGGATCTATTTTTTCACCAAAGGTCCCTTCTGCAGGGATGAGCGGCATCTGCAGTATTCCTTCGCTGGGATGAAGGCCATCGGCAAGAATCAGTCCGGCTACTGCTTCCGGGAAATTGTGAGCCAGGCTCATTGCCACCATGCCGCCAATATCATGGCCCAGCACAAAAGCCTGCTTCAGACCAAGCTGCAGGATGAGTTCATAGATATCTTCAGCCATGGTCTTTTTGTCGTAACCGGATAAAGGGGTCGCGGAACTGCCCATTCCACGGATATCCACGACGATTACGCGGTAGTTTTCAGCCAGTGGCAAAGCTATATTGCGGTAGGAATACCAGGTTTGCGGCCATCCCGGAAGACAGATGACAGGAATGCCGTTTCCTCCGTCAACATAGTGTAGCTGAGTGCCGTTTACACTGGCGATATGGTTCGTGAATCCCTCCCAGTCGCGGATCAGGGATTCGTCTGTATAATGGTTTTGCATAAGATTTTTTATTTAAAATTTTTTGATTTTTGTCTTTAAGAGGTTAACGTTTATTGCCATGAAACCGAAAATATAGTCTCTGTAAATGATGGTTATGGTCATTATGAAAATGTTGGTTCAGTGAATATCTGTCTGAATCTGCAATAATCAATTTTCAGCATAAATAACGCAGGGTAAAATAAATTAGAGCAGGTAATCCGTAAGAGAATTCATTAACTTTTAGACGCAGAGGATGGTCATTATTCCGGCTATTTTTAAAGAGAGCAAAGCCGCTGATCAGGCGAACGGATCATGTCAACGCTTCATCAGATCAGCTTGCTGATCCTTTCTTTGCAGCCTTTCATTATGCATTAGAAATCGTAAATTTTGCGTTAAAAAAGCTGAGCAGAACCTTAATTCAGACTTTTATGTATTTTCCGAAAAGATTAATTCATGATTAATAAACTGAATGTCAGCATACAATTAATTGAGATCATCGTTAAAAACAATCTTTTCATTTGTAATTGTTAGTTCAACAAAGCTCAGCAGCTTCCGGATGAAATGAAAGGATTATTGTAAAGCTTCCTCAGCAGTCTGCCAGGAGATATCAGGATAACATGCGTTATCCAGTTCATCATGATGGGCGGCGAACATGCTGTACAGGTACTGCATCTGCTGCCAGGCCGGATAAAGCTCATGTTCTCCTTCAGGATGCACCTTTCTTACTTTCTCGATCGTTTCTTTAAACTGGTCAAGTATTCCTTGATTCTCCATACGGAAAGGGGTACCGAATACTTTTGCGCTTAACGGCACAAGATCTTCAGGGCTTACCCGGAAGCCGGCAATACGCAAAAATCTGGGAGCTGCATTGTCCAGTGCGGCAGCAGCGGTAAAGGCAGCCGTATCTTCAAGGGATGTAAAATCGATTTTCCAGTCGGACTTGCCTTTGTAATACGCAATACTTTTGTTTTTCTGATCCAGTAGCGGAATCCCGAAACGCAGGACATAGGAAAAAGCACCGTTGAAGACAGAGGTCAGCCTGATCGGTCGGCTTTCAGCAATTCGGCTGAAGGTTTTCCGCAAATCAAAATTCCGGTTGCAGCCTTCAGCGAGCTGGGTATAATCGGTGCAGAAATCGGAAGGGATAAAGCGGGGAACACCGGCGTCGACGGCGGCGTCCAGCAGCTGAGACTGGGCTTCCACAATTACTTCATGCAGACCCGCCAGGGCGGATACCACGCAGGATACTCCTGAACAGGCAGCCTGCAGCTGCGAAGGATCGTTAAAATCAGCTGTAAAAATCAGGACTCCGGCTTCCCGTAAGGCTTCTGTCTTTTCCGGATTGCTTTCCGGACGGACAACAGCTCTTACTTGTGCGCCTTTTGCAAGCAGTGCCCGGCAGATCTTTTCTCCCAGGTTTCCGGTAGCACCGGCGACCAAAATGATATTTTCCATAATTCTAATGTTGTTTGATCATCAAAACTATGAATTATCGGTACGCCCGCAACTACCATTTGGTAGATTTTGCATCAACGGATGTTTTTCCGGATCCGGCTGAGGGCATTCGGGGTAATTCCCAGATACGAGGCCAGCTGTTTCACGGATACATGCTGCATAAAATCCGGTTGCTGCAGAAACTGAAGGTAGCGTTCTTCTACCGTAAGGGTCTGGAACCGGATGATTTCATCGATCATCCGCATCGCCATTGATTCCCATATTTTCCGTCCGAATTCCTGCCATGCGGGAAACTGATTATACAGCATTTCCATATCTTTTCTTTCGATGTACCAGAGTTCGGTTTCTTCTACCGCTTCAATATTGAAGCGGGTGGGCTGCTGAGGTTTAAAACTTGATATTTCCGTAAAAAATTCCCCGGGCAGCACGATCCAGGCCGTCAGTTCCCGGTCATCCCCATAAATAAAACGCAGGGCACCGCTTTTGAGAAAATAATACCGGTCTGCAACCTGTCCCCGTTTCAGGAGCAGCTGCTTTTTCCGGACTGTCTTAAAATGGAACCTGGAAATGACAAAGGGCAGGTCATCTTCACTCAGACGGTCTGCTTCTGTTCTGATGAAATGAATGAGTTCCTGCATAGGTTGCCGATAAGTTTATTAATTACGCTTGAAACAAATGTATTGTAAAATTTTGAATTAAGACAGAAGATGTAATTTTTACTGCAGATTATAAAGGCTTAACCATCAGGATTGACGTTTTTATTTATAGTGAAAACTTCTGCGGATGTCAAGGTCGACAGTGTGGGTCAAAGTACCGCAGCCACCGATTACTGCCGTTTCCTTAAATTAGGAAGTATCAAAATCAAAGATTTTTGAAACTTTTGTGGACTTATTTCGTATTTGATATTCGGTTTTGTTTTAGGATGTATTTTGAATCTTTAATGGTTAAAATTTCTGCGGTTTGAGGTAAACCTTGGATGTGTGCAGATTTTCACAGATCAATAACGAGCAAAACGTATTTTCAAAGCTTCAGTCTATATCTCATGTGCCGCATAGGTCAAATTTCTAATGGACTAAATGATCTTTAAAGTGGTTTTAAAAAATCGTTTGTCAATTCCTTAGAGGATCATTAAATTAGCCAAAACTAAACTTAATGTTCATCAGACCGAAAACAAAGACCTTGTTGCTTTCATCATTACTCATTTCCTCTGCTTTCTTTTCACAGGCGCATAACGTTTCCGAAGGTTATCAGAAGCCTACGGATCCCCTGGTAGTACAGAATCTTGAAAACTGGCAGGATTTAAAATTTGGATTGTTCATGCATTGGGGAACATACAGCCAGTGGGGAATTGTGGAAAGCTGGAGCCTTTGCCCGGAAGACGAATCCTGGACCCGGCGGAAACCGGAACATGGGAAATCGTATTATGAATATCTGAAAAATTACGAAAACTTACAGACCACATTCAATCCGACGCAGTTCAATCCGCAGAAATGGGCGGATGCGGCAAAAAAGGCAGGAATGAAATATGTAGTGTTTACCACGAAACACCATGACGGGTTTGCGATGTTCGATACCAAAGAGTCTGATTATAAAATAACGTCCCTAAAAACCCCTTTTTCCAGAAATCCGAAAGCGGATGTAACGAAAGAGATTTTCAATACCTTCAGAAACGAAGGATTTAAGATCGGAGCGTATTTCTCCAAACCCGACTGGCATTCCGATGATTACTGGTGGTCCTACTTCCCACCGAAAGACAGGAATGTGAATTATGATCCGAAAAAATACCCCGAACGATGGGAAAACTTTAAAAAATTCACCTTTAACCAGTTAAATGAAATTACTTCCCGCTATGGTAAAATAGACATTCTTTGGCTGGACGGAGGCTGGGTGCGTCCATTCAACACCATCGATCCGAAAGTAGAATGGCAGCGGACGATTAAGGTGGAGCAGGACATCGATATGGGCAAGATCGGAACCATGGCCCGTAACAATCAGCCGGGAATTATCGTGGTAGACCGCACTGTTCCCGGGAGATGGGAAAATTATGTTACGCCGGAACAAGCCGTTCCTGAAAAAGCCCTGGATATTCCGTGGGAGAGCTGTATTACGATGGGTGACTCATTTTCCTACGTGCCGGACGACAACTATAAATCTTCCCAGAAAATCATAGAGACCCTGGTGAAAATCATTTCCAGGGGCGGAAACTACCTGATGAATATCGCTCCCGGCCCGAACGGTGATTATGATCCGATTGTTTACGAAAGATTGAATGAAATTTCAGGCTGGATGGATAAAAACCAGTCGGCGGTATTTGCAACGCGCAGCATTGCTCCTTATCATGACGGCAATTTTTATTATACCCGGAGCAAAGACGGAAAGACGGTGAATGTTTTCCATCTGGATGAAAAATCGGAATACCAATCTCCATCAGCCTTACACTTTGGAATCCCTGAAAATTACAACCCAAAATCCTTGAAAGTACTTGGGCTGTCAGGAAAGATTCACTGGAAGAAAACCGGAAATTCCATCGACGTTCAGCTGCCGGAACAGAGAGCCGGATTAAAATATGCCACCGTTATCCAAATCGTTCAGTAATGAAATTAAATTTTACACTTATCGGAATTTCATTATGGGGTTCCGTTTTTATTTCTGCTCAGAAACCCTTGTATAAAGATCCGAAACAGCCGGTAGAAGTCAGGGTTCAGGATCTCCTGAAAAGAATGACGCCGGAAGAAAAATTCTGGCAGTGCTTCATGATCCCCGGGGATCTCGACCATGTTCCGAAAGGGCAGTATGCTCACGGAATTTTCGGGTTGCAGGTAAGTGCCGGCAACCAGGGCGGCGGGGCAGCAGGACAGATGCTCACGTACAATGCCAACGAAGATGCGGAGAAACTAACCAGAAAAATCAATGCTATCCAGAAATATTTCATTGAGGAATCCAGACTGGGAATTCCGATTATTCCGTTTGACGAAGCTCTGCACGGCCTGGTCCGGGAAGGAGCTACCGCCTTTCCACAGGCCATCGGTCTTGCCGCGACGTTTAATCCTGAACTCATGAAGCAGGTCTCAACAGCGATTGCCAAAGAATCAAAACTGAGGGGGATCCGGCAGATCCTGACGCCGGTGGTGAATTTAGCCAGCGATGTCCGTTGGGGAAGAACGGAAGAAACCTATGGTGAAGATCCGTTCCTGACTTCAGTGATGGGTGTAAGCTTTGTCAGCTCCTTTGAAAACATGGGAATTATCACCACGCCGAAACACTTCCTGGCCAACGTCGGGGAAGGCGGCCGTGATTCGTATCCGATCCACTGGAGCGGAAGGTATCTGGAAGAAACGCACCTGGTTCCGTTTGAAAAAGCCTTTCATCAGGGAAAAAGCAGGTCGGTGATGACTTCCTATAATCTACTGGACGGAAGGCCTTCGACGGCCAACCACTGGCTGCTGACAGAAAAATTAAAGAAAGAATGGAATTTCAAAGGTTTCGTGATCAGCGATGCCAGTGCAGTGGGCGGAGCCAATGTGCTGCATTTTACGGCAAAAGATTATGACGATGCCTCGGCACAGGCCATCAACGCCGGGCTGGATGTGATTTTCCAGACCGAATACAAGCACTACCAGCTTTTTATCCCGCCGTTTCTGGACGGACGTATTTCAAAAGAACGGATTGATGATGCCGTGGCAAGAGTACTTAGGGCGAAATTTGAACTTGGG
Organism: uncultured Chryseobacterium sp.; assembly: GCA_913778085.1. Taxonomy (GTDB): domain Bacteria; phylum Bacteroidota; class Bacteroidia; order Flavobacteriales; family Weeksellaceae; genus Chryseobacterium. The sequence continues at coordinate 39,674 of CAJYXJ010000021.1, forward strand.
CTTTTTGAGAACCCTTATGTTTCAGATAAAGATATTCAGGATTTAAGAAAAATAAACCATAAGCCGTTGGCGGAAAAAACCGCTGTGGAATCTTTCGTCCTGTTGCAGAACGATAACAAAACACTTCCTGTTCCGGAAAATGTGAAAAAGATATTGGTAGTGGGAACTGATGCAGCCGATGCAAGGCTGGGCGGTTACTCAGGGCCGGGAAATAAAAAAGTAAGCATTCTCGACGGAATCCGGAACTTTGTTAAAAACAGAAATATTGAGATCACCTATTCAAAAGGAATCGACTGGAACCTGAAAAAATTTGTTACTGTTCCCGCTGATTTTTTATCTTCCGCCAATGGCAAAGGTCTGAAAGGTAGTTATTTTGCGAACCCAGATTTAAAAGGCACTCCTGTATTTGAAAAACAAAACGAACAGCTTAATTTCAAATGGACCTTATATTCGCCGGATCCTGAAAAGCTGCAACCTGATAACTATAGCGTACGCTGGACCGGAAAACTGCAGGCCCCGGATTCCGGGAAGTACCAGCTGGGACTGCGCGGCAACGATGGTTTCCGATTGTACATCAACGGAAAATTACTGATCGATAACTGGGAGAAGCTGAGCTATTCCACCAAAACGATTGATTTTGACTTTATAAAAGGTCAATCCTGTGATATTACTGTAGAATTCCACGAAAACAGAGGGGAAGCTAACATCGAGCTCATCTGGAATTATGGATTAAATGATGAGCAGAAAGATTTTGACGAAGCTTTAAAACAGGCCAAAAATGCAGATTATATCATTGTAACCGCAGGAATTCACGAAGGGGAATTCCAGGATCGCTCTTCGCTGAGCCTGCCGGGAAACCAGGAACCATTTATTCATGAAATTTCAAAATTGAACAAGCCGGTTGCCGTGGTATTGGTAGGAGGTTCTGCCATCAAAACAACAGGCTGGAAAGATGAGGTCGGGGCCATTCTCGATGTCTGGTATCCCGGTGAAGAAGGCGGAAATGCCGTAGCCAAAGTACTTTTCGGAGCAGAAAATCCTTCGGGGAAACTGCCTGTGACTTTTCCTGTGGAAGAAGGGCAGCTGCCGTTATCTTATAATCATCACCCGACCGGAAGAGGGAACGATTATTACGACCTGAGCGGCGAACCGCTATATCCGTTCGGTTTTGGATTAAGCTATACCACTTTTGAAATTTCCGGTTTACAGTTGAATCATACAAAATTTACTGATAATGAAAGTATTATTGCGAAGGTGAATGTAAAAAATACCGGCTCAAAAGCAGGCAGTGAAGTGATACAGCTGTATGTAAAAGATCTGCTAGCCTCGGTTTCAAGACCGGTAATCGAGCTGAAAGGTTTCCAGAAAGTTCATTTAAAACCGGGAGAATCAAAGCAGATTACCATAGAAGTTCCGGTAAAGGAGATGCAGTTTCTTGATGAAAAGATGAACTGGACCATAGAAAAAGGGACGTACCGGATTTTGGTTGGGAATTCTTCGAAGAATTTGGCCTTGAAAGAGAATATTGAAGTGGAATAAATCTGAAATTCATCCCAAAGATAGAGAGGAATTAGCTTTCATATAGGCTTTTAGATTTCCAATCATAATATAAAGAAACAGGAAGCCTAACAATGATAAAAATGCGATCATCATATAGTTATTCTGATTTTGTGATTCAGTAACCTTTGTTAAATCGATAAACGAAATATTCCTATCTCGCACTTGCTGTATCTGAATATCAGAGTAGTAAAGATATTTATCAAAAAGATTCGGTTTTTTTGTTTCTGATATCTTCTTCTCATATTCATCTTTATCGATACCTATAGTTATATTATCCTCTTTTTTAAATGATTTCAAAAATGCTTCGTCACTTAATAAAGCATTATAATTTATTCCGGATATTAAAAATGAAAAGCCAGGGTAATTGACCATATTAATTTCAAATTTTCTGCTTCTTTTTGCTCCTTTTATGGTTTTGATTTCAGTATTTAATTTTCCTGTGACAAAAACGAAATTACTATTTTCAATTTTTCCGAAGTGGTAAAAGTGGCTTGAAAAATAAAATGATACTACCATCAGAATTCCGCAGATTATGGAATATTTAAGATATTTCTTACAGGCCATTTTTTCATTTAATTTTTTATCGATTTTTATCTTTCGGCTTATTTGAGAATAGAACTGATGAAAATTTGAGTATTCCTTATCAATAAAGGTTAATTTCTTGTTCCCGTTTAGAATAAGATGATATTCTACCCACGAGTTGTATTTACCAGAGAATTTTTCAGAATAATGGGATTGTATTTCCGAAAATTTATAAGTTTTTGTTTTAAAAAATCTTTTAATTTCAAAAGAGTCTGTATAAACATATATAACTTTTTGACCAAACAGATAAAAAATACAATACAATATAAAAGAACCACATATAAGGAAAGATAATATCCGAAGCCTTTCTTCATAAATATTTCTCGGTTGGAAAGCAGTTAATCTTAAAAAAAATAAAAAGACGATAAATACGATTCCGAGAATTATTATACCTGTATTTGTTATGCTCGTTTTTGATTTTACGATTAATTTATCTTTCATCATTTTTATAATTCATGTTTGTTTTGAGAAATAAATTTCAAAATTAAAAATTTAAGCATCACTAATGGGGAAATCCGTCAATTTATATTTTTTTTGAGATATCAATTTTCATTATGATAAAATTTTGGTACAGAAAATGCAATCAGCAATTTGATAATCAGAATGATGTATTCTTTAAAATCATTCAAAAAAGTAAATGTCATGAAAAAGTTTTTTATATCGGCCGTTTTATTGATCGGATTATCAATGAACGTTTACGGACAGAGACGTCCGCCTGCACCGCCACATCCTTCTAAAGGTCAGCTGGTCAACAGCAAATCTCAGGAGCTTGCACAAAAATACAATCGAGAGCGAAAGCTTATCCTGAATCATCCTCTGGCCACGAAAAAAATGAAGAGAGACCAGCTAAGAGCACTAAATGAAAGATACGCCAATGAAAAACGCCTGTTGAGAAGTGCGAGATAGCATCAACTGTTTAACGTAATACATAAAAAGCCTGTTCCATTTGGTTGGAACGGGCTTTTTATATTTGGTTCTTTCTAAAAACTTTAGCCTTCGACAGTCTTTTTCCTAATGAATTAAAATAACGAAAATTCGACTCTATTTAATTTATATTTTTTCTGTTATTGGAGTAGAAAGTAAAAATCAGATGATTAAAGAAAATTTTAGATAAATCCTCTTTTCTAAAGTGACAAATTAGTTTATTTTGATACTTATTACCTTTGATTATAATACTAATACAAGGAACTTCCAGCATCCGGCTTCCTTCTTTCAACCGCTTCACCCGATTCTATTTTGAGTTGACGTTAAAATACCTTCATTCTTTTTAAAAATCATCACGGAAATTCACCGCCTGCCAATTTTTAAGGAATGTGCCTTTTCCGATATTTTTCCTTAAATTCGCATAAAAATTTTTATAATAATGAACTACGATATTATTGTCATCGGAAGTGGTCCTGGCGGGTATGTTACAGCGATCAGAGCAGCACAATTGGGTTTCAAAACTGCCATTATCGAAAAGGAAAACTTAGGGGGGATCTGCCTGAACTGGGGATGTATTCCGACGAAAGCTTTGTTAAAATCTGCGCAGGTTTTTCATTATATTAACCACGCTGAAGATTACGGATTAAATAAAGTGGAAGGGACTTTTGAATTCCCGAATGTGATCCAGAGAAGCCGTGGCGTAGCCAACAAAATGAGCAAAGGGATTGAATTCCTGATGAAGAAAAATAAGATCGATGTGATCATGGGAACCGCAAAGGTTCAGAAAGGTAAAAAAGTTTCCGTTACCGATAAAGAAGGAAAAACAACAGAATATACCGGGACGCACATTATTATCGCTACCGGAGCACGTTCCAGAGAATTGCCGAACCTGCCGCAGGATGGTAAAAAAGTAATCGGATACCGACAGGCATTGTCTCTTCCGGAGCAGCCGAAATCAATGATCGTTGTAGGATCAGGAGCAATCGGGGTAGAATTTGCCGATTTCTACAATACAATGGGGACAAAAGTTACTGTGGTGGAATTTATGCCGAACATCGTTCCGGTAGAAGATGAGGAAATCTCCAAACATCTTGAAAAGTCCCTTAAAAAGACCGGAATCGAGATCATGACCAATGCGTCTGTAGAAAGCGTAGATACCAGCGGAGAAGGTGTAAAAGCTACCGTAAAGACAGCAAAAGGAAACATTACCCTGGAAGCGGATATTTTACTTTCTGCCGTAGGAATTGCTGCCAATATCGAGAACATCGGCCTTGAAGAAGTGGGCATCCAGACGGATAAAGGAAGAGTACTGGTAAACGAGTGGTACGAAACTTCCGTACCGGGTTACTATGCGATTGGGGATATCATTCCGACTCAGGCTTTGGCACACGTTGCTTCTGCAGAAGGAATTACCTGTGTGGAGAAAATCAAAGGAATGCATGTAGAGAAAATCGATTACGGCAACATCCCTGGATGTACTTACTGTCACCCTGAAGTAGCTTCTGTAGGTCTTACGGAAAAGCAGGCAAAAGAAAAAGGATACGAGATCAAAGTAGGGAAATTTCCTCTTTCTGCCAGCGGAAAAGCAACGGCTAACGGAAATACCGACGGTTTCATCAAAGTTATTTTCGATGCGAAATACGGTGAGTGGCTAGGCTGTCACATGATCGGAGAAGGTGTTACCGATATGGTGGCTGAAGCGGTTGTGGCAAGAAAGCTTGAAACGACAGGTCACGAAATCATCAAATCCATCCACCCGCACCCGACGGTTTCCGAAGCAATTATGGAAGCTGCGGCGGCGGCTTATGGTGAAGTAATTCATATTTAAATAAGCTAGATAAGTTTTAGATATTTTAAACCACAGATTTTGTCTGTGGTTTTTATTTTTATCTCACTTATTTTATTAATTTTATTCAATAAAGAAAATATAAACAAATCAACATAAATTATGTTCAAAAAATTAGCAGCAGAAGCTTTAGGACTGGGAGATATCGGGAAAATCATTTCTTCTCAGGATTACGACAAAGTAGATTCGGATGATTATATCCTGTCTGAAGACAACGAGAAAATTTTCTTTCTGATCAAATCCAGAAGGGACGAGTATTGTTTTACCAACCGCGCTTTGATCCACATCGATGGGGCAAGTGCTTTGGATAAAAAAAGAGTCCTGAAAAGATATGAATACTATCAGTTTCCGTTTTCCAATATCGCTTTGCAAACAGCGGGAACCATTGACCTGGATGTGGAGATTTCATTCAATATCGGAAATGTTCCGTTAATGATCAGCGTGGCAAAAGGCCAGATCGATCAGTTGAAAGACCTGTACAAGGCATTGCTGGCGATTCAGCAGGAGGTTCACCATAACCATTCGTTGTTGAATTTTTCGAACGACAGCATCCAGAAGGCCATTACTTCCGTAGCTTCCGGAAAACAGGAAAACGTTTCTAAAAGCCAGGAATTAAGAGCCATCAATGAGTATATTTTCGCATGGAACACCAATAGTTTCGATAAATATAACCAGAAAGATTTCTCGAAAATTTTCGAAAAGTATATTAATAATTAGCAGACTTTCAAAATATAGAGCAAGCCCGGAAATTCCGGGCTTTTTAATATTTACATGAGAATTAATAACATCGGTTATACTTTTTACCCCAATATCATAAGCTTTTTACATCCCAATTTCCAAACCCGATTCTTGCTGAGCAGAGCGGCTTGGCAAACGGAAATAATACTCAGTCATTACAAAAAATCTTTGTGAACATGGCGTTAAAATCAGAGATTACCCATAAGCAAGTTGATAAAAAACTTCCAGCGTCCCGCTTCTCTCTTCCATTCTTTTAACCTACATTAATCTAATTTTTATCTGTGTTAAAAAATTGCAAAATCACCGGATCTGGAAAAAACATACCCGATTTCTCACCGTGTTTTCTTAAATTTAATCCATGAATTCTGAGAAAGTAGGACTTGTATTATCCGGCGGCGGAACCAAAGGCATTGCCCATGCCGGGGTTTTGAAATTCCTGGCCGAAAAAAATATTGCTGTAGATGTGCTTTCCTGCTGTAGTGCAGGTTCCATTGTCGGCTGTTTGTATGCCATCGGTAAAAAACCTGAAGAAATTCTGGAATTCTTCAATTCGATATACTTTTTCAACTGGAAGCATTTTGCTTTCAATCAGCCGGGGCTGGTTTCCTCAGTTATTTTCCGGAATTATCTCAATCCCATTTTCGGGGATATGAAGCTGGGAGAACTTGATAAAGAAGTGAAAATAGTGGCGACGGAACTTGTGGGCGGCACTGAAAAGATTTTTGACGACAACTTTAAAATTGTAGATGCCATCATCGCTTCATGTTCCATTCCCGGCGTAACGACCCCCTATATTATTGATGACGAAATGTACTGCGATGGCGGCGTGCTGAATAACTTTCCGGCTGACATTATCAGAAAAGACTGCGATAAGCTTATTGGTGTTTTTGTTTCACCGCCTCATGATATTAAGATCAGTGATCTGAAATCCATCAAAGCCATTGTTTCCCGTTCCTACGACTTACTTTCCTATCGCATTGAAAAGATCAAATTCGAACACTGCGACTGGTTTATTTCTTCCCAGGAACTTTCCACCTACGGCACTTTCGAAAGACGGAAAGACCGGTTGCAGCAGATTTTCAACATCGGTTACCAGGCTGCGAAGAACAGCTTTGATGAAAGCCGGTTTTACAATGTGCTTAAAGAGGAAGAACGTATCGTGTAAGCGTAAATGGTCAATCCGCTTCGCTCGTCAATTTATTTTGTGCCGGAAATTGACTATTGACTTGCGCAGCAAAATTCACCATTGACTATAAAAATTCCCGGCCGTAAAGCCAGGAATCTATATTCAATGTTGATTTTAATTTTTAACAACGTATCCGTCCTGACTGACAATCGTTTTACCGTTCTCATTTGTTACCAGTAAAGTATAGGGTGCCTTTTTGGCCGAATCCGTTAAATAATTTCTCCAGATTTGATAAGTGTAACCATTATTACTGAATTCATAATAATAATTTCCGCCGGTACCGTCCGGGATCAGTTCTCCATTTGAAATGATCATGCTTGGTTTGGAGGTTACTTTGCCGTTTACTCCCCAGGACTGGTACAGATAATTTCCGTTCGGTTGCTGATCGATTTTTATTTTAAACTTTTTGGTTTTGATAATGACCGACTTTGGAACCCTTTCCTTTTGGTAATTTACTTTTGAAATTGGTGCTTTATTAACAGCGGTATTGGCATTCATCGGTGAAAAATGAGCCACACAGAAAACGCCGATTGCAATTTTTTTGATCATCTTTTTAAGGTAATGGTTAGATTAAAATTTATCAAATTTAGAGCCAGAATGATTATCGTTTTGTTCTCTGTCCCTATTCGTTTTTTGCTAAAATATCATAATTTTAAAAGGATAAACGAAGGATTCTGTAAAATAATTATATTGATTATCAGTAATTTGTTATATCCTTTGAAAAATATTTAAACTTTTTGCAACAACTGAATATTTTTCTTGCGTACATTTGTATCATCAAAGGATCTCGTTCCTTTATCATCGAAATGAAACTCATTAACTTTAAGTTTTTTCTATTAAAAGTATCAGAAATCATCTTCACGATTTTTAATACTTCTCCTCCTGCATTTTCTTAATTTTTCAAAAGAATTATCACATAATTCGTACTCTGTTTTCCATTTCTGAAAAAACAGGGCATTACTCCCGTTTTCAATTTTAATCAAAAAACCAAAACTATGGAATTAAGTTTTCATGGCTGGATGATTCCGGCCGTCATCGCATTGTTGTGCGTTATTTTTTACAAATTTATCTTAAGAATTTTCTTCGGTCTTGTGATTGTTCCCCAGGACAGGATCGGTCTGGTTACCAAGAAATTCGTGCTTGTTGGCAAGCAGGAGCTTCCGGAAGGGCGGATCATTGCCACCAACGGAGAAGCAGGCTTTCAGGCCCAGACCTTAGCGCCGGGCGTATATTTTGGCAAATGGATCTGGCAGTATTCCATCGATTTCCAGCCTTTTACGGTAATTCCAACCGGCAAAATAGGACTGCTTCTGGCAAAAGACGGGATGGAACTGGAAACCGGAAGAATTTTAGGAAGGAAAGTAGACTGTGATTCTTTTCAGGATGCCGAAGCCTTTCTGAAAAACGGAGGCCGGAAGGGCCGTCAGACTGCTATCATTGCTCCCGGGTCTTACAGGATTAATACATTGTTGTTTGAGATCGAGCTCACAGAGATGACACAGATTCCTGATAATGCCGTAGGAATTATCACCACAATGGAGGGAAGTCCTCTGGAAGAAGGCCAGATCGCCGGAAAGATCATCAACGGACACAACAAATTTCAGGATGTCGATACTTTTCTGAACAGCGGCGGCTATAAAGGGCTTCAGGAACAGGTGATCCTGGCAGGTTCTTACTTTTTGAATCCGTGGTTCACAAAAGTGGAGATGGTAAAAATGACGGAGATCCCGATCGGGCATGTAGGCGTAATCATCAGCTATGTGGGGGAAGACGGAAAAGATTTAAGCGGGGTGGATTTTAAACACGGAAACATTGTAGAAAAGGGGCATAAAGGAGTCTGGGCAGAACCAATTGGCCCCGGAAAATATCCCATCAATCCTTATATCATGAAAGTGGAATTGGTTCCGACCACTAACCTGGTGCTGAACTGGGCGTATGAAAGAAGCGAATCCCATCAGCTCGATAAAAACCTCTCCACCATTACCGTGAGGAGTAAAGACGGTTTCCCTTTCAATCTGGATGTTTCTCAGATCATCCATATTCCGACCTATGAAGCACCGAAGGTGATCGCCCGCTTCGGGAACATGATCAATCTCGTAAGCCAGGTGCTGGAACCGACGATCGGCAACTATTTCAGGAACTCTGCACAGGACAGCGATGTCATTGCTTTTCTCGGAAGCCGTAAAGAAAGGCAGCAATCCGCCAAAGATCATATCAGCAGTGTTCTGGAGCAGTATAATGTAAATGCTGTTGATACCCTGATCGGAGCCATCGTTCCTCCTGAAAGTTTAATGAAGACCTTGACCGACCGTAAACTGGCTGAAGAGCAGAAGATCACCTATGAAACCGAAATGCTTGCCCAGGAAACCCGCCAGGCCCTGGAAAAAGAAACGGCTGTGGCCGATATGCAGAAAGAGATCGTAAAAGCAGACCAGGGTGTACTCATTGCCGAAAGGATTGCTGATGCCTCCGTAAAAAAAGCAACCGGGGATGCCAATTCCGTAAGGCTGCAGGCCACTGCGGAAGGAGACCGGCTGAAACTGCTCGCTACCGGGGAAGCTGAAAAAACCAGGCTGCTTGCCAAAGCGGAAGCCGAAAAAATAGAATGGCTGGCCAAAGCAAGTGCGGAGCAGATCTCACTCACAGGGAATGCAGAGGCGGAAAAGATCCTGGCCATCGGGAAATCCAACGCCGAATCCTATAAACTCTCGGTGGAAGCCATGGGTGGTAATAATTTCACCCAACTGAAAATTATGGAGAATATTGCCAGCCGGAACGTAAGGATTATGCCGGAAGTTTTGATCGGTGGCAACGGAGATGCGGCAAACGGAGGAATCAGCGGGCTTCTCGGACTTCAGCTGTTGGAACAGGTACAAAGGAAAAATATGGAAACCCCTGTGGTAATGGAAGAAAAGCCCGAAAACAATGCTTAATTTATATATTGATATTTTTGAGATGCTTAAAATCATTCCGTTTTTTACTGCAATCCTGGTGATTTCTTTTTTTGTTTTTGTATTCCTTCAGATCAGCAAACAGGCTCATAAGAAGAAGACGGTCAGCTATTATGAAATCATGATAATCAATCTGATTCTGATTTTTCAGCTGACAAACCTTTACAGACTTTTAATTAAGACTGAAATAGCGGAAAATATAAAAACGACGGAGATAATACACAGGAAGCCGGGATTTTGAAAGGACGGCGATAATCGTAAATGGAGTGATATTTAAATATGATATCATTATCAGTAGAGTTGGTTTTTATCCCCTGGATAAATTAATTAATTTGTTATCAATTTGTATTAAACAGCATTTGAAATGATTTATATCTTTAAGTTGATGATCATGTTATTGATAATTACTTTTGCGATTTCTGCAGTGATTGAAATGTACAGTAAAATTTTCAAAAAGGAATCCAAAGCCTTTTATGTAATGGTACTAAGCATGATTTTACTTCTTCCGGTAACAAGCCTAAGTAACTGTTTAGTCAGGAATGAGATAATAAAACATCTGAAGACTGAAAAAATAATACAGGGAAATCCTGCTTTTTCAAAAGAAGAATTATCTGATATCCATATCTCCGATGAGAAAAAAATGACTATTGGCCCGGATATTAATATCGTTCTTCTTCCCAGACATGATACCCTATATTTGAATCGGGATTTTCGTGACAGGAATAAATTCTGGATTCACTATAAAAAATATGAAATTCTGAAACTAACAGCTTCAATCGGATATATTATTAAAAAATGAAAACCGCCCGGAAATCTCGGGCGGTTTCATGTATTTTCTTTAAGCCGTATAACTCGCAAAAGCTTCCTCAAGGCTTTCAAACTTTCCTTTGAATTCGCCGATTGGGCAGTCTTGGAGAATGTTTCCTTTGTGGATCAGGATCACACGGGAGCAAAGCGCTTCCACTTCCTGCATAATGTGGGTGGAAAGCAGCACCGTTTTCTGCTGGCCGATTTCTTTCACCACATTCCTGATCTCAATGATCTGGTTAGGATCAAGCCCGTTGGTAGGTTCATCCAGGATTAGCAGGTCCGGCTGGTGGATAATAGCCTGGGCCAGTCCGACTCTCTGTTTGTATCCTTTGGAAAGCTGCCCTATTTTCTTTGATTTTTCCGGAGTGATGCCTACAAGTTCGATCACTTCATCTACCCTCGATTCCGGGATTTTATGGATGTTGGCCACAAACTGAAGATATTCCTTCACGTACATTTCCAGGTACAGCGGATTGTTTTCCGGAAGAAAACCGATTTTTTTCTTGGTTTCGATCTCATGATCAGTGATGTTCTGTCCGTTAAAAATAATTTCACCTTCGTCAATTTTCAGGGCACCTACAATCGATTTCATTAAAGTGGACTTTCCTGCTCCGTTAGGACCCAGAAGGCCGATGATCTCATTGTTGTCAATAGAAATATTAATATTGTTCAGAGCGGTCTGCTCACCGAATTTTTTGGTTAACTGCTGTATTTGAAGAGACATAATTTCGTAAGGATCTTTTTGCAAAAATAAAATAAAAAACTCATCCGGATGAATGAGTTGGGTAATATTTAAAAATGTTTGATTTTTATTTTCGGGGCTTATGGTTGCCGTTGGAAACCGGAGCGGCTGAAGAGGCCTGGGCAGCCCCCTGCGGATTATTCATATTGTTGTTGTTATTATGAATATTGTTCATCGTTGCCGGTTTGTCATACAGTGCTGCCTTTCCGTTGGTCTTTCCGAAGATTTTGTCGATCTGCTTTTTGTTCAGAAACTGGGATTTCCCAACATATTTTCTATTTTTGTTGATGTACTGGATAAACTGTACGGTAGGTGTGCCGTAATTTTTTTCAAAATGAAGTTCGATAATATCGCTTGGAAGTTCAAGAACGATATTGCTTTCGGGAGTATCGATGAATCCGTTGGCGATCAGTTCATACAATCCTGAAACGTCTTTATTCAGATTCTGGAACGAAAAAGACCGGAAGGTATTCAGGTTGGCGGTATTGAGATCCTGGTAATTCACAGTGAAGCGGTCGTCTTTTTTATATAAACCTACGGAATTGTCTTTGCCGATTTCCACTAAAGTCTCATTCTTCAGCACCTTAATCTGCGCAAAAGCTGAAATTCCGAAAAGGCACATAAAGAGTAGAACTATTTTTTTCATAAGCTGGTTTTAATGTTTTTACAATCAAATTTCTGGAATAAGTAAAACGGGATATGCCGCTCCTTATTACGCTAAAGCAAATGTAACAATTTTTTTTTTACAAAAATGGCTGCATGATAGATGTTATTTATTCTTTACATGGTGATTTATATTAAATGTTTGACTGTGAATCTTTTATTAACAGACTCTTTTTAAGGCTTCCTCCCATTGGGAACGGCTAAAATAATTTTTATCAGTTATATAAGTGTTTGAAAATCAATATTTAGTGATTTAAATAAATGACCGGAATATTTTCATTTAAAATAAATGTTAATTATTCATGGTATCTGGTAACATCATATTAATAAATGGAATAAAAATTTAATATGATTGATGAAAATTTAAAAAATGCTTATTAATTTTAAATTGTAGTGCTGAAAATTTATGCCGTTTCAGAATGCGGTTGCGGATGGGCAAGCTTGCGTACCATACCCTTAAAAATGATCCCGTGGAACGGAAGAACGGAATACCAATACAGCCTTCCGCTTAATCCATGCGGGCGAAAGACCGCCTTCTGCCAAAGCTTGCCTTTGTGCACTTTAAACATCAGCCATGCTTCTCCCGGAAGCTTCATTTCAGCGAAGAGAATCAGCTTGCCTTCCTTTTTGTCGGCATGCAGAACCCGCCAGAAATCCAGCGCATCACCTTCATGGAGTTGGGTGGAGCTTGTGCGGCCTCTTCTTAAGCCAGGGCCGCCTACCATCAGGTCCAGAAACCCACGTATTTTCCAGAGGCTCTGCCCATACCATCCGTTTGCTCCGCCCAAGGCAAAAACACGGTCGAGGCATTTTTCACGGTCGTCATATTCAGCAGAGCGGAGATCGGTAAAACATCCGTATTTTGGAACGTCCAGGTAGTCTTTGAGACTGGAATCGCTGCGGCTGCTGATAAAACTGTCTTTCCAGCTTGAGGCGATCTCGTTATCCTGGATTTTTGCCAGTGTCCTTCTGATTGCGGTATCATACGAAAAGGGCTGTACGCCGGTAATTTCTTTTATTTCTCTAAGGCTTTCCGGCCTGCATACCACTTCGATCTTCATGCTTCCGACCAGTGCTTTGGCAAGGTTATATGAAGTAGAAGTAATAAAATACAGCCAGTAAGAAGACAGTTTTGGAGTCATCACCGGCAATGTAATGATTGTTCTCTTCAATCCGCGGATCCTTGCAAATTCCAATAGCATTTCTTTATAGGTAAGCACATTGTCGCAGCCGATATCGAAGTTTTTATGATAAGCCTGTCTTTTGAACAAAGTAAAGATGAGGAAATCCAGTACATTGGCTATACCGATCGGCTGGCATTTGGTGTGAAGCCATTTCGGGGCAACCATCACCGGAAGCTTTTCCACCAGATCACGGATGATTTCAAAAGAAGCACTTCCGGATCCGATAATGATTCCCGCCCGCAAAACCGTAGCCGGAACTTTACATTCCATCAGTATTTTTTCTACCTCAAAACGGGAACTCAGATGTTCCGAAAGCTGCTTTTCATTCACAAGGCCGGAAAGGTAGATGATATGTTCGCAGTCCGTTTTTTCAATGAATTCCGAAAAGTTTACCGCACATTTTTTCTCTGAATCCGCATAATCATTGCTGTTGCTCATTGAGTGCATCAGGTAGTAGGCTCCGGAAATATCTTTCGGAATATTTTCCAGGGTTTCCGGTTTCAGGAAATCCACTTCCACCACTTCGATCTGGGCATCGTCGATGTCCACGCTTTTCGAGAAACGTCCGGCATCCCTGCAGCAGCAGATGACCTGGTAACCCTGGGCAGCAATAACGTTAATCATCCGTTTGCCGATATAGCCGGTAGCCCCGGTGAGCAAAATTTTTTTCATAAGTTTGGATTGGTTGGCCGGAACTTAGCAATCTGTTGTTGATCATTCAATTTTTAATCAACTGCAGACAGATGATCCGGATTCTTTTTCAGCTAATGAGAAAATTATACCTTTTCCAGCAGATGCCCGAAATAATCTTTCTTTTTGCTCAGATAGCCTTCGTTGGTTTCATTAGATTCAATTTCCAGAGGAATTCTCTGATTTAATTTAATCCCGCTGTTCTCCAAAGCTTTCAGCTTTTCGGGATTATTGGTCATCAGATTGATCTCTTTTACGTTCAGGAGATTCAGCATTTCCACAGCGATGCGAAAGTCACGGCCGTCTGCCGGCAACCCCAGCTTCAGGTTGGCTTCTACCGTATCGAATCCTTTTTCTTGCAAAGCATAAGCCCTCAGCTTATTGATGATGCCGATGTTGCGGCCTTCCTGCCGAAGGTATATGATCATTCCGCCATATTCCGCCATGTATTTCATCGCAGCATCCAGTTGTTGCCCGCATTCGCATTTCCTGGAATGGAACACTTCGCCGGTAATGCATTCCGAATGAAAACGGACATTCACGGTTTTGCTGAAATCCGTATGCTCTGCAACCCATACCAGATGTGGGTTCCAGTCGTCCTCATGTTCCGAAAATGCATAAACACTAAAGGTTCCGAAGTCGGTTGGGATGTTCGATTGTGCCTGTATAGTCAACATAATTCAAAAATTAAATGGTTAATATAGTACAAATTTATACTTTATTTTAATTTAAGATAAAATTAATTACTAAATTTGTTTATAAATAAATTCTATCATGCAAGAACAGACCCCTCTTACCCAGGAAAACATATTTGAACTTTACGGAGACTATCTTCTGAACCACGGTGAGCGTCCGAAAAACGTTTACCTTTTTGCAAAGGAAAACGGCTTTGAGGAAAAAGAATTTTACCATTTTTTCTCCGGATTCGACCAGATTGAAAAGGAAATGCTTGATCACCTGTTCAGGAAATCCCTTGAACTGGCAGCAGAAGTAAATTCCTCACCGGAAATATTAACGAAGGAAAAACTGCTGAATGTTTATTTCATTTTCTTTGAAAATCTGACGATGAACCGATCGCTGGTCCTGTCGATCTTAGGAACAACGAAAGCTCAGGAAATCCAGGCCCTCCAGAATTTACGGAAAACCCACCGCCAGTTTGTTGCTACCCTCGATTTCAATGAATGGGAGATGATTGAAAAAGCAAAGCAGGACCTCAGAAGATTCAATGAAAAGGCCAGACAGGAAACATTGTGGCTGCATCTGGTTTCTGCCATTGACTTCTGGAGAAAGGATACTTCGCCGGATTTTGAAAAGACCGATATTTTTGTTGAAAAAACCATTGATACAGGTTTTGAACTTATGGACAACGAACCGCTGCGAAAAGTAATCGACCTCGGTAAATTCCTTTGGAAAGAGAAATTCCGATAATGGAAAAATGAATGGAATGGGGTTAATGTTATCCTGACCTTATCAAAGGAAGCCCGTTTAAAAAATATTCAATTGGCTTTGGCCTGAATTTATGTAAAGCCACCAAACACCTAAAATTTAAAAATGAAAACATTAGATAAAATCCCGACCGGGAAAATTGAACGGACCGGCAGCCTTCTGAAAGCAGGGGCAAAAGTAGGCGTCAATTACCTGAAATACTACGGGAACAAAATCACAAAGGATGAAGAGGAAGCCCGGAAAATCCTGAATGAAGACAATGCAGCGGATATTTACGATTCCCTGAAAGAACTGAAAGGTTCTGCATTGAAGGTTGCCCAGATGCTGAGTATGGAAAAGAACATCCTCCCAGTGGAATATGTGGAGAAATTTTCATTGTCCCAGTTTTCCGTTCCGCCGCTGTCCGGAGCTTTGGTAAAGAAAACATTCAGGAAATATTTCGGGAAAAACCCGGAAGCTATCTTCGATGAATTTTCCCATGAATCCGTCAATGCCGCCAGCATCGGGCAGGTTCACAAAGCCAGGAAAGGAGATCAGAATCTTGCGGTAAAAATCCAGTATCCCGGTGTGAGGGAAAGTATTTCCAGCGACCTGAAAATGGTGAAGCCTATTGCGATGAAAATGTTTAACATCAAAAAAGAAGGTTCGGAATCTTATTTTCAGGAAGTAGAGGATAAGCTGTTTGAGGAAACCGATTACAACCTGGAGCTGAAACGGAGCCAGATGTTTGCCGCCGCCTGCAGCCACCTGCCGAATGTACAGTTTCCCCAATATTATCCTGAATATTCCTGTGAGAAAATTATTACTATGGACTGGATGTCCGGGATCCATTTTTCCGAATTTACCAAAAAACAAAATACGGCTGAGGATCTGAATAAAATAGGACAGACCTTATGGGATTTCTATATGTACCAGATGCATATCCTGAAAAAGGTGCATGCCGATCCGCATCCGGGCAATTTTCTGGTTTCGGGCGATGTTCAGCTTTCAGTGATTGATTTCGGCTGTATCAAGGAGATTCCGGAAGATTTCTATGTGCCGTATTTTGAACTCGCAAAGGAAGAAAACCTTAAAAATCCTGAAATTTTCAGAGAGAAGCTGTTTGCTCTGGAAATTCTGCGGGAAGAGGATACGCCCAGGGAGAAGGAATTTTTTGCCAAATTGTTCTATGAGCTGCTTGAACTGTTTACCCGGCCTTTCAATCAGGAAATATTCGATTTTTCAGACGAAGGGTTCTTTCAGGAAATTGCAGACCTGGGCGAGCGGTATTCCAAAATCAGCGAGATAAAAGGCATGAATACCAACCGTGGCTCACGGCATTTCATCTACCTGAACCGGACGTTCTTCGGATTGTACAACATGATGCACGACCTGAAGGCAAAAGAGATCAGGATCAACAACTTCAGAAATTTTATAAAACCCTAACATGCCGTCCGGATTACCCTCCAAAATCTGCGAAGTCTGCGGATTGCCGTTCAACTGGCGGAAAAAATGGAAGAAAAACTGGGACGAAGTAAAATATTGCAGCGAAAGATGCCGGAAAAACAAAAAATCAACCTCCTCTGGTTCACCAAAGACCTGAGGATCCGCGACTCGGAATCGTTATACCATATCGTGCAGGAAGGATTGCCTTTCCTCGCAGTTTATGTTTTTGACGACCGCGATTTCGGAAGTATACAGTTTGGCAGCAGGAAAACCGGGAAATACCGGGCAAGATTCCTGCTGGAAACCGTAGAGGATCTGAAAGAAAATTTAGACAATAGAAACATTCCTTTCCTGATAAAACAGGGAAGTACCGGGACCGTTTTTAAAGAATTATCTGAGGAATTCGATATCGTAAAAATCTTTTGCCAGCAGGAATGGACGAAGGAAGAAAAGGATAGAGAAAATGAAATCAGGAACGTGCTGCCAATGGCGGGATGGGAAAAATCCTATTCCCAGTTTCTGGTACATCCGCTCTTTGTTTCCAGTACGATGGATAAAATACCGATGATGTTTACTACCTTCAGACAGAAGGTTGAAAAAAATCTTCTGATCCGGCCTGAGTTTGCCTCAGAAAGATTGGTGTATGACAAATCCGGTATTGAAGCCCAAAGTGATAAGGTTACCCTTGAATCGCTGGGATATGAAGATTTTGAAACGAATACCAGAACGGCATTTCCTTTTAGTGGCGGAGAAACGCAGGCCCTGAAAAGGCTGAAGTCCTATTTTTCGGAGACCCGGAATCTCAGCAGCTACAAGGAAACCCGGAACGGTCTGACCGGAATTGATTACAGTTCTAAATTTTCAGCCTGGCTGGCGGACGGAAGCCTTTCTGCCGTTACCGTCTACCACGAGATCAAAAAATACGAACAGGAATTCGGCAGCAACGAATCGACCTACTGGCTGGTTTTTGAACTGTTGTGGCGGGATTTTTTCAGGTATGTTTCCATGGAATACAAAGACCTGATTTTCTGGAAAAACGGAATCAGCAACAAAGAATATGTTTCCGAAGATGATGACAGCCTGATCCGGAAGTGGAAGGAAGGAGCTACGGATTCGGATTTCATTAATGCCAATATGCTTGAATTGAAAAACACCGGCTGGATGAGCAACCGGGGAAGGCAGAATGTGGCTTCCTATTTCTGTAAGGTCCTGAAGCAGGACTGGAGGATCGGGGCGGCTTATTTTGAAGAACTGCTGATTGATTACGACGTACACAGCAATTACGGCAACTGGATGTACCTTGCCGGTGTCGGTAATGATAACCGCAACCGGATGTTCAATCCTGAAAAACAGGCTGAAATGTATGATCCCAACCAAGAATTTATACAATTATGGCTGCCAAACTGAAACATACCGCCCAGCTTATTTTTCCGCACCAGCTGTTTGAAAATACCGAGTATTTAGATACAAGCCAGCCGGTCTTTCTGCTGGAAGAATTCCTGTTTTTCAAGCAGTACGCTTTTCACAAACAGAAGATCGCCTTCCATCGAGCAACGATGAAATTTTATGAAGATTTTCTGAAAAAAGCAGGTTTTAAAGTAGAATACATCGATAGTACTTCTGAGTTATCCGACATCAGGAAATTCATCCCAAAGCTTGAAAAAGAAGGCTTTAAGACAATCAGGACGACTGATGTCTGCGATCATTGGCTGGAAAAAAGGCTGCAGAAAACGAAGCTCGGACTTGAAATCCTTGACAGTCCGTTATTTATTAATTCCAAAGAAGATCTGAAAGAATATTTCAAAGATAAGAAATCCTATCACCAGACCGATTTTTACAAACAGCAGCGGATTACCCGGAACATCCTGATGAAAACAGGAAAACCATTGGGCGGAAAGTGGACATTTGATACGGAAAACCGGAAGAAATATCCGAAAAACCGGCAAGCACCGCCGATTCATTTTCCAGAAAACAATGCCTATTTTAAAGAGGCTAAAGAATATACGGAAAAACATTTTGCCGATAACTACGGAAGCCTGACGGATGAGCAGCTGTATCCCACCACATTCGGTGAGGCTGAAAAATGGCTGGTCCAGTTTTTTGAAAACCGTTTTGCCGAATTCGGGATTTATGAAGACAGTATGGTGGAAAAGGAACATTTCCTTCATCACAGCATTCTTTCCCCATTGCTGAATGTCGGTCTGCTCACGGCGGAAAGCGTATTGGAAAGAGCCATTGTTTTTGCGAAAGAAGATGATGTTCCGGTCAACTCGCTGGAAGGTTTTGTGCGGCAGATTGTCGGCTGGCGGGAATTTGTCCGCGGTGTGTATATATACGAAGGAACCTACCAGCGGAATAAAAATTACTGGAATCATAAAAACAAGCTTCCGGAGGCTTTTTATACGGCGGAAACAGGCATTCATCCGATTGACATTTCGTTGAAGAAAGTATTGAAGACCGGCTATGTCCATCATATTGAACGCCTGATGGTCTTTGCCAATTTCATGAACCTCTGCCAGTTCGATCCCGATGAAGTGTACCAATGGTTTATGGAAATGTTCATCGATTCCTACGACTGGGTAATGGTTCCTAATGTATACGGCATGAGCAGCTTTTCCGACGGCGGTAAAATGAGCACGAAACCTTACATCAGCGGGAGCAATTATCTCAAAAAAATGAGCGATTACCCGAGCGGTGAATGGACGGAAAAATGGGATGCGCTGTTTTGGAATTTTATCCATGAGCACAAAGATTTTTTCCTGAAAAACCCAAGGCTGTCCATGATGGTCCGCACCCTGGAAAAAATGCCGGAGGAAAAAAGAAAACAGCATCTAAAAACTGCTGAAAAAGTAATCAAAGGGTTGTAAGGTAGAGGTAAAGGTAAAGATTGAATCTTCGGTTAAGCTTAGTGATGCTTATATAAGTGAAACGGCTTGGTGATGCTTGAAAAAAACAGTTAGAAGTAAAAATCTTCGTGGGCATTGTGTTCAACAGATGTTAAGCAACAATAAAGCTTTCCTTCATAAGGCTCAGGATAAACTTAGTTCAGCCTGACCATGAGATAACGAAATAGATTTAAAGTCTCAAATGGCCTTTTCTAAATGAAAAAGTTTATGCTGAGTCTGCCGAAGTAGCTTTGTGCAATCTGAAAAAGCAGTGAGTAGAATAAAATATTCGTGGGTTCCGTATTCAATGGACATTAAGCAAAAAAATATGAGCTCCAAATTGAATTAAAAATAAAAACAATGAATAAAAATTTCAGTTTACAGGAAACAGACCGCATCATCGAAATGGCATGGGAAGACCGCACGCCTTTTGAGGCCATCCGTTTCCAGTTCGGGATCAGCGAACAGGAAGTGATCGAAATGATGCGTTCCGAGCTTAAAGAATCGAGTTTTAAGCTTTGGAGAAAACGGGTTAATTCGGGAGTCAGCCAGAAGCATCTGAAAAAAAGGAGTGAGGAAATCCAAAGGTTTAAATGCAGCCGGCAGAGAGTCATCAGCCATAATAAGATTTCAAAGAGGTAGAGGATTAGGCTGAGGTAAGATTAAGGCTGAGACTGATGTAAAGATTTTCAAAGGTTGACTTTAGTATTGATTAAGATTTCTTTCCGGACTTTTGATCAAAGACGTTAATGAGCAAACAAGGTTTTCCATTATCAGGATTAAGCTAAGCCAAATTTAGCCTGACAACGAAGTAAAAAATAAGTGGAAAACCTTAGTGTTTTCGTATGAGTGAAACGGCTTTGTGAAGCTTGAAAGCAGTTAGTTTTTCAATACCCTTGTGGGCTTTGTGATTAGGATTGGAGATAATTGAGTTAAGGCTTTCTTTTGCCAGGCTCAGGATAAACTAAGCTCAGCCTGACAACGCGGTAAATGGATATGTAAAACATGCTTTGTGAGCTTTTATAAATGAAATGCCTTTGTGAAACTTGAAAGCAATTAGTAGTAAAAAATTCTTTGCGCGCTTTGTGTTCAAAAAAATTTAAGTAATAAACAGCGCTTTCCTTCAGGATAAATTTGGCTTAGATTGATAACAAGGTGAAAATTTAGCTGAAAGATCATAGTAATCTCTTATGAGTGAAACGACTTTGTGAAACTTGAAAACGGTTAGCAGTTCAAAAACCCTTTGAGGGCTTTGTATTTAAAAACATTCAAAAGACAACAAAAAAATAATTATGAAAAACATCGTCATCATCGGCTGCGGCAAAGGGATCGGTTTAGCCACCGCAAAAGTCCTTTCTGTAGACCACCGCATTGTCGGAATTTCAAAAACTGAAAACCCGCAGCTGAATCATCCCAATATCGAATTTTACCCAATGGATATTCTTTCAGGAAATCCGGATGAAATCCCTTTTCCGGAGGTTGTGGACGGTTTGGTATATGCACCGGGAAGTATCAACCTAAAGCCATTTAACCGGCTTTCGGCGGACGATTTTAGAAACGATTTTGAAATCAATGTGCTGGGAGCGGTGAAAATCATCCAGAAAATTCTGCCCAATCTTAAAAAATCCGAAAGTGCTTCTGTCGTCCTTTTCAGTTCTGTAGCAGCGAAACTGGGAATGCCTTTTCATGCGTCGGTTTCCGTCAGTAAAAATGCAGTGGAAGGTCTTACCAAAAGTCTGGCTGCCGAATTTTCTTTACAGAAAATCAGGGTGAATGCCATTGCACCTTCATTAACAGATACTCATCTGGCTGCTCAGTTGCTGTCGACTCCTGAAAAACGGGAAGCTTCTGCAAAAAGACATCCGTTGCAAAGAGTGGGAAATCCTGAAGAAATTGCATCGCTGGCTGCGTTTCTGCTGTCCGATCAGGCTTCCTGGATTACCGGGCAGGTTTTCGGAGTAGATGGAGGAATGGGTAGTGTCAAGCTTTAAATTGGGATATTCTTATTTTATTTTAGATTAAATTTGCATTATGAATACTGACTTTTTCATTGATCTGCTTCATCAGGTAAAAGATTTCGAAAATTCTGAAGCCTGTAAACCGCATTCTACCGTAGAGGATTTCCGCCTGTGGCTTAACGACAGGAAATACCGGGAAGAAAGTCCCACCAAGCTCTTCAAAAATGAAAAGCATGAAGTTTTTTTTACCGAAAATGAGATCTGCAAGCAGGTGCTTCTGCTGGGTCGATATTCTAAACAGGCCATCCGTAGAGGGCTGAGAGATTTTCCGGAACTGGCTAACGAAGAATTTACGTATCTCTACCGGCTGAAAGATGAGCCGAATCTTACCAAGATGCAGCTGATCGAGCGGAACGGCCATGAAAAGCAGACCGGAACACAGATCATCAAACGGCTGCTGGAATCCGGAATGGTGGCTGAAAAAAACGATGAAAAAGACAAAAGAAGCAAAAGGCTGAACCTTACCCCAAAAGGGGAGAGGGCATTCCACCAGTCCGTCGACCGTGTGAATATCACCTCCAAATTCTTATCCGGCCAGCTGGATGAAGAAGAAAAAGTAACGCTGCTCGGCCTGCTGAAAAAGCTTAATGAATTTCATGGCCATTTTTACCGGGAAGACAAAACTTCGGATCTTGAAACACTGATTCAGCACTAAATAGAAAATGATTTGTTTTATATTCAGTATAAAAAATAAATAATCGTATTCAGTACATTAAAATTTATACCCTTTATGATGGCGGTTAGAACTTTTACCTTGTTTAACGTTTAAAGACAACGGCAGAAAAGAATTCCGGCTTTCATCATCTGCCCATTAACCTGATTTCGATTTGGGACTACTTTGCAATCCTGCGTAATTTCGTATTTTTGTGTAAAGCAATCTGATGTTCAGGCATACGGGAAAAGGAAGGACTTATCGGCATAATTTAAAACTGGCTTCGCTGCTGTCATGCGTTGCCGGGATGGTTAATAGTATCGGGGTATTTTCCGTACATACGCTTACTACTAATGTGACCGGTCACTTTGCCTATTTTTCGGAACAATTTTTCCTGGAAAACTATGCTTCGGCTTTTACTTTTCTGCTGTATATTTTGTCCTTTTTACTCGGAGCCTTCGTATCCGGATTGGTAATGGAACTCGCTTCAAGACGGAACGCACATACTTCCTATATAATCCCTGTTTCTATTGAAATTGCCATTCTTTTTACAGTCGGAGTATCTTCATTACTCGACATCGGAATTGGTCCGGTATATTCAAAACTGATTTCCATTTTACTGCTTTTCGCCATGGGACTTCAGAATGCATTGGTAACACGGGTTTCTATGTCGGTCGTAAGAACCACACATCTTACCGGGCTGTTTACCGATCTGGGAATCGACCTTTCCCAATTGCTGACAAACGGCAAGCCACAGAAAGCCATCCTTCTCAGAAGTATATTTTTAAAACTGATGATCATCAGCGGATTTTTTTTAGGAGGTATCACGGGAGGATGGCTCTACCGGTACCTGTTCTTGCAGACGCTGTTTTTTCCGGTACTTATCCTGATGTTTGCCTTATGGTATGATAAAGTAATGTTCCGGTATTATCATCTGAAACGGAAATACCGGATGAAGAATAGGATATAGTCCGGCCGTTTTCAGCCGAATTCCCTATTTTTATTTTTGTAAAATTAATTTTATTTTAATGGAAACCAAAGAGTATTACACTAAGGCGGTCGAAAGTTATGTCAATGCATATAATCGTTTCGATATTAACGGAATGTGCGTGAATTTGAGCAAAAAGATCGTATTTGAAAATATATCCGGAGGAAACGCAGAAATGCGTATTGAGGGAATTGAAAATTTTAAAAAACAGGCCGAAACCGCAAAGGCTTATTTTTCAGAAAGGCATCAAATTATTGAAAATCTGAGTTTTAATGGTCATGTGGCAACAGCGGAGATTGATTATACGGGAATTCTGGCTACGGACCTCCCGAACGGAATGAAGAAAGGGGATACGCTTAAATTAAAAGGGATCTCGGAATTTACTTTTGAAAATGATGAAATTGTTTCAATCAGAGATATAAGTTAATATTCTTAGAGCCTGTCTAAATTTACTTTTTATATTTTAACATTAAGAATTTAAGGTATTTTAGCTCGAAAAAATCAATGTGTCATTGCCTGACGCTATTCAATTAAATCAATTGAAATCATCATATTAAAGTGAAGAATAAACAAAGTTTATTTAATTCAGAAAATGAAGAGAAATGACGAAAAGTTTGCCGGATTAAAATTTAATAGGCTCTTAGAATATGTTTAAATATTGTTCAGTCGTTTTCTATAAGTTTTACTAAATTTTTTTATCAAAATTAAACAGCTTTAGTTTTTAATATTAAAAAAGGTTTAGATTCTATTTAGTAAGGTTCAGTTTCATGTACAGCTAGGATAGTTCGTCTCTAAATCCGCTTTATTATTTGTATCTGAAGAACGTTTTCAATGGAATTCTTTGTGCGCTAAAAATGATTGTACTAATTTTGAATTCATTAAAGATAATATGAAGAAGACATTAATCAGAAAAGTTGAACAGTCAGACAACGAAGCGCTCGCAGAGCTTATCAGAGATACGTTTATAGAATTTGATGCGCCGAAAGAAGGAACGGTTTACTCAGATCCTACGACATCCGATCTGTATTCCTTATTCACAAAAGAGAATTCTGTGCTTTGGGTCGGGGAGATTGACGGGGTTATTTCAGGATGTTGCGGAATTTACCCTACGGAAGGTTTACCGGAAAAATGCGCGGAACTTGTGAAATTTTATCTTCGTCCATCGGCCAGGGGAGTAGGTCTGGGAAAAAGCCTGATGAACCAGAGCATTGCCAGCGCCAAAGAAATGGGGTACGAAAATATATACCTCGAAAGCCTCCCGGAATTTTCAAAAGCGGTAAAAATGTATGAAAATTCAGGCTTCCGTCTGCTGGAAAGACCGTTGGGGAATTCGGGACACGGATCCTGCACCGTCTGGATGATCCGAAATCTGGATGATCATGGACTTTAGTCAACCAAAAATAATTTAACTGCAAAAGTTACAGAACACCGTTACACAAGATTCTTCCGTAACTTTTGCAGTTATGATAAAAATGTTATTTTACTTCTTTAAAGCTGCTATAAGTTTTTCGGCAGCATTTTCCGAAGAAGCCGGGTTCTGGCCTGTAATCAGCAATCCGTCTTCCACCACATGAACGCCCCAGTCGTCCGTCTTGGAATATTCTCCTCCGGCATTCTTCAATTCATCTTCTACCAGAAAAGGGACGACATCGGTAAGCTGAACCGCTTCTTCTTCCGTATTGGAAAAGCCTGTCACTTTTTTGCCTTTCACAAACGGGTCTCCGTTTTCCAGGGTGATATTTTTGAAAACACCCGGAGCATGGCATACAGCGGCTACAGGTTTCTTGCTGTTGTAAAAATCCAGGATCAGCTTTTGGGAATCTTTATCGTTGGCCAGATCCCAGAGAGGCCCGTGTCCTCCCGGATAAAATACGGCATCAAAATCCTCCGCTTTTTGTCCGTTTAATTTCTGGGTATTGGCGATTACCTCCTGTGCATCTTTATCCTGATAATAACGCTTTGTGGCAGGCGTCTGCGCATCAGGGTCTTCGCTTTTAGGGTCAATGGGTGCCTGTCCGCCTTTCGGAGTGGCCACCACAATATCAAATCCCGCATCCTGCAGAGCATAATAAGGGGCTGCAAATTCTTCTACCCAAAATCCTGTTTTTTTGCCTGTATTTCCAAGTTGGTCATGTGAGGTAACTACAAATAGTACTTTCATATATTGTTGTTAATTGGTTGTTTTTCAGTTAAAGTAATGATTATGCCGATGGATGTTAAACAGATTTTCAGCATTGTATATAAATCTATTTAATCTGATCCTTTTGGCCATATCACAAAAAAGAGATACAAGTTTGCTGCCAACCCCGATCATTATTTCTGAAGGATCTGCCTATTTTAAAGCCTGTTTAAATCTATTTTTATATTTCAACATTAAGAATTTAAGGTATTGTAGCTCGAAAAAATCAATGTATCGTTAGCTGGCGATATTCAATTAAATCAATTGAAATCATCATATTAAGGTGAAGAATAGACAAAGTTTATTTAATTCAGAAAATTAAGAGAAGTGATGAAAAGTTTGCTGAATTAAGATTTGAACAGGCCCTTAAATTTTCATTATGTCATAAATAGGTTTAATAGTTGTTCTATCCGAATTTTGGAAGAACAGCGGAGAATTTTTCCAAAGTCTTAAATAGCGTTTGCTTTAAATAGAACAGCAGTAAACATCTTTTAATTAAGACCGTCGGTTCTGTTATGGAAGAGGAAATTTCCTACATCCGGCCTTTCTTTTACAGCCCTTTCCAAAATTAATGAAAAATACTTTTTACTCCTGTAACAGCAATTTCCAGCCCCACACAGAAAATAAGGAACGCAAAAATCCTGTTGGCGATATTCTGTCCGTTGACGCCCAGCTTTTCTATAATCTTTTTAGTGTGGCTGTAAAAGAAGAATACCAAAGCGCACATAAACAGGATGGCAAGAATAATGGCAGAAGTATTGATCAGGTAATTTTCCCAGTTTTTATCTGCGCTGTGGGCACTCAACGTAAATAATACAGAGATGGTTCCGGCGCCGGTGGTTATCGGAAAAGTAAGCGGATAGAACAGCCGGTCTGAAATATCGGATTTTCCGGCCTGTTTCTCTTCGGCAATATTTTTATCGCTGTTTTCCTGCTGATCGGAAGAAAGGGAAGTCCAGCCCATCTTGCAGATGAGAATTCCTCCTGCAACCTGGATTACCGGGATCGAAATTCCGAAAAGCTCCAGGATCCAGTGGCCTGCAAATAACGATACGATACAGATGCAGAAGGCATAAATCGTAATTTTTCTGACGGCATTTCTTTTCTGGCTTTCCGAAAGACGGGCAAGATACGGATTGATGATCAATGCGGAACCGATAGGATTAACCACCGGGAAAAGCGCTATGATCCCGATGAACAAAAGATGTAAAAAAGAATGAAATTGTACCAGCATACTGTCTTCCGGATTAATATTAAAATAATTCAATATTAAATATATAAGAATTCAGGCAAATTACATGTATACAACTACAAGATTTTGCCGGATGAATACGAAGGCTTATTTTTCTTATCTATCGTTATCCGAATAGCTGTCACATATTTTGATGAGATCTGCAATGTTGCTGGTTCCCAGTTTTTTATAGATCCTTTTTTTATAAGTGCTTATGGTAGGCATCCGGATATCGAGAATGTTGGATATTTCCAGGCTGCCTTCACCTTTTGCCATAAGCCTGAGGATCTGATGCTCCCTTTCTGATAACTTTTCCAAAGGATTCTGTATGGATTTACCGGAATTTTTAAGAAGATACTGGGTGATTTTCAGAGGATAATAATAGCCTTCTTCAAGAACCTTTTTTACAGCCTCCGCAATTTCCTCTACTTTACTCAGTTTATTCAGGTAGCCGTCTGCTCCTTCCTGGATGTATTGCAGCGCCACCGATTCATCATGTACGGAGAAGATCAGTATTTTGGTTTCTGCCCGGATTTCCTTTATTTCGGAAATCATTTTTTTGTTTTTACTTTCCGGCATGTTGATATCCAGGATGATAAGATCATAAGGTTCGAGCGTTATTTTTTCCAGGACTTCCAGGTAATTTTCGGCCGTATCGATACTGATATTTTTTATTTTTGATTCCAGGATCAGGCTTGTACCGGTTAAAACAATGTCATGATCATCAGCAATAAGGATTCTTTTATTCATCAGCTCTATTTTTTACGATTATTCTGAAAATGATACCAGAAGGTATATTATTTTCCAATTCTATTTTGCCGCCCAAAATATGAATAAGCTGCAATACGAGATGCAGCCCCATGCCGTATTTCTGAAGCAATAGCTTTTCATTGTCAATATTCTTATGAAGTGAGGTGTAATATTCGATCTGTGACGGGCTCATACCGATTCCGTTATCCTTAATTGTAACAGCCGTACTATCGCCGGTAACCTCAGATTCAATGGTAATATGGCCATTTTTAGTAAATTTTACCGCATTGTCCAGCAGGTTATGAATGATAACGGACAAAGTATTTCTATTGACATCAAGATAAATATCCGGATCTACCCCGTTTCTGATGGCGGTATTGCTGTTGCCGGCGATAGGACCGAAAAGTTCTTTTTTCTCCTCTATAAGATCATAGAGCTTGTACACTTCCTTTTTATCGCTCCTGTAGTTATTGTATAGGTCTGCATATTCCTTGAGAGCCAGGGTGAAATTATAAAGCTGGCCGGAAGATTTAGAGATGGAAGTAAGGATTTTCTGCAGTTTTTCTTTGTCATTTCGGTCATTCTCCAGAATATCCTGGGCTGCAAATGCAATGAACCTGATGGGTGTGGCAATATCGTGGGTAATGGTACCGATAAGCTTCTTCTGCTGTTCGATCTCATTATTCAGCTGATTTTTGGTCTTCTCAAGGCTTTCCACCGCGGCGGAAAGTTTTTTTGTGCGGGCATCGATAATATCCTCCAGCATCCGGTTCTTCTTTTTTAAAAGTCTTGTCCTGATCTTAACAATACACATGATCAGCAGCAGCAGCAGTATAATGCATAAAGCTTTAAACCATGCTCTCTGATAAAAATAAGGGGTAACCACAATATGTATTTTTTTATACATATACGTTTCATTGTCTGACATGAGGATCCTGAAAGTATACAGATGATCTCCGTAAGAGGGATTGAATAAAGTTACTTTCGTGCCCTGCTCGATGTTTTCCCATGTTTCGCCAGATCCGCGGTTCAGCTTGATAACGATATTATTGCGGTTTGCAAAATACGGGATATCAATAAAAAGATCGATTTTCTGTATTTCCTGCCCGACGGTTAATTTTTCGGAAAACAGCATCTCTTTTCCGTCTATTAAAGCCCTTTCCAGATAAAAATTTTTCGGATAGGTACTTCTGGTTTTCAAAGGATTGAAAAATACCAGCCCGTTAAGGGACGGAAGAACAAAATCTCCGTTGTTTAGGATATTGCCGCAGATGTTGCTGCCGCCGTTAAATTCGTTGGTATTGAATCCTGCATCTTTCGTATAACGGTAGTAATGTACTTCTTGCTTTTTCTGGCCTGCAAATTCTAAAAGGTTATTTTCACGCACCCTGTACAGGCCGTTATTGGTGGGGATCCAGAAGAAATGTCTTTGATCTTCCAGGATGGTATGTGCCGAAAGTAAGTTTTTATCGGGATCCAGAGGCATTCTGATGAGTTTATCATTTTTCACGAGATAGAACCCTTTTCCCAATGTTGTAATCCAGAGATCGCCCTCACTGCTAAAGATGATATTTCTTATATAAATGTCCTTGTCCGGTTCTATTTTTTTTATCTTAAAAGTCCTGAGAGAAATTTTGACAAGTCCGTGAATGGTCCCTATCCACAGGAAATCAGCAGTTCTCAGAAGTCTTGTAGGTTCCGAGTCCAGATGAATAACCCTTTCTACCGTGTTAAAAGACCGGTCTTTATAAATATACAGGCTTCCTCCGAGAAACTGTCTCGACATAGGCCTGGTAACGGTATAATATCGTTTATCATCATACAGGAAATCCACAACGGTACTGTTGGTTTCTGCAGCCAGGTTGCGAACCGAAAAGGAAGATGATTTCAGGTAGGTATAAAGCTTTCCCCAATCCTGTACGATAATATTGTTATCCGGATCATGGCTCATAAAATACTGACTGTCCGAAGTAAATGTTCTGTTACCCAGCATACCATCTCGGTTATATATTTGTCCTTTCGGAGTTATGATGCTGGTATTGTTGTAAGGCAGGGTAGAATAGAATACGGTAGTGCCGCTGTTTTTCTCTTTTGTTGCAGAAAATTGATGAAAGCTCAGGACGGTAAGGCCCTCTATGCTGCTTCCCAGATACAGCTTCCGGTATATCTTGTCATAAAAAATACAGCTTAACTGCTGAAGATTGATATTGCCCGCATCAGCGATAAATGTACTGGTGAAGCGGCCTTTGTCAAAGGAAAGACTGTATATGTTCTGATCTTTAATGATATAGACACTATTGTTGACCCTGCTCCATACAAGTGTGCTGTTTTTATCCGTTACAATAGGAGTATCATACTGTGCCGCGATCTTTCCGTTTACAATGCTGTATACTTTTCCCGACTGATAATCGATATGGAACAGTTTCTCATTGAGCGTGAAAATTGTCCTTTTGTTTTTATATACCGTTTTGACTCTAAGCGATGTCTCTTTTGAAGACCGGGGGGCTAAATGCGTAATGGAGGAATCGGTAAAAAAATAGCATCCGTCCTTCATCGCCATATAAAAAGGGTTTCCCTGATTAGGATGGTAATTATAACTTTCAGAAAGTCCCCGCTCCCGGTTGTATTTATATTTGAATCCGAAACGGTGCACATTTTTAAGAACTTTTGCCGTTCTTTCATGAAGCAGGACCGTCTGATACCCTGCACCGGCAAATACGCTGTCCTTCTGAACATTGCCGTAAAAGAAAGTAAACCGCTGATTATTGATCGGGAAATCTTTAAATGCAAGAAATACCGATCCGTCGTAGCGCACCACACCGTTTTCCGTCGTAAGCCATATAAATCCGTATTTATCTTTTACAATATCTTTTACACTGTTCTGAGGCAATCCGTTATCGGTATTGTAGTGGGTAAGGCTATAATTCTGACTGCACAGAGGCAGACAGATAAGCACAAAAATAAAAAGCAGCAGCCTGTTGGACAAAATAAAAGTTTGTTGCAATAATACATCAATTTATTACCTGATCAATAGGCTACTTACATTTTTAGGAAAGTTTGATAATAAACTTCAGCACTTAAGGAGCTTATAGATCGCTGAAAACAGTTTTAAAATGTAAAAGTTACAGAATGCAGTGCATTTAATAACGCTGCTTTCCGTAACTTTTTAATAATTTACCCGATGAAATAGACTACGTAAAAACATCGGCTATATATTTACATTGTGTTTTCGATACTTTGGAATTCAATACGGGAGCAGATTTAGTTAAATAAACTAGGGTTAAATTATTCACTAATCTTTGAATTAATATGTCTCGTTATAAAAATTATCAGGCACGCGGTCCTGTTTGTTAATAGCAGACTAAAATTCGTACTCCTGAATTCCTGAAAACGATGCAATAAAAGTTATTTATTTTTATTGCATCAGCTTTGTTTTAAGTACACTGCAAAAGTATGCATTAGTACAGAGATTTTAACGGCAGGATCTGTAGAAATGAAACGGCACATTTGTAGAATTATTTCTACAAAATATTAGAGTTATGATAAGCTGGCTTTTTTGAAAGCTTTTCGTATATAGCGATTCCGGTGTTAGTCATTAAAATATTTCAAATGCAAAAGAACAACCGAGAACTTAGGTGATTCTTTATAAGCCGTTTTGATTATATATCCTTTTTTAACGGTAGTGAAAAAATAAATGCCGAACCTTCACCTATTTCACTTTCTACCCGGATGGAGCCCCGATGATGGCTGATGATCTCCGAACAAAGATACAGCCCGATCCCAAAACCTGAAATCGATTGCATTTCCTCACCTTCAACCCTGTAATAGCGGTCGAAAATATGAGTAATGTCTTCCTTCTTGATTCCCTTTCCCTGATCTTTAATGCTTACATAGGCAAACTGATCATCGGAAGTACAGCTTATACAGATCACGCTGCCGGCAGGAGAGTATTTAACGGCATTACTGATCAGATTATTGACTACCTGCTCGATCTTGTCCCTGTCGGCATTCACTTCTACAGACTCAATAGGAGAGAAGACCGTCATATGGCTGTCGATGGTTGCTTTAGCTTCCTCTTCTGTGGTTTTCAGCAATTCGGAAAGATCGAACTGCTGGTGATTGATCTGTATCTTTCCGGACTCAAACCTTGAAATATCCAGGAACCCGTTGATCATCGTTGTCATTTTATTGATCTGCAAATCTGCCTTCTCCAGGATTCTGGAGAGCGCGTCATCTTCCGTCTTTGAAAATCTGGCCTGCATCAGCTGAATATAGGTTTTTATGGAAGTAAGCGGGGTTTTCAGTTCATGGCTTACCATACCGATAAAATCATTTTTACGGATTTCATCAAGCTTTTTTTCGGTAATTTCATGAATAACCCCTGTAAAATATTCTTTGCCCTCTTTTTGCTGTATTTCACCAATGGCACGTACCCAGCGCAACTTTTCGTCATGATAGCCGATAATAATATGTTCCATATCGAAGCGGCCTTTTCCGGCAAATGCTTTTTCCACATTGGCAGTTACCAGCTCCCGGAAGTCCGGAGGAATCTGCTTGATGGCAGCTTCATACGGCATCAGCTCGTCGGGATAGAATCCGAAAAACTCCTTCAGTTTCGGTGAACACGTAAAGACACGGTCTTCGGCACTGATCTGGAATGTTCCCAAACCGGCTGCATCCACAGCCATTCTCAGACTTTCTTCTGCACGCTTGATTTCGGCACTCGCCAGGTACTGATCGGTAATGTCCATGATAACGCCGGTAAAAGCGGAGAAAGTCCCCGAAGAATCCGCTTTCAGGTTGCCGATTGCACGTAGCCACCGGAGACGCTGATCGTGGAAGCCGATGACAGGAAAGGTAATATCGTAGTCGCCGTTATGATTGATGGCATTTTCCAGTTTTGCCGTAACATACGGCCGGTATTCAGCGGTAATCTGGGCGAGAGCCTGCTCAAGGGAAAGCGCCTCGTCTTCGTAATAGCCGAAAAGCTCTCTGGACCGGGCATCCGTAATAAATTCCCGGGTTATAGAATGAATAAACCAGGTCCCGAAATTTGCGGCACTTACCGCCAGGCGGAAAGCGATCTGCCCTTCCTCTATTTTTTCTTTGGCTTTTAGCAGTTCATTATTTACTTTTGCCACTTCCTCAAGGGAGGCGGCAAGCTCCTGGTTTGTACTGGCAAGCTCTCTGTTGAGCTGCTGCAGGGTCTCTGAACTTTTTTTCAGGCTTTCCTCCCATCTTTTCCGGTCCGTAACGTCCCTTGTTGCCCCGGCGATGGCCTCTACATCCCCGTTTTCGTTAAAAACCGGAGTGAAGATATAATCATAGACGCGATTTCCTAGGGTAGCGTGGGGAAAAGATACATCTCCCCTTACAGGAAGCTTGGTTCTGATAATTTCATCAATTTCCCGCTCGTGCATTTCCGCATGCCATGGTTCATATCCGATTTCCAGTAATCCTTTCCCGATAGATTCTTCCCAGGTTCTGCCCCACATATCGAGTAAGGCCTGATTGGCATAGGTAAAACGGTAATCCAGATCAAAAACATACAGCAGATCCGGTGTTGAAGAGGTTATCGTCTCATACAGCCTTTTCTGCTGGTCGGATTGTGCTCTTCCTCTGGTTAAAGCTTCTTCAGCCTCCTTCCGTTGGGTGATATCCTGTGCCGTTCCGAACCATTCAATAATATCGCCATTTTCGTCAAGGATGGGGATTGCTTTGGAAGAAACCCATCCAAGGCTTCTGTCTGCCCGCAAGACGCGGTGTTCCAGCTGGAAAATTTTCTTTTCACGGATGCATTCTTCTATGGTTGCATTTACCAGATCCAGATCATCAGGATACACATTGTCCGTTCTCCATGCTGTGGTGGGCGAATCTGCATCTTTCAGAAATCCTCGCCCATCGAGCTCACGCATTTCGCTCCAGTCGGGGCTTAATGAATA
This sequence comes from uncultured Chryseobacterium sp., assembly GCA_913778085.1. GTDB lineage: Bacteria > Bacteroidota > Bacteroidia > Flavobacteriales > Weeksellaceae > Chryseobacterium. Next base: position 73,066 of record CAJYXJ010000021.1, read on the forward strand.
TACTACATCCGAAGTCGCTTCAATTAAGGCTTTCAGGCGGGCTTCCGTTTTAGCAGCTCTCTGCTTGTCAGAAGTATGTTTATTGGCAAAATTTGTCATATCCGGCTGCTTCTTACAGTCATCAGTAATTATGAAGATGATAGAATAAAATTAAGGCTTTTAGATTAAAAACAAATACCACATGTTGTTTCCTGAAAGCTTTCCCTATATAAAGCTCTACATTTCAGGCTTAAAACTTGAAATAAATCATAAAATTCTGAAAAGTATATTGATATCCGTAATCAATCCGGATTTTGTATGGTCAAATTTCATATGAACAAAAAAACATCTTTTTGGAATGATGAGTAAGGTCTGGAAAAAATTCCGAACTTTAACCCCGGAAACTAAATCCAGGCCCGAGAGGGATTCACTGATCAATTTTATAAGAATAAGCCGATATGTACAGAAATCTCATCATTATATTATTTTTAACACTGTTGCCTGTATCTGGCAACGCACAGGCAGTCCGTAATGGTAACAGCCTGTCTGCAGTGGAGTTTTCACAGAAATTAGATCAGACGAAAGATGCTCAGCTTGTGGATGTAAGAACACCCGGTGAATTCCGCAACGGACATTTAAAAAGTGCCTTGAACATCGATTGGAAATCTGATGACTTTGCAGAGAAAGCTGCTGCTCTGGATAAGAATAAACCGGTCTTCCTTTACTGTATGAGCGGTCCGAGAAGTACCGCGGCGGCAGCCAAGCTTCAGGATATGGGATTTAAAACTATTTATGACATGCAGGGAGGAATGATGAAATGGCGAAATGCCGACCTTCCTGAAGTTAAAGTATCGGCATCAGCCGGAATGAGTCTTACCCAATATAATGAATTGCTTAAAAGCGGAACACCTGTTTTGGTAGATTTTTATGCAGAATGGTGCGCTCCCTGCAAAAAGATGGAGCCTTATCTCAGAAAGATCGCTGCCGAAATGCCGGATCGGATAAAAGTGGTGAGAATAAATGCAGACGAAAATACGGAACTCTGTAAAGCACTGGATGTTTCCGCACTTCCTGTTTTAAAACTGTATAAAAATAATACGCTTATATGGGATTATCTAGGTTTTATAGAAGAAATGGAGCTTAAAAAACGTATTTTAAACTAATTCAAAAAATTAAAATTCAGGATGTCCGTGTGAACTCTTTTTCCTTGGCCAGTGCCTGATGCAGGACATCAGCGTTAAGCTGCATGTTTCCGGAGATACATAGGGAAAGGGCACAGCGACGTACCACATTGATGATGTTCCCGCCGGACAGTTCCGCTTTGGCAGCGGTTTTCAAAATTTCTTCCCTGTTTTCACTTATCCACTCATCAGGAATCATTTGCTTCCACAGCCTGAGCCGTGAATCCTGATCAGGCATGGAAAAATGCAACACCGACTGAAAATTGCGGGAAAACGGATGGGCAGTGATATCTTCGAGATAAGTCATCATGATGGCCATCCCCGGAAAATTTTCAATGCGTTGCAGAAGGTAAGATAAAATTTCCTGATTGACATTCGAGCGGTTTTGCGAATTAGGCGGAGAGCTTATTCCGGGTAATTTATCAGCTTCATCGAAAAGCAGAATCCAGTTTTTATATTCGGCAAAGTCAAAGATTCTGGCAATATTTTTTTCTGTTTGGGCAGAATATTCCGATATAATTGCAGACAGATCGATCCGGTACACATCCAGGCCATGCTGTTTTCCTAACAGTGAGGCGGTGAGGGTTTTTCCCGTTCCCGGAGGGCCGTAAAATAAGCATCGGTAACCCGGCTTAATGTATTTCTCAAGATTCCGGATTTCCCGGATTTCCTTTGCATGACGAAGCCATCCGGAAATATTTTCAAGTTCTTCCGTTAAGGAGCGTGGAATTATCAGATCCTCCCAATTAAGCGGGGTTGTTATTAACGTGGCAGGAAAATCTACACCGTAATCCGGACGGTAATTTTCATTTTTCAGTGCTTTGGCAAGAAATTCCTCCGAAACACAGAGTTTTCCGCTCAGAAGAGGTTCGTCTTTTTCCTGCCCTTCCAGATGCAGGACGTTCTGCCTGTAAAACCAATGTTCTTTCCCGAATAACTGCATTACCCGCAAACGGTTTCCGGGATCATTGGCAGTTAGTAAAAAAGCGGCCGTTTCACCGGTCGGAAGAAAACCGTTGTGTATGCTTCCTTCCCATCCTCCGAATTCGGTGTAAGGGCGATCCAGGTTTTTATTCCTGATAAAAAAGAGATCCAGGACCTGCGGGTTGAGGTGCGGCATCAAAGCCAAAAGCAGGACGATATGTTCGTCCCAAGCTAAATTCTGCCCGGTGAGGGCAGATAGTTCTTTGCTGTCCAGCGGTACTTCCTGAAGGCTTTTGTATTGGGTTTCCTGTCCGAAATACAAAGAGAAAGCGGTTTGAAGAATCTCTGAAAATGTTGAATCAAACATAAGTTTATCCTGTAAATTATTTTTTTAATAAACGAAACGTATAAATAGATTTTACAGTTACAATATACTCAAATAAATCGTTCACCCACTCTAATTCTTCGGGCTATTGGGTTTATAATAATATAAATCAACAATGGCTTTACGGAAACGGTAATTTTTGCTCTGAAAGATTGCCTTGCGGAAAACCAGATCCATAGTCTTTGACAGATCGGAACATCCGTGTGAATTTTTCAAAGTACCGTGAGTTTACTGCAACTACAGAATGGAAGGGCTGAAAAACTTTCACAGGAAGTAGAAAAATAGGAATTTTGGATACTCAAATTAGGGTTGCAGTATGTTTATTCAGAAAAATGAGGTCTGCTGCAACTACAGAATCGGGAGCCCCCAAAATTTCCGTAAGATCTAAAGAAAGATGAAATTTGAACTCTCGGAAAATATCAATAATTGGTAAGAATAATTATTGACTAAAAACAAAGGATAAATTATTGATCGCTGAAAGATAAAGCGTTTCATACGAGGTTAAGGTATCTGTGATCCCTACAGATGTTTCGGATTATCCAATTTATAAAAACTAATTTTCAATAATCAAATGAGTACACCATTAAATACAATTTTCAGTTGGTTTGAAGAAGGTGATGTTCCTACAACAGATCAATTTCAGCAGACTTTTTCATCGTTCCGCCATTTGGATGAAAAAATTAAGATGGATGATGTAACAGGACTGAATGAAGCTTTGAAAGCATTATCTACACCAACTTCTACAGGCCATCCTGAAGATCAGAATGCCCACAGTTCGGTACTTGCAAAACTTAATGCATCCAATCTGACGCCCGCCAATGTAGAGCAGTGGAGAGAAAAACTGAACATCGCTCTCATGGCTACCATAGATGGAATAGAGACTACCGGGAATGTATATACCAAGCTGCAGATCGGTGCCATTATGAGCGGACTTCAGGCAAAAGATGAAGAATTGCTTGGGCATATTAAGAAGATAGATGACCTGCTGGTCTCCGATGATATTAATCTGGACAAACTTCAGGAAATTGTTGATTATATTAAAGAAAACAGAGAGCAGATAAAACTGGTTCAGCAAGCCATTGCGAACGGAAGCTCCGATGATAAACTCAGGCTTCTCGGAAATTATTCGAGCTGGGGGACCGCCACGTTTCAGAATCAGTTTAATGATCTGGTATTCGGTAAAATCAAAAATATCGAAAATGAAATCGCTTCGGAAAAAATTACCTATGAACAGAGGGTCAGAGGAGATTCAGTTATAAAACATGATCTCAATACATTAAGTTTTGTCATGGACGCTTACGATACGGTTACTATGTTTACGGTTCCGCTCAAAGTAAGAAGAATAAATACCAATACTATTGAAGTACTGTTTGACTCAGTACCACCAAATATAATTCAGTTAACCATTAAAAAATTATAATTATGGATATTAAATATGCTTATTACAGAAGTTCTGTAGGATACAAAATTGAAGGAAAAACAGACAATGACATTTTAACGGCCGGCGGTAGTACCAGGTCCATCAATTCTTTCTGGCATGACGGCAATCTCAATCCGTTGGATTACGTGCCCAAAACAAGGACTTTAACCATCAACGGTACGTCTTACGATCTGTCGGCAAACCGGTCTTTCACTACGCCCGATACTATTACCCGTTTAAAAGGCGGTACAGCCGGTTCTTTGGTGTCCGGGGATGTTACGCTGGCTGCAGGTTCCAACATGGCAATCAGCCAAACCGGAAATACAATAACCCTTACTTCTACGGATACTACATACAGTGCGGGTAACGGCCTTACGCTGTCGGGAACCACATTTTCCCTGCCGGTAACAACGTCAGGGAGTGGAAATGTGGTTACCGGGATCGTTCAGACGGCCAATGGCATTACGGTGAATCTTGGTTCAATGCCTACTTCATCGGATCTGGCCAACTATATTCCCCTGTCGCAAAAAGGGGCTGCCAATGGAGTTGCTGCACTGGATGCATCCGGACAGGTACCTGCCTCTCAGCTGCCGTCTTATGTAGATGATGTTTTGGAAGGATATTATAAATCTGCTGACGGAAAGTTCTATAAAGATTCCTCATATACGAATCTCATTACCGGAGAATCGGGTAAAATTTACGTATCGCTTGATACCAATAAAACATACCGCTGGACAGGAACGACATTCGTTTATATAACTTCGGGAGCCGTAGACTCCGTTAACGGGCAGACCGGTGTAGTTGTTCTTAATAAATCGCATGTAGGTTTAGCTAACGTTGATAATACTGCCGATACGGCCAAAAGTGTTCTTTCCGCTACAAAATGGACTACGGTACGGAACATTACCCTTTCAGGGGTTACTGCGACGGCACAGACGATTGACGGTTCCGGAAATGTGACCATCCCCGTTACCGCTGTTCCCGCAACATTGCTTACAGGAACTGCAGCCGTCAATACCACGGGATCAGCCGCGAAATTAACAACGGCGAGAACAATTTCCACTACCGGTGACGGAACCTGGACGGTTACTTTTGACGGCTCTGCAAATGTGGCCTCCGCGCTGACATTAGCTGCAACAGGTGTAACTGCCGGAACCTACGATCAGGTGACCGTAGATGCCAAAGGTAGAGTAACTGCCGGAAACAACCTGGTAAGATCGTACAACACTTCCATCTCCGGAACAGCATCGGTATTGCATAACTTAGGAACAAGAAACGTAGAGGTGGCAATGTATGATACGGTAACCTTTTACAAGATCGATGGCAGGATAAAATTAACCGATCCGAACAAAATAGATGTTGAATTCGATTCCGCCTTACCGAACCCGGTATCTATAACCGTAACCAGCAAAGATTTGTAAGATGAGCGATATCAAATATGCACTTTATACCTCATCGAAGGGCTTTAAAGTCGTAGGAGGTACAGCGGCTCAGTTTTTAAAGGCTGACGGGTCGGTAGATAATACATCGTATATCCCTACAAATACGGAGATTAATATGGGGGATAAAAACCTGAATTTCACTACAGGCGCAATATCAAAATTCGACGGCAGCACGAGGGTATTTAATAAAGTATTTCAAAAGTATAACGGCACTACGCCCACAGGAATGGCAAGTTTTAAATTCCCGCAGGCTACTGCTGGTGCTACAATGTTTGATGTGACTATTAAAATTCACCTGTGGAATTTGAGGAGCCTGGCAACCTTCCGGATTGCATTTTATAAAAATTCTGCCACTCAGATCCAGCCGGTATACCATAAAGCCATCGTTGAATGCAATGATAATTTTCCTGCAACTGCTGTAAGCGCAGGAATAGATGCAGCGGGAAATGTATGTATAAATATCGGTGATTCAACTACGGTTTGGAGTACCCATGTCATGTTTGAGGTAGAAAGGGTGGTTTCCTTGTATGCAGGTTATAGTTACGATTGGTCTAAGGGTTGGTTTTTAACTTCGGAAACGGATACTTCTTCCTATCAGTCACTGGTTAATATTACTCCTGAAATCGTAGCGACAAGAAACTGGGTATCTTCGAACATCATAACCAGTAATTCGGGACAGACCGACTTGAGTGGAAATAAAGCCACATCAGGAGATTGGACTTTCAACGGCACTTCGCCCAGTCATTTGTCGCTGTTACGTCCGGGGCAGACGATTAATAATTCAATAGGGTTGGGATTTGACACCTTATTTCAATATATCGGTTTAGCAGACAATAATACTTTTGCGATAGGCAATAATGTGAATTTGCAAAGCATGTCCTTTCGTAAATTCTGGCTGGATTTTACAAAAAATTCAGTTAATGCAGCAGGCCAGACCGGTGGTTCCATGTTAGGCAGTAAAGATACCGGAGGATTTACCATCACCACGTCTACAGATACGAACCGGGCAGAAATGATACTGCGCCATGTCTGGACGGCAAATAACAGGACATACGGCATTGGCGGAGTTTCGGCAAGTGCTTCCGGCAGTATGGCAAATTGGGGGATGTGGCAGTGGTTCAATGACAGGACTGCAAACGGACATGACGGATTCATAGGCTTTATCGGTAATAAGGATGAGGTATTGATATCTTCTCTTGCAGGCACAGGAAGCCGGATGGTTGTTGCTAACGGAAACGGGGTTATAAGTACCCAGACGATCCCGAACCTGAGTAATTATTATACACAAAGTGAAGCCTTAAATTTATTTGTAGGAAAAAATGGTGCTGAAACCATTAATGACACGAAAACCTTTAATTCGAGTCCAATAGTGCCCCCTGCGACCTTGCCGGGCCATGCAATTAACGCAGGTCAATTAATTTACAATGATAGAAATTATATAACGGATACAAGGGGTGCACAAAGGCCGCCGTCGTATTATGATCAGAGATATGCCCAATGGGATTTCCAAAATACTGCGGATACATTAGCAGAAGGAGATGCTTGGCACGGAGTCTTGACTGTGGCTAAATGGACTGAATTTAATCCGGCACATAGGCAAGAGCAAATATTTTTTACCGGCGATAATCTTAAAAGAAGAACTGCAACCAGCAACGATACTTGGGGTGAAGTAAAAACCATTTGGGATTCTGGTAATTTAAATCCTGTGACTATCGATACCAACCAAACCATTACAGGCTCGAAAATCTTTGCTCAATCCTCAGATGTTACATTCTATGGAAATGAATATAACGATGTTCAAGTCTGGAGAAATTCAAGTGGTGCAGGATTTGGTGGCGTCGTCTCTGGGCATATCTACAATTGGTACAATTCGAGATGGAAAGCGGGAAATATGAGGGGTGGTTCATCAGATAGTGTTGGATATGGATTCTTTTTTTCTGACGATGGTGGTTCAAATTATACTCAAAAAGTATCTTTTGGCATTAATGGCGCAATCTACTCAAATGGTATCAACTCTTTAGCCGCTTTAGGGGATAATGTATCTTTAGGTAATTCTTCTTTAAATTACGCTACAATATTTGCTAACGAACAAATCTATCACGTAAAAAATGGAGTTAATGGAACAGTTTTTACCTCCCATAATTTTAATCCTGATGGTTACCAAGCATGGGTTCTTAATCAATTAAATAATTACTTCAATAAGTTTGCTATTGACTATACTGGTTACGCTAGTTCTAATCATGATTTAAATACCTTATCTCAGACAGGGTTTTACAACATTGGTTTTGGTACTATTAATGATGCAGGCTCATATATTAATAATGTTGGTGCTAGAGCATTATTACACTTTCAAAACGAGGACTATTACTCAGCAACGCAAATCCAAACTCATAGGTATCAAGGAAATCTTATATCAAGGTCTAAGTCTGATGGGGGATGGAGCAATTGGGTAAGACATTGGGGAGACAATGATTTTACTCAGACGAATATTAATAATTGGAACAATGCATATAATAACCAAGGAAACTATATACCGTTAACAGGAACCAATAATTTAACGGGTATGATTTCATCACCTGACGGAAGAGTTCAAATCGGATCAGATAGTTTTTACAAAGGTAAACTTTGGATTTCCGATAATAATAATTCCTATTTCCCAGGGCAGTATTTTGAGTTAGTAGCTGATATTGAGAATGGTTTTATTGTTTCTGCAAATAATAATGGTTCGTTTAGTACTTTGGGAGTATTTACGGACGGTATTTATATGACATTTTCGAATAACGGAAGTTATAATTCTTATTCAATTAACGATAGTGGAATATTTGGCCAATACAGAGTTCCAATGTTTGACGGTAGCTTTGTCCAAAGGAAATACCTTACCGATAATTTTATCCCCAAAACGCATCCTGTATTTAATATTACTCAGAACAATATTAATAGCTGGAATAATAACGTGGTGCCCAATAATTACGTTACCACAGATACCATGCAGGTAATTTCCGGCCCTAAAGAATTTACAGGCCCTATTTTGGCCACAGGAGGTATATCCAGCGTAAACGGCGATAGTGCTGAAGTTTTTACAGGTGACGGCAATGTCTCGGCGCTGAAAGACGAAATTGTAAATGATAAGTATGCCATCCGGCTGGATCCGCATGAATATGAGCTTGATCCTTCCGGCTATCTGGATGTGGACGATAGGAACAGGCTGATCCATATCATCGGGGAACAGATCAAGATGGCGGTCAATTTCAAAGAAATCTACCCTAAACAACAGATCGTGATTTACAATTTTGACCAGAAAGGTTACCCCATGGCAGTTCTTATAAAAGACAAAATAGTTTACAATATTGAACCGGGTTCTTTTTTAAGATTGTACGTAACAAAATCATTAAGGGTAATTGCTGAAAGGCAGCTGCCATCTGAATTTATCTGGTAAAGCGGGAGAAAGATGAAAGAGGCCTCAGGATGATTTAATTTGGAAGCCACAATCGAAAATGAGACTTTTCTGATTGTGGCTTTCTTCTTTATCTTGTGGGAAAAACACAAAATCCGGCAACACATCAAGATAAATTCGATGATAATGAGTTTCAGATCAGCTATCAAAAGAATGAAGCCAAAGTTAAATATTAATTGAATTTATAGTAAACAGCATTAAAATTTTATGGAAGATTATTTGAAATAATGGGATTAATATTCAATCAATTAACAAGTAAATGATTTAACTTAAATAAATTAATAGAATATTTATACACTAATTTTTTGTTTTTATTACATTTTTGGCATATGTATTGTCATAACCTGTACACACCAAAAACAAAATTATGAACGAGCAAAAAAACGAACAACATTCTGAATTAGAACACGTTGAAAAAACAATCGAGCTGGTAAACACCGCTATTGAGAAAGAATCCAAAACAGGAGCTTCTCCAAGCATTACAGGTTGGATCAAAATCCTTAAAGACCGAAGGGGATTCGCACCCATTCTTCACGATCTTGAAAAACTGAAAGATGCTATGTCTGAAAAAGACAGCAAAAAGATCTGCAGTTTGCTGGAAAAGTTAGGTAATGCAACAGTAGAAGCAGCTGATAAAGCTGAAAACACAAAAGACAGCGCATCCATTAAAAAACTCGGAAAAGGACTGTTGAAAATTTCAAAATTAGCCGGAAAAATGATTCCGGAGAAAGCCGGCAAATAAACAAAACATAGAATATTTATAAACTATATTTTGCTTTTAATGTAGAAGTCATTCCTATTGGAATGACTTTTTTTTGAACTGATTATTAAATAATGTAAGAAAATCTTTCAGATCTTATGATTTATCTTTAAGGAAATTATATCTTTATCACTTATAGTAGGTACTGTAAAAAGCACATAATTATAGAAACAACTTTAAATATTTAAAATGGCAATAATATATCAGACCCAATTGATGGGAGAAGCCCATATCCGGGTTGCGCTGGTCAGCCGGGGTGAGGCGGACCTGTTGGTGCACAGAGCTTCCTCACGCGGACTTGCTGCGGGCGATGGACAATGGTTTATTACACGTGATAAGCAGGAGGCAAGTTGTTATGTCTTTTTTACTTCTGTTGGTATGGCGCAGGTTACTGTATCTTTCGTAGATAACTATGGTGAAGCGGGATGGCAGAAGCCAAGCCGTTACAAGAACAGATTTTATTAGGAAAATAACAGTCCTGCATAAAAAATATTTGCCGAAAATGCAGCTTTCTATTCATTTCTAGAGAAAGCGGAGCATGTATAGGCAACTCATTGCTAAACATTTAAGATATACTGTAGAAATAAGATCTTGGAATTTGGAAATTTTAGGATCAATTTCACTCATTAACTCTAAATCTTTTATAGACATACGAAATACCGCAATTATACTGTTTAATTTTAACTCAAAAATTTTACGTTATCTCTTTTGATCTTTAATTTTCTGAATTAAATAAACTCTATTCTTAATTTTTATCACTGTGGAACCTTTTCTGAATTCAATAAATTAAGTGAATGAAATCATACTCCAATAAAATGACTTTTTCAGCTAAACATTAAGAAGATCAAGACAGAGCATTGATAACCAAATCATTCAGCAGCTCGTTAAAAACAAAGCATAGAGTAACTTCTTACGATTTTAAGTTAATACCTTCCGGTTATTAAATAGTCGCCTTTAGTAGAAAATAGATCAATTTTCAATTTAAAAAAGTACGCAGCCTTTTAGCGGGTATGCAAATGACAGTACATTCTTATCAAGGCATCTTTCTGAAAGGAGATTCATTCATAAAGAGATATGTTTTTTCATATCCGCCAAAATCAATGATAATTTTTTCAAAGACGATTCCCGGATCGAGAGGTTTGATGATCAGGGTTTGTTGTCCATCTGCTGTTTCCGGTAGTTGCAGTTCGGTTTCATTTTCTACCACCCGTCTTGCCACGGTAGGATAGAATACCGAGTAGATATTGGCCGGCTCTTCATTCAGGTTTTTATTGAAGTTGATGATTTTTTCTTCTTTTCCTGTAAAACCTACACTGTATCTGTGCCCTTCCGGATCATGAAATGCCAGGGTAGATTTTACGACAACATGAACTTTAACTTTATCGATGTCTTTTGGAATACTCATTTTATAAGAAAGGGAAGCATTGCTTACTTCTTTGTTATACGGCATTAGCGCAACACCGCTTAATGTTCTTCCCATATACGGAATCGTCGTCCAGCTTGTGAGTGGAGAATTTTTAGTTTCAAAATAATGTTCTGCTTCCATCACAACCACATTATTTTTGGCAGTAAAAACGTAACCTCCCGCATTTTTATCTGAATTGATGCGGTAAATTTTTGGCAAGGTATCTTTTGGAAAATTATCATTCCATGAAGTGTAACCTATCTTTTTCTGAATCATCATGCCGTTCCATTTTCCGCCGGACATTACGTGATTGTAATCGTAGCTCAGATCGGCATCTCGTTGAAAGGTTGTTTCCACCTTGTCTGCCCAGAAATTGGCTTCAGGGTTATTTTTTTTGTACAGTTTGTGGTTCATGGCCTGTGAATAATACATTTCATACAGGTTGGCCATCATTTGTACCGGATAGAGGATCAATTGTTTGTAGGCGTCTTTGTATTCAGGGCTCAGGCTCACATATTGACGCAGGGCCTCTGCCTCAAGTTTAAGATACTCATCCGAAACCTGCTTCCACTCGCCACTTTCAAGATTATAAGTTTCGGCATCCAGCATTTCCGGAGTTACACGGCCATTATATTTGCTGTATAAATTGAGGATACGTGCTGCTTCATTTGCCTGACGGTCTCCGAATTGCTGTGCGCAGAAGTCTCTGGTGTGCAGCAGCAGATTATCGGTAGTATACTTTTTCGGATTCCATGCCATATTCATAAACAGCGAAATAGGGTATTCCATCGGTTTCAGATCTCCCACATTCACGATCCAGATTTTATCCACACCATAGTCATAAGCAAGCTGTGTCTGTTCCCATATATTTTGAATGGGGCTCACATTGATGGTCTTTGAGTTGCGGGGTGCGCCGACATAATCAACATGATAATACATTCCCCATCCTCCCGGATGGTTCTTTTCTTTTCCTCTTGGAAGACGGCGTAAATTTCCCCAATTGTCATCACTCAAAAGTATAATGACATCATGGGGCGGGGTCAGCCCTTTATCGTAATATTTTTGAACCTCTTTATACAATGCCCACATTTGAGGGGTTTTATTGGCGGGTTTTCCTGTGACATCTTTTATAATTTTCCTTTGATTCCGGATTATTTTGTTCAACAACTTGATGTTTTCTTCATCATTGGGGACCGTCTTATGATCTTCTCCCTCTTTCCCACCCATTGGGGTATCACCGTCACCGCGCATACCAATGGTAATAAGATCTTCTGTTTTAGCCGCTCTCTGAATGCCTTCACGAAAAAACTGGTCGATGTTCTTTTGATTGCTTCTGTAATCCCATTCTCCATATTCTTTTCTTTTTCGTACCCATTCCTGGTGGTTCCTTGCCATCGGCTCGTGATGCGAAGTGCCAATAATGATACCCATCTGATTTGCTGTTTCGCTGTTTTTGCCATCATCGGCATAGAAACTCCAGTTCCACATGGCAGGCCAAAGATAGTTGGCGCGTAAACGGAGCATTAATTCAAAAACTTTTGAGTAAAATCTGTGGTCCCCGTACTTTGTACCGTACGTATTGTATACCCAGGTCGTCAGACAAGGCGCTTCATCATTCAAGAAAATGCCTCTGTATTTTACTGCCGGCTCACCGGCTGTATATTTTCCGGGTTTGATAGACAGATTTTGATGCTTTATAACCGGGACATCCGCCCAGTCATACCATGGTGATACGCCAATCTGTTCCGAGAGTTCATACGTTCCGTATACGGTTCCGCGTCTGTCGCTTCCAACGATCACCAGTGCTTCCTCAACACCATCCATGGGATTGGCAATAACGGACATTACATATTTTTCATTTTTACCTTTTAGCTCTTTTTCATCGATTTTTCCATTTCTGATAAGCGCTTTTATGTACTTACTGCCTACACTGCCAATAATGATCAATCTCTTGGCTTGTGGAAGGAACATTACTTCAGCTTGCCGGCCCGAAACGCTCTCAAAATCTTTTTGAAGATTTCCTACGGCAATCTTTACCGCAGAGTCGTCATTTTCATCAATAAGTATTTTTACCGGAACGCCATTCTGTATCATTGGAAAATATCCCGGCTTTAAATCATTGGAAGCAATGCCTGTATGATCAATGGCGAAAAGTTGAAAAGAGATGAGCAGGAGAAGTATACTAAAGGGATTTTTCATATTAAATTATTAGGAAGCCCGGATTCTTCTGGTCCGGAACAATTAGATTTATTTTTACATGGCTTTTAACCAATTTTAAAAATGCAACAGGACTATTCTGAAATGCTATATTTTTTTTCCGGAAGCCATTATTAATTTATATTTTTATTAAATGTAAAAATAACATTTAATTTTATATATTTATCAGATAATGATTTTTTGTTAAGGCAAAAAGGGTTATACCGGTTCTAAAATAAAATCTATGCTCAAAAAATTGGCTTTTACCGCTTCACTACTTATTGGCTTAATCACTAATGCGCAAACTACTCATAATACACTAAGCTTGCTCCCGGATTATATCCGGCAAGATTCTGCCGAAGGCAGTTTTAATGTTGCGGCTCCACAATTTACTGCCAGAATCATTATAGATCCGGATGACTGGAAAGGGGTAAAACGTGCGACAAATGATCTGGGCGATGACGTGCGTAAAGTGACTGGGATAGCGTCACCGGTAATTACCGGCATAAAACCTCTGCCGGGAGCAATTATTGTAGGCACCATTGGCAAAAGCAAACTGATCGATCAGTTAGTGGCCAATGGAAAACTGAATGTAGATGCGCTAAGAGGGAAATGGGAAGCTTTTGTGATCCAAACCGTTGGAGATAATCTTGTCATTGCCGGAAGCGATAAGCGCGGTACCATTTACGGGATCTATGATGTATCTGAAAAAATCGGAGTATCACCTTGGTATTATTGGGCAGATGCCCCGGTAAAAAAGAGCAGCCGTATTTACATTAAGGCAGGCCGTTATCTGCAGGAATCGCCAAAAGTGAAATACCGTGGAATCTTCATCAATGATGAAAGCCCTTCCTTTTCCGGATGGTCTTCAAAACATTTCGGTGGGATCAATTCTAAAGTGTACAGCCATGTTTTTGAGCTGTTGCTCCGCTTAAAGGCCAATTACCTCTGGCCTGCGATGTGGGGAAATGCTTTTAATGAAGATGACCCGATGAGTCCTGTCCTTGCTGATGAGTATGGAATTGTAATGGGAACATCCCATCACGAACCCATGATGCGTTCACAGAAAGAATATACCAAACGCAAAGATCAGATCGGTGCCTGGGATTATGTTACGAATTCAGAAAATCTGAAGAAATTCTGGACAGAAGGTTTGGAAAGAAATAAAAATTATGACAATCTGATTACAATGAGCATGCGCGGTGACGGAGACGTGGCGATGGGGAAAGGGGATGATGCCGAGAACATTAAAACCCTAAAGCAGGTAATTGCCGATCAGCGTGATATTATCAGGAAAGTATATGGTAAAAATCCTTCGGAAGTGCCTCAGCTTTGGGCTATTTTTACGGAAGTCCAGCGTTACTATGATGCCGGAATGAATGTTCCTGATGATGTGACCTTGCTTTTCTGCGATAATAACTGGGGCTACATCCGCCGTACCGCGCCGGCAGACGAACTCAAACGGAAAGGCGGTCTCGGGCTGTACTATCATATCGATATGAACGGCGGTCCGTGGAACGACCGATGGATCAACACGACCACTGTCCCGAAATTGCGCGAACAGTTCAGCCTGGCATACAAAAGCGGTATCGACCGTATCTGGATCGTAAATGTGGGTGATCTCAAACCGAAGGAAATGCCGATTGATTTTATCATGCGTTATGCCTGGAATCCCGATGCCATCTCCGCCAATCAAACTTCTGAATATATGAAGGATTGGGCAACTTCGATTTTCGGGAAAGAACATTCGGATGAAATTGCAGATATCGTTTCGACGTATTCAAAATATAACCTGATGCGCAAACCGGAGGTTCAGGATCCGGAGATCTTCAGTTTTGTAAATTACCATGAAGCCGATAGGGTACAAGAACGCTGGCAGGATCTTACCGCAAGAGCCGAAGCGTTGGAAAAGAAAATGCCTAAGCAGGCTTTGGATGCTTATTACCAGTTGGTCCTTTATCCAGTAAAAGCGTCAGCAGGCGTGGCAGAAATTTATTTAGCCGCAGGCCGTAATAAACTGTATGCCAGACAGGGGCGCGGCAGTGCTGGTCTTTATGCCGATCGTGCCCGTGAGCTTTTTGAACTCGATAAAAAACTGACCGCCCGTTACAATGATTCTGTCGCGGGAGGCAAATGGAAAAATATGATGAGCGATGTACATATCGGTTACAAACAATGGTCGATGCCCAAAGAAAACAGCCTTCCTCCGATCAGTGAAGTTACCCCTTTAGAATATCCTTCATTGGGGATAGCGGTGGAAGGCAGTACCGATGCGTGGCCCGGAGCACAAGGGAAAGCAGAACTTCCGCAGTTTGATGCATTGGATAGGCAGCAGTATTATATTGATGTTTTTAACCGCGGAAAAGGCTTGCTTCAATTTACCGCTAAAGCGGATAAACCGTGGATCAAACTAAGTACAACAAAAGGATCTACAGAAACAGAACAGCGGATTGATGTGAAAATTGACTGGAAAAAAGCTCCGGAAGGTAAAGCGAATGGTTTAATTGAAATTAACCAGGGAAACACAAAAGTACCCATTGTTGTAAATACATTGAAAAAAGCGGTGCCTGTAAGCAAAGCGGCTTTCTATGGCGGGTATTCGGGTGAATTCTCCATTCCAGCCGATAAATTCAGTTCAAAGACAGCAGGCGACCATGCAGAATGGATCGTATTGCCCGGCCTGGGAAGGGCAAAGGCGTGTATGGGGATAAATCCAACAACGGCAAAAAGCTCGGTGCCTGAAAAAGCACCCCGGCTGGAGTACAGGATCTTTCTGCCTGAGCCAGGTCCCGCAAAAGTACTGCTCGGCATTCTGCCGACCCAGGATGTTAACCCCGGCCGCGGATTGAGAATAGCCGTTTCCATAGATAATGGAGATCCTGTAATTATTGATGCCAGAAAAGGATACCATGATGAATTTAAAGAATACACCCCGGAAAACCTCAGCCGTTCAAAGACACTCAAGCCGCTGCCGGATTTCGATCACAACTATGCCCTGATTTCCCGTGGAAAGCCCCGCCGTACCGAAGTGTTTGATAACCAACGCTGGCTGGACGCTGCATTGGATGTGAAAGCGCCGGGTGTGCATACCCTGAAAATTTATATGATCGATCCTGAAGTTGTACTGGAACGTATTATCATAAACCCTAATGATCAATATCCAAGCTATCTTGGGGCACCTGAGAGAATAAATTAACCTGACGGATCATTTATTTTAATAGGTTAAAACTTGATAAAATCGAATTAAAATGGCGCCAACCTTCTCCAGGTGGCGCCATTTTGCTGTAGGTGAACTTAGCAGAACTCTATTCAAATCATTTGATAGAAGGTATAGATAACCTTTTAATAATTTTGAATAGCATTTAGGATGGTAAAATAATTTTAAAAAATCTAAACATCGGAGTAAATTTAAATTGTGGACTGCTCAACTATAGCTTAAATACTGATAAAAAAGGCCGGACACAAAATGCATCCGGCCTAAACAATTGAAAGAATAAAAAGTCTACTGTCTAACAGCATATTTTTTTCGGTAGGCAAAATAAAATACCAGCGGCAGGATCGTGAACGAGAGGATCATACAGATGATCAGTCCGCCCACAATCATAATAGCCAATGGTTTCTGTATTTCTGAGCCCATTCCGTTGGAGATGGCCGCCGGGAAAAGTCCCATGGAACCCATCAGAGCAATCATGACTACCGGCCTGATTCTGCTTCGTACGCCTTCTGCGATGGCCGCTTTCAGGCCCATTCTGTTCCGGAGATTTTCTTTCATGACCCCAATCAGGACGATACCGTCAATGGTAGCGACCCCGAAAAGGATAATAAAACCGATTCCTGCCGAGATTCCAAAGATCGTTCCGGTAAACCACAGCGATAGGAAACCGCCGATAAAGGCAAAGGCCAGCGTTACTGAGGAAATCAGGGTATCTTTGATATTTCCGAAATTGAAGTACAGCAACATAAGGATTAAAACAAGCGACACGGGAACCACCATCATCAGTTGTTTGGCTGCTCTTTCTTTGCTTTCAAATTCTCCGGCCCAGGTCATTTTGTTTTTTTTCGGAATTTTTACGTCTTTAGCGACTTTTGCCTTGGCATCTTCAATAGTGCTTCCCAGGTCACGCCCTTCGATATTAAATCCGACTCCAATGTATCGGCTGCTTCCTTCACGGTAGATAAAAGAAGGTCCGGTATGATAATCAATAGTGGCAATTTCCTTGAGCGGGACTTTTTTCCCGTCTTTCGTCGGAATCAGAATGTTACCGATTTTCTCGGGATTGTCACGGTACTGTTTTTCAAAACGCAGTGTTACATCAAACATTCTTTCCTCTTCATAAAACTTGGTGGCTGCCTGTCCGCCGATGGTCATTTCAATAACAGCCTGCGCATCAGCGGTAGAGATCCCGTACTTCGCCATTTTGGAATCATGAAGCTGAATTCTAAGTTCCGGTAAACCGATATTTTTAAAAACATTCACATCCGAGATGCCGGGAACCGTTTTGATGGAATTGGCAACCCGGTTGGCGTAATCTTCCAGCTCGAAAAGATCGTTTCCGAAGATTTTAATGACCAAGGGTGCTTTTACACCGGCCACATATTCTTCCACATTATCCTGAATGGGCTGACTGAATCCGAAATTAATACCCGGATATTTTTCCAGGGAAATCCTCATCTGCTCCAGAAGTTCATCTTTTGAAATTTTAGTTTTCCATTCTTTGACGGGTTTCAGCTGAATATTAAATTCGATATTAAAGAAACCGGTTGGATCGGTTCCGTCGTTGGGACGTCCGGTCTGGGTCATTACAAACTGTACCTCATCGTACTTTGAAAGAATTTCCTTCATCTCTTTGGTGAGTCTTACCGATTCATCGAGGTTTACACTGTTGGGCAGAGTAGCACGCACGTAGATGGCCCCTTCGTTTAGTTTAGGAAGAAATTCCGAACCGTAATCCGAAAATTTAAAGCCACAGATGGCAAGCAATACGCCAAAACCAACCATAAATGCTTTTTTATGACGGTCTGAAAAAGAATACAGACGGAACATATTTATCCTGAAGAATCTGGAGATGAAATTTTCTTTTTCCTCAATGTTCTTGGTCAGCAGGAGCTTACACATCGCCGGAACGTAGGTTAGACTCAGAATCAGTGAGCCGAGCAGGGCATAACCGAGCGTAAATGCTAACGGAGAGAACATTTTTCCTTCCACTTTCCGGAAAGAGAAAATTGGCATCAGTGCAACGATCAGGATGAGCAGGGCAAAGAAAATATAGCCTGCTACGCTTCCTGCACTCTTTTTAATGATGCCGAGTTTCGACATTTTATTGAATCTTGCAAGACCTACTTTTTTGGCCTTATGTTCGAGAGCAACGAAGACGTGTTCCACAATCACCAGCGTTCCTTCAAGCAACAGACCGAAATCCAATGCACCCATCGAGATGAGGTTGGCGGGCAGTCCCTGAATCTTCAGCATAATAATCGCGAAGAGGAAGGCCAACGGAATAACGGAAGCCACAATAAATGTCGTTCTCCAGTTGTAAAGGAATATAAATACAATAATGGAAACCAGTATAATTCCTTCCACCAGATTTTTCGTAACCGTACTCACAGTGGTATTTACCAGCTCTGTCCGGTCGATGATCGGAACTATTTTTACATCACCGGGCAGTTCGCCCCCGTTCAGTTCTGCAATTCTGTCTTTCAGGCGGGCAATTACCTCACTCGGGTTTTCGCCACGGAGCATAATCACAATTCCTTCTACTACATCATCTTCTTTATTGTAACCTACCTGTCCTAATCTTGGTTTTGCTGAAACTTTTACTTCTGCAATATGTTTTACAAGAATTGGCGTGGAACCTTTCACTTCAATCTGAATATTCTCGATGTCCTCTTTGCTTTCCAGAAGACCGATTCCTCTCACAACATATGCCTGGTCACCTTTGGAAACAACATCTCCACCAACATTCACGTTACTTTTTGATACGGCTTCGTAAACATCCAGCGGCGAAAGGTCGTAGTTCTGAAGTTCGGTAGGATTAATTTTAATTTCATAAATTTTCTCTTCACCGCCAAAGCTTACAATATCGGCCACCCCGGGCACGGCAAGAAGCTCGCGCTCAATTACCCAATCCTGGATGGAGGTCACTTCTTTGATGGGAAGCTGGCTTTTAATCATGTACCGGTAGATTTCACCGGTTGCTCCTGACGGAGGCTCGATGCTGAAGTCGGCACCGTTGGGCAAATCTACATTTCCGAGTCGGTTGGAGGCATACTGCTGGGCATAAAAGTCATCCACATGGTCATCAAATATTACGGTAACCACCGAGAGGCCGAAGAGTGAAATCGAACGTACTGATGTTTTATTCGGAATGGTATTCATTTCTTTGGATATCGGGAGGGTGACAAATTTCTCAATTTCCTCGGCACTTCTTCCCGGCCACTGGGTAATCACCCTTACCCTGGTATTAGTCACATCGGGGAAGGCTTCAATGGGGGTATGGATGTACGAATAAATTCCTCCTGCCAACAGCAAAAACGTCCCCAGAATGACGATCAGGGAGTTTTTTAAAGAGAAGGAAACGATATTCTGGACAAATTTTCGCATTATGGAGTAGAATTAAGAGTTTGGTTTTTCAGGTTTTCGTAGATGATAAGACCATTGGTGGCAATCACCTTTTCGCCTGCTTTCAGTGAGCCTTCAACGTAAGTGGTTTCATTGTTTGATGCAATTTCATTCACATGCCTTACTTCAAGCTCACAGTCTTTTTTATAGACCATCACATAGCTTTGGTTGTTGTCGAAAATGAGTGCTTTGGTTGGAATGGCGAGTGCGCTTACATTTTGTGAATTGACGGGCAGAATAATATCGGCCGACATTCCCGGACGGAGTTTCATCCCATTGTTGTCCATGATGATCTTAGCTTTCAGTACCCTTTCGTTTTCATTAAAAACCTGGGAGACGGCATCAATTTTACCGCTGAAGCTTTCGTCAGGATAGGCAAGCGTCCTGATGACAGCGGGCTGATTCACATAAATATGACGCATATTGGTTGCATACACATTAGCCATTACCCAGACTTTATTTAAATTGGAAACCGTAAACAGCTTATCACCTCCTGCAGATACGGGCATACCGTCTGAAATGTTTTTTTCAATCACATAACCGTCTGCCGGAGACTTGATGATAAAATCATTCTTGGAAGCAGAGTAGAGCTGCATGTTTTTACTGGTTTTTGCCATATTTGATTTTAATATCTGTACCTCGGATCTTGCTTCTTCCAGATCTTTTTGTGAAGCAATATCATCTTTGTACATGGATTCTACTGAGGCCAGTTTTCTTTTTGCCACCGCCAATTGTGCCTGAAGCGTCTGGGTATTATCCTGCATTTCGTTAAGGGAAGTACTTTTTACACTGGCCAGAACCTGTCCTTTTTTAACGTAATCGCCAAGGGAGAAAAAAGTCCTGGTAACCACACCGTCCACCAGGCTGACAAACGGTACCGTTTTATCCGAATTGCTTTCCACTTCGCCGGTAAGGGTAATGCTTTCTTCGATGGTTTTCATTTCCACTGTAGCAAGCTGTAGATTGGTTTTAAGCTCAGGACTGATGCAGTAGCTGGCGGGTTCGGTTTTTTGCTCGGTATTTTTTTTGCTGCAGTGGGTCAAGGCAAGCAGCACAGGCAGGGTCATCGCTGCCAGGTATTTTGTTGTCTTCATTTTTTTATAGGTCTTTTCCTACAGCGTACTGCAGATTTTCAAAATATTCGTTCAGTTCTTTTTTGGTGTCGAGGATAATGATCTTGTTGTCGATAAAGGTTTCTAGGAAGTCCATGTATTCGAGCATGCTGATGTTTCGCAGCCTGAAATTCTTTTCGTGACTGATGAGCAGCGAATCGAGTGTGTTTTCATAATCATCGTCAAGCTCTTCCGCAATTTTCCGGGTTCTGACGTAATTCTGAAATGCCGAAGCCATTTCGTTCTGTGATCTGATGAGGCTTTTTCTTGTTTCGAAGCCGCTTTTATCCACTTCAATCCTGGCCTCCTGGATATTTCCTTTGTTCCTGTCGAATATCGGCAGGTCAAAAGAGATTCCCAGACCCACAAAATCTTTCATGATATTCCCGCCACGGTCATATCCGATGGAAATGGTTAGGTCCGGTGTTTTCATGGCATTCTGAATTTCCAGGTTTTTCAGGGCGGACTTTTGATTATTTTGAGCTAATAACAAGTCGGGCCTGTTTTCTTTGGCTTCATTCATCCACTGGGAAAGATTCAGTTCAGAATATTCTTTATACGGTGGCACGAGCGTATCGGTGATCACAATATGAGATGCAGCGGGCAATATGAGAAGCGATTTGAGTTCGGTCTGAAGTTCTTCTACTTCCTGCTGAAGGGAAACCAGTTTCTTTCTGAATTCCACTTCCTGGGCACGCAGGCGGATGTATTCCGCTTTGCTGATGTTACCGGAGTCGAGTTGGTTTTTATAGGATGCTGTGAGTCGTGTGATAGAAGCAATCTGATCTTTGTACAAATTCTGGACTTCCTGCTGGTAGCGTATTTCCGTAAGGGTATTACGGAGCCGTTTTTTCAGTTCGCGGAAGACTTCCTGCAGTTCGTATTTCTTTCCGTCGACTTCAATTTGCTGAAGTTCTATATTTTTTCTTCTTTTTCCGGCCGTCTGAATCACCTGTTCAATCTCTGCAGAAATCTGTGAGCTTCGGCCCCAGTTTCCGATGAGCGCAGGCTGTTCTTCAATATCGTAGGTACGCCACAGATTCACCTCGCTGACGCTGACCGTAGGGTTTGGCCAGTAACGGGCCTGCACGACCTGGGCTTCTGCCTGTGAAATTTCCAGCTTTTGAGTAATCAGATCTAAATTTCTTTCCAGAAACATGGCTTCTGCTTCCGGTCTGCTGATTTTAAGCGTGTCTGCAACCTGTGCGGAAGCAAAGACTGCGGCGTGAAAGGTTAATAAGGTGTAAATAATCTTTTTCAAAGCCTAATAATTTAGACTGCAAAGTTATCTTCCACCTATTAGAGCCAATTTCTAAACAGATTAGGATACCATTAATCCAAAATTAGAGTTTGATTAGAGTTTTAAAGATTACCGGAAATACAGAGACACCACGGTGCCTTTTCCGCTTTCAGAACTGATCTCCATTTTAATGTCATGATGATGCAGAATGGCAGATGACAGAGAAAGTCCTATACCGCTTCCTTTGACGGTTCCCACATTCCTGCCTCTGTAAAAGGTTTCGGTAATACGGTCCAGTTCTTCGTAACCGATCCCGCAGCCTGAATCTTTCACGTCGACTGCCAGCATGAGATCCTTTTCATAAATTCTGATGTAAACCGGATTGTTTTCCGAATATTTCAGAGCATTTTCAACAATATTATAGAGGGCAAGATAAAGCAGGGTTTCATTTCCCTTTCGTTCCAGAAGGGCAGAATGGGTTACTTCAAGAGAAATCTGCAGGTCGGATGTTGATTGTTTTTTCCTGTAATTTTTAAGTTTATCATGCACTTTCCAGACAATTTCATCGATACGGACGGTCTTGTCCGGATCTTCAATTTTTTTCAGTCCTGCCATCAGCAGGAGGTTATTCAGAATGTTTTCAATTTCATAAACATTTTCCAGCACTTCTTCGGAAACCTGTCTGTATTCTTCCGGAGAGCGTTCTTTCTGTGCAAAAACTTCAAGATTGCCTGAGATGGCGGCTAAAGGCGTCTTGAATTCGTGGGAAACATAGTTGATGAAGTTTTGCTGGAGGAGCATGTTTTCAGAAATTCTGCCGATCAGCCTATTGTAGGATTTAATCAGTTCATCAAGCTCGTCCCGGGTGTTGGTAGTGGTAATGGCCTGGGAAATGTCAGAATCGGTCACGCTGTTGATCTGTTGAATCACATTTGAAATAGGTTTGTAAACCACTTTTGAAAGATATCTGCTCAGAAGATAAATGGCAATGAGGCCGATAATCAGCACGGAAAGCATAATCATCAGAAGTCTGATAATCTGTGCAGAGAACGAACGGTCCGACAACTTTACGAATACTACAAAATTCCCCTGATTGTCAGGATAATAGATCCCATAGTAAAAGTAACCGTCTGCTGTAAATTGTACATCGCCGTTTCTTCTGGCTTTGTTCAGGTCTTCGGGTCTGATGTTCTTATCCTCGAGATTCATCCCGAAAGTCACCGCGTTATTCTGGCTGTAGACGGCAACCTGCGTATTTTCGATGAGGTGGTTGTACTCTTTTTTTATCTGGACATGCTTTGTTTTGGGAAGTTCGTCTTTTTCAAGATAATAAATGGCCGAGATCAGTGCCGTGTTCCGTAATCTGTCGAAATAAGAGAGTTTTGTACTGTCGTAGTAACCGATAAATATAATTAATGATGTGACAACCGATACAAGACCGAAAGACAGGCTGGAAATAATGGTAAAGCGGTTTCTCAGCGTCATGTCAGTCTTTTATAATATAACCGATTCCTTTAATGGTGTGAATCATTTTCAATTCCGATTCATCGATTTTGTTTCGGATATAGGATATATAGACGTCCACAACATTTGTCGTGCTGTCGAAATCGATTCCCCAGACATTGTGAAGTATCTGTGTTCTTGTCAGAACCTTGTTTTTATTTTCAAATAGGTATTTAAGCAACCTGAATTCGGTAGGCGAGAAATCCAGTTGCTTTTGGTTTTGTGTCACGGTGTACAGTTCTGTGTTCATTATCATATTACCGCATTTCAGAATGGCTGAACTGTTTTTATAAGACAGATTATTCCTGCGGGTGAGTGCTTTCATCCGGGATAGCAGCTCATCAAAATGAAACGGTTTCGTAAGATAATCATCTGCGCCAATGTCGAGCATTCTGATTTTGTCATCCGAACTGTTCAGCGCACTGATGGCAATAATAGGCGTATGGTTTTCCTTAAACCTGATCATTTCAGTCAGCTGGATGCCATCGATACCGGGAAGCATGACATCCATAAGAATCAGATCAAAATCATGCAAATTAAGAAGTTCTCGTGCCTCTTCGCCTGTTTCAGCGAGTGTCATCTGATAACCGTTCTCGGCAAGACCTTTTAAAAGAAATTTACTGATTCGTTGATCATCCTCTACGAGCAGAACTGTCATTGTACCTATTTAGATTTAAAGATAGTAAATAATTGCCGTTTTTCAAAATGTATAGATGAAGAGCGAAGAAGTTAAATTGGAAATTTGGGCACAATCATTTCCAGATTCTACTTCTAATTTATGACATTTTCACTGTTCAAGCAAACGGATAATGGGTCTGATCCTAGAAAATCTTAAAAACGTGATTTATTTTATCCTAAAAAAGCATGAGTTTCAGTTTTACTCCAATAATGAAACGTAAAACGGCGCCAAGTGTATTTCTTGGCGCCGTTTGGCTTGATGGTGACCAAGACGAGCATATCTTCAAACACTTTTATAGATGATTTGGTTCGATTGAGTTACATTAAACAAGAATTATAAGGCTCATTTTTATTGGGTAATTTCTATTAATTTAATTTTTACGCAATTTAATTTTAATAACTATTGGCGATCAGTATTAGAATAGTAAATCCGTAATTGGCTGTTCCGGTCTTATACCCTCAATCTAAGAAATATCTAAACATTTAGTGGAAGATTTGGAAAGAATTTTTGTAATTAATAATCGTTTTATAATGAAAGGCATTGATGTATAAACTGGTCAAAACGATGGTTATTAGTTTTATCCCCGGATAAGCCCGGGGATTTTAATTATGATTAACTCTAATCAATAGAGTATATTTTTGTAATTGGCAACAATAAGAACATATTATGAAGACGTATAATATTATTTTAGATGAATTAAAAAGATGGGTAATAATGAGGAAAGGAAAGAATTTTTAAATGCAATGGTCTGATCAAAGGGATACTTATTTTGCGATCTATGACTTTACAGTGCGGCCTTGTTATTATAGCAATCTTTTAGAATTGGAAGAAGCGATCGATAAATGTGCGAATAATTTAATTGGCCGACATTCTAAAAATATTATCTCTATATTAGCAAAAATAACCAGTGAAAAAATGAGAAAAATAATTTATGTATCTTGTATTTTACTCTGTAGCGTTCTTTCAGCACAGATAATTCCTCCAACATCAACAAAAGTCTATTTTGACTACGATCAAGCAGGTAACCAAATCCGCAGATATGGAGAAGAAGCCCCGCCTTCAAGCAGCAGTATAATGTCTCAGGAAGAAAGCGGAAAATTGAGCAGTTCCACAAATCAAAATTTTTTGCTAAGCGAACAAGAAATTTGGGATAACATCAGAGTTTATCCTGTACCGGTAAAAGATATTCTTACTATCGATTGGACGGAAAAGGTAAATGATTTAATTTCCGAAGTAAGTATTTATGAGCAGAGCACAGTTCACTGGGTTTTTCAAAGTAAAAAAATAGCTTCATTAGATAAGAAAATTGCTATTAATTTATCTCAAAAATACATGGGAGTGTATGTTTTAACCTTTACATTGAAAGATGGCAGGAGGATAAGTAAGAACATAACCAAACAATAGATTTTCAAAATCTTTCCATAATTATCTTTTTATAAAAGCCCTTATACAATATTTTAGTATGAAAAAAATTACCTTATTTTTCCTCGTTCTATTGAATATTTTTGTTTATTCACAGAACGATGATAAATTTCATGATACAAAAGGTGAGATTGAAGTAAACAGCGGAGGACAATTGCATTTTTCTTTACCTATTGCACTTCCTCCAGGAGTAAAAAGTGTGGCACCACAAATAAACCTGTCTTACACAAGCGGGTCAGGAAATAGCGTTGCAGGATATGGCTGGAATATAGATGGAATTACGGCAATATCGAGAATAAGCAAAAGCATCGATAAAGATAATGCAGTTGTAGGGATTCAATTAGATTATTCTGACAAAAATATGCTATCATTAGGTACTTCAATTATTCATGAAACAGGTCATGCTTGGGATCTTTTTACTGGTAATTATTTAAAATTTAATTCTATATCCGATATAGATGGGTTAAGAAATGATGTTATGGAGTATAGAATGTATGAACGTGAATTAAGATATTCTCTTCCCTCATACAATAGGTCGGGTTTAAATTACAGAAATGCAGTTTACATGCGAATTATGAATAGAGGATATAACCCAGATTCATTTTTAAAATGGTAATAATGAAAAATTTGCTCTATTTATTATTTATGATTTCATTTTCTGTAATGTATTCTCAAGAAGTAACCAAACGTGAATATGAAATTTACGGGAAAGTAATTGGTGAACAAGGTTATCAATTTTATCCTATTAATTTAGGAATACCAAGTAAGTTTAAATTGGGAATTGATGACTCTATATATTCAAAAATTGAGAGAATGCAAATAAGGAAGTTTGACCAAAAAAAATTGTTAGAAGTTGCTTTAAAATATAGCATTAACAAAACATTTAAGATAGTTGAAGGTGATCAATATAATCAAATCTTTTTTAGTCCGATATATTTTAAAAACCAGGATGAAGCATATTTCATTTATATTTTAAAGAGTAATCGAGAAAAACCATATTCTTACTTTTATGAAGCAAAAAGAATCGATAACAAATGGGAATTAAAAGATTATTATCTTATCAATTGATATCCACCTTTGTATGAAGAATAAAACAATAATCTAGGCACCTGATGGAAGATG
This sequence comes from uncultured Chryseobacterium sp., assembly GCA_913778085.1. Taxonomy (GTDB): domain Bacteria; phylum Bacteroidota; class Bacteroidia; order Flavobacteriales; family Weeksellaceae; genus Chryseobacterium. The sequence goes on from CAJYXJ010000021.1 coordinate 99,909, forward strand.
AATTAAAGAGGATGGAAGCATACCATCTACGACACCGAAAGGAGAGACCCCTCCAAAAGTCTGGAGACCCTCTAGTTAGATATTCTGGACCTGGGCAAGACGGACAAAACTGTGGCGAAGATAGTGTAGACAGCGTAAACAAGAGTATGTCATTAGTCTGTCTGACACAAATGCCATAGATTCTATTTTAGGATATTTAGTAAAAGGAGATAATATTAGTAATTTGTTCGTATGATTAAACCATCTGCACCAGCCTAAAACTTCTTTTAAAGTTTATGATAGTGAAGAAGCTACGTAGGGAAAATGAAAATTGAGGCATACGAACTATATACAGATCCAGTCACTAATGAACAAGGACTTCATATAGAATTAAAATTTACAAGTGAGTCAAAAAAATACTCTGACTATAAATGGGTTCAGACCGTAGGTACAAATGATCCTGATGGAGGGAGTGGCAAATTTACAATGTATAATGATCCCCATAGAGTTGGCGGAAATAACGGTCCATTTTATTATGCTAAGAGTACTAATCCTGAATATGGTTCTCTAATAAGAAACGGAAATAAACATGTATTTACAGATAGTCCAACCAGAGCTAGACAAGCAACTACAATTGGTTGGAGAGCTGAATTGTCATTAGTCGGTTTTAACAGTAGTGGAGCTCACGCTGTACACACATTATATTATGGGTTTAATTTATATCCATCAGGCCATAGTCTCACAATGCCTCTTATAAGTATTCCGTATAGAAATAATTATTGGTGGTTAAAAAATAGAATATGAAAAATTTACTTATTGCTTTACTTATATTGTTTTTAGGTTGTTCTAAAAAAGAAACTGAAAATATTGATGTTTTTCAAATAACTGTAAGATATACAGGGCATGAAAACTCTCCATCGAGACGAATTATTCTTTCAAATAAAAAGCGGAATGAGAAGATTTTCCCGGAGGTCAATTATCAAGTAGAAAAAGAAGATTTGATGAAAATCGAAGAAATTTCTTACTCAAAAATGAAAGAATTCAATAATGGTTTGTTGGTATTAGTTCAAATAAATAAAGATAACAAGATTCAAAGATATTTTTTCAATAAGAATGATGGTGTTGAGATTTTAGATAAAATAAAAAAAATAACTTCACATTACAATAACGATCGATTAGATGCTGATCTTTCTGATCTACAATTAAAAACTAAAAATACAAATAAGCAAAATTGGTATAATAGTGTAGAGAATATAAGACGGTAAAATTATGTTAAAGAATAAGATATTGGTTAAACAAGAAGAAAAAAGTATAGATCGGTGTTGACGGTCTTAAAATTAGTAAAACTATTATATTAGCAAAAGCAGGAATTCCTGCTTTTGCTTTTTTTAATATTGATTTAAAAAATGTTGACATTTTAAGCCGAAATAAACAGATAAAATTACAAAAGCCGAAAACTTTTTTAACTTCAATAATGCATACATTTATTGAAAACATCTAAAAATTAATTCTATGGGACTATTTGAAAAATTTCTTAGAAAATTACAATCAGATGATGATTTGACCAATATTGAAAAAACTGCGGAAATGTTAGATGAAAATATTTTCTGGAATATAATCGAAAATTCATTAAAAAACACTGTTAATCAAACAGAACAAGAGGCTTTCTTAATAAATAAAATTGAGGAATTAACTCCAAAAGAAATTATAGGTTTTCGTTTAAGAACAGATAAATTGCTGTATGATACTTACAATTCAAAAATGTGGTGCGCAGCATATATTATGAATGATGGTAGCTCGGATGATCTATTTGAATATTTTAGAAATTGGATTATATCAAGAGGAAAAGAGGTTTATTATAAAGCAAAAGAAAATCCAGATACCCTTATCAGTCAAAAAGAAGAAAGTGAAGATGAAATGTTTGAATTTGAAAGTTTTTGATATGTTGCACTGGAAGCATTTAGTAAAAAGACAGGAAAGAACCTATATAATTTTATAGACCATGAAAATTTCAAAACTGCTGAAGGAAGTTATCCTAAATTCGAATTTGATTGGGACGAAGAAAATCCTCAAAGTATGAAAAGACTTTGTCCTCAATTATTTGAACATTTTTGGAGTTAAACAAAATGTATATATGTTAGAAAAAATCCCCGCGATTGCGAGGATAAAAACTAATAACCATGAAAACTCAAATTAAACATGAGAATCGTATGCAAAAATAGATCAAATTATTTTTATTTGTTCTATAAATTATTTAGGTAAAGTAATTCGATGAGAATTTAAGCTTTGAAAAATCAATATTTTTTTTCCTTCTGCATTCTGAAAAGAAATTCATTACGATCTTCTATATTTAATTTAAGGATATGATCAAAGGAATTCATAGTAACGCCATTATGGCCACCGTCTTTTTTAAATTGCTCAGTTACAATTTTTAGTATAGCTATTTCCTTTTCTTGTTGATTATCTGTAAACTTCCCTGAAAATGTATCCATTTAAAGATAGAGTTTTTGCTTTAAAAAACTTTAAATTTAAATATGAAAAAGAGTAAGTATTCAGAGAGTCAGGTTTTTGGAATTTTAAGAGAACAAGAACTTGGAAAGAGTGTGATAGAAATATGCCGTAATCACGGCATTACACAAGGTACTTTTTATCGCTGGAAGAATAAATATTCGGGAATGGAAAGTTCGGATATTCAAAAAATGCGGGATCTGGAATCCGAAAATTCTAGGCTTAAGAAACTTTATGCCGAAAGATGTTTAGAGATTGAAGCTTTAAAAGATGTGCTGTCAAAAAAGTGGTAAAGCCTTCTGGACAGCGTGAAATTGTCAACTTTATCCGAGATAAATACAATTTAAGTGAGAGGAAAAGTTGTTTAACAATTGGTATCAGCAGGCGCAGCTATCGGTACAAAAGCAGAAAGAACGACGATGAATTAATTGATGCTCTGACAAGACTTTCGCAAGAGCATCCAGGTTATGGTTTTTGGAAGCTATATCATAAACTTAGGGATTTGGGATATATTTGGAATCATAAACGGGTTCATAGAGTTTATGTGTCCTTAAAAATGAGCATTCGCAGGAGAGTAAGAAAAAGACTTCCTACCAGAATCAAAGAAAATATCAGTATTCCATTGGAACCTGATGAATGCTGGAGTATGGATTTTATGAGTGATAGTTTATATGATGGGAGAAGATTCAGGATATTAAATATTGCTGATGATTATAATCGGGAATTATTGTCAATGGAAATTGATACAAGCATCTGCTCTGCAAGAGTAGTGAGGGTTTTGGATCATTTAAAACAACAGGGACGTAAGCCTAAACACATAAGAGTTGACAATGGTCCTGAGTTTATATCCAAAAACCTTCAGCTATGGGCTCAGGAAAATAAAATAGAGATCCATTATATACAACCTGGGAAACCTACATAAAACAGCCTTATTGAAAGATTAAATAAAAGCTGTAGAAATGAACTTCTTAACATGTATGTCTTCAAAAATCTACAGGATGCGGAAGAAAAAGCAAATCAGTGGTGGATAGAATACAATTATAACAGACACCACGAAGCGTTAGGAAATATAAGCCCTAAAAAATACAAACAAAAAATGAAAGAATCTATCATTTAGAATGGTCACAAAATTGGGTAGCTTACACTTTCATTCATCTGTTGTGTTAAATAGTAGTATAATTTTAACCAAATAATTAAAATTAGTTAATTATTAATTTAACACAAAATTAATTTTGAGATATGTAAAAAAAAGTTATTTTTGATAAAAAATTAATAACAGACATGGAAATTAAATGATTAAATAATAATTTGGTAAAGAGTTTTCTTCTCTTTAAAATTTATTCACTTTTTCTACAAAAAACCACGCAATATTTATGAATAAAATATTTACGGTGATCACTTTTTTAGTGTGTTCCCATTTTTTTTCCCAAACTACCGTTTTTGGAGGGGTTGCCGGACTTTCTTTCCGGAAGAATAATATTAAGGACAGTATTGTTCCAACAGATACTTTAACAGACCGATTGATGAATTATCATTTGGTTAAAGATCCTGTCCACGGGACATTTTTTAAGAAGGTGGATGGAAATTTGAATCAACCTTCATTGTTTTTTGTAAGCAATAAATTTGGAGGTAATAATAAAAAGGTCTACGGAAAAATAGGAAGTTCAGTAATCAGCAGTTTGGGCATTGATGATTTTTCGGATACCTTAAGAATAAACAGTCCACAGCTAAGTTCGAAAATTCTAACCTTTACCAAAACCGATATGGGCAATAAGATTAATCCTATTGTTCTTTTGAATAAAAAGACGGATCCTATGTTACTTATTCCTGAGGTTCTGGTATTTGATAATAATCTTTCCACGATTGACAAGCAAAAAATAGAAACTTATCTTTCCGTGAAGTATGGTATTACCATAAACGACATTTCAGAGAACAATTATGTTTCTTCTGCGGGTGATATTCTGTGGGATTCCAAAAAAAATAAAAATTATAATCTAAGGATTACAGGATTAGGTAGGGATGATGCCTTTGGTCTTTATCAGAAACAGTCAAAAAATTCTGAAGATGAGCATATTATTATGTCTTTGAATACATTAAAGGCAACCAACTATCAGAATCAAGAAACTTTAAATCCCGGAACTTTCCTTTTGTGGGGTGATAATAACCAGTCTCTTAGTTTTAGAGAGGCAGATTTACTTTCTGCACATCCTAGAAGGGATATGTTCAGAATGTGGAAAGCACAGATAAAAAATTCAGCAGTCCAGCCTGTCAAAACTCATGTTTACCTTAGTCTTGCGGGGCTTTCTCCAAGTGATAAGGTACTGTTAAGATTGTTTGCAAATGAAAGCAATTATCAGAATGATATTTCTACTGATATTTTAGGAGAAAAAATCGGAGATCAATATGTCTTCAAAGATATTATGTGGGACATTGATCACAATGGCACAGAGTATTTTACTTTCAACTTACAAGATGCTCAAAGTGAACTGAACATCCAGATGGTGAGTACCTGCTCTGATTTAGGAAGCGGGATCGTAAAGATTTCTGTTCCTGCAGATCTTTTTCCTTTCACCTATTCCTTAATAAGTCTGAGCAGTAATCAAACGGTTGTGACTCCAACCTCAGGAAGTACCAATCCGATTGTCTTTAATAATCTGTTACCGGACAATTACAAACTCATTATCCAGAAACCCGGACAAATTAATATTGTGCGAACATTTGACCTGGAAGGGATTGCAAATCAGAATATTAATGACCATTATGTTTGGCAGGGAAGCCCTATAGAATTGGATTTGAATACAGAATCCTACCAGTATGTTCTGACTTCACCGACAGGTCAGACGAGCAGTACAGCCCCTTTCCTGTTAAACGGCACAGGAAACTATCAGCTTAAAATAAAAAATAAGCTGAACTGTGAAGTTAATAAGTCACTTTCGGTATTAAGCCAGGCGGACTATGATGCTTTACAGAGTACTTCCCTATTCAAGAATATAAGTGTGTCTCCTAATCCATCTCACGACGGAAACCTTACTGTAAAAGTTGAGCTAAAATCCATTAAACCTCTTACTGTAAAGATATTCAACAGTTTGGGCGTTCTTGTCAAACAAGGACAATACAGTCCTGCTACAGACTTTAATATTCCAATGAATATTCCTCCTGTTGTAGGCTATTATAATATTAAAATATTTATTCCTGAAGAAGGCAAAGGCATTAATTTCCTTATTAATTAAAAACACTAATCCATGAATTTTCCTTTTAAAAAATTATTGTCCGGAAACAAGAAACTTGAAATGCTTCCGGTTTTCATTCCCGTTGTGCTATCGTTATGCAGCTGGACTTTTTACACGGTCACCCCATAGAAATACGGTGCATGAAAGAAATGTAAATAACCACCGGGAATACACACACCCGTTCAAAATAGATTGCGGTTTCTTAAAGCCTTCAGTAGGAAGGGATAATCCGAAGAGCAATAAAAATCCGGATATTGCATTTTTCACTGGAAATAAAAAAGATTCCGCGCTTCGATCAGGACTTGCTTTGAGTACTGATCAATTAAGAAGTTCTTCCGGATATCCAGATGTTTCTTTTGCTAATTCAACTTTGGCCAGGTCAGGCTTTATAGGGCAGATTGGAAATAAAGATGGGGAAAGAGATGAAGATGCGTCTGATAATATCTTTGATGTCTACCTGGGAAATATTCTTCCGGGTAAATCCTATACCTTAAGGTATGAGGTAGATGGTTATTCTGATATGAATTCAGTAACAAGGAGCATCAATGGAAGTTTTGCTGTTGGCGGATATATAAAGTACAAAAAATCCGGCTGGAGCGAAGTTTCGGAAAATATAGATGCCGGTCTTCTGAAAAAGGGAAATAATACGGTTTTGTTTAACTCTTTAGGAAAAGGAGATTATTATCACATCAAAAATGTAAGAATTGTTGAAAACAAAACCGCTTCGAATAAGGCCTATGAAATTGTTTCCAAAGTATACAATGATAAAGTATGCTACATAAGAGGATATGTCAATCCTTCTGCAGGAATTTCGTCTGTTGAAGTTCAGGGAGAAAGGATTACCCTGAAGGGCAATGAATTTGAATATCTGTCCATCGGAAAGAAAGAGAATCTTTCAATTCCTGTTAGTTTTATACAGGGTAAAACTACGGCTTTAGAAGAATCCGTCGTTAAAAATATATCACAAGAGGATCATATTTCTTCACTTGATTCTTACCGGGATCTGGGCGTCAATCTTGTTCATAAAGATGCATCCGGTGTTCTGACAGGACTTAGAACCATTGATCTTCCTCCTCTGGATCTTTCAACAGTAAATATAAGTTCGGGATATGCTGGTTTTTCATTTACCAATAAAACCGCAAAGTCTGTAACAGTTCATCTTCCTTATGATAAGGATAAAATTCCTAAAGGATATAATGATGAAGATATTGCTGCCTTTACATTTGATTATAAGGAAAAGAAATGGATTCAGGCAGATATAGACAGTGTTAATACGGCTAAAAACTATATTGTCCTGCATACTTTACTGAAACAAGCCCGTTTTGTAGCAGGAGTGTCCAGACAGCCCGAAAGTCCTGAAGCAGGAGCTGAAGCTCCGACAGGATTCGACGATATGCCTATTGCCAATCCGGGATCAAAAATCAATCTTATTTCTCCGCCAACCCCTAATCAGCAGGGAAGTACCAATGTACAGTATCCTATAGAGATTCCATCCGGTATCGGAGGGTTTCAGCCCAGTGTATCTCTGGTTTACAACAGTGACAATAAATTTGGATGGGCCGGAACGGGGTGGGATGTCCCCGTAGAAACCATTGATCTTGATACCCGTTGGGGAGTTCCTGAATTTAACAGCACCAACGAATCTGAAATTTATACCATTGCCGGTGAACAGCTGGTGTTTAAAGATGATTACCTGCCTAATAAAGTGCCTTATGCAGAAGCAAGAACAAACGACAGGCTCTTTTATTACCGGAATGGGATAAAAGAAGGATATACTGTAATCCGTAAAGGAAATTCTCCCGGTACGTATACCTGGGAAATACTGGACGGAAGCGGAACAAAGAAAGAATACAAAGATGTATTAACCAATATTCCGGGCAATAATACTTCAGGAAATATTGTAAAATGGTATTTAACCAAAGTTACCGACCGTTTCGGGAATACGATAACCTATACTTACACCGATACGTTTGAAGGGGGAGGAAAGAATAAATACCTTTCCCGGATTGTTTACAGCACTAATACCTTTATTGATTTTGAAAATGAGCCGGGGATAAGACCTGATATGATCCTCAATAATAAATTGGGGGTAAAGTTATCTGATGCAAAAATTTTAAGAAAAATAACGGTTTCAAGAGCAAATACGGTCATCAGGGAATATCAGTTGAATAACACTTTAATCGGTCAGTTCTCAAAAAGGCTTTTGAAGGAGATCATCCAGAAGGATGGTAATGGAAATGTATTCAATAAACATGTCCTGAGTTATAATACGGCGCAAGCAATCTTTGATAAATTTCCTACAAAAGTTTATAATACCCCTAAAGATAATGATGACGTTGGTTCTTTTTCGGGAGGAAATACCAGCTTTATCGGCGGAAGCTATGCAAAGAATAAAAATATAAGGGGATCTTTAAGTTTTGGATGGGGATTTTGTATTGGTGGTTCGGTAAACAAAAAAGGAACAATCGGAATTACGGGGAGTTATGATGACAACCGATCCTATGGTAAAAACCAGCTTATCGATATGGATGGAGATGGCTTGCTGGATAAAGCCTTTTATGCATCAAACGGAACCATCGGCTTCCGAAAAAATGGCAAAACCTCCTTTGGGGGTACTTATTCGTCCATAGGTCTTCCAGGAGAAACTCCTATTACCCGACATAATTCCTATAACACAACAATAGGATTGGAATATTCCTTCAGAAGAGGCGTTGTAGGCATTAATTACTCTTGGGGTAACAGCAACGCTCCGACCTATTTCTCAGATGTAAACGGAGACGGGCTTGTGGATATGGTTAATTACGGAGAGGTTTTCTTTGGTAAAATAAGAAATGGGGCTCTTCAATTTAAGTCACAGAATTCTTCTACGACTGTAAATGTAACGGAAGAAACTCCTAATGCCATTCTGGCGGGAAGCCCTGCCGTTATGGATACGATAAATACCACTCAACTTACTTCGTCCCTTGCAAACATCGTAAGGATGTGGGAAGCCCCTGTTGCTGGAGATATTCGAATTTTTAACAATATTTCATTATTACAGAACTCCCAGGACGGCGTGGATGTCTGGATTGAAAGAGGAGAAATGAAAAAAGCAAACGAAGACAATTCAGCCTTTTCGCCTGCTAACTCGACCCAGATTTCTTCGGTGGTTACCTTAACTGCTTCCGGACAGACACAAAACCTTTCAGCCGGTACCCATGTTGAGAAAGGACAGAGGATTTTTGTAGTTGCTTCATCTAAAACCGGTCCGGACGGAGATAAAGTCAGTGTAACGACCAGTATTGAGTATACGTCTGTTCCGGGGGTTACCAATCTGGCACTAATTGATGCCAATACTAATAATTACTATAAATTCAATTCGTCCACTCATTATTTGGCTTCCAGCAAGAAGGATAATGTTGTAGGTGATAAGAGCAAAGTAAAGATTTCATGGGGAGGGCTTTCCAGTCAGACTTTTACAGATGATGTTGATTTTAAGATTTATAAATCCGTTCAGTCTGTTTCAGACACAACAGGTATTGCCCCACCTTCCACATTAATTTATCATCACAGACTGCCAAAAGGGTCAAGTTTAAATTCCGTAGTGGAAACCAGTAACCTGATTCCCAACTCGGATATCTCGAATATTCTGGTCAATCAGAATCCTTCGGATTCCACCATGACCATGTTCCACTTTGATGTTTCTTCAGACACGAATGTTTCATGGGAAAAGATCAGATGGAGACCCGATATGACGGTAATGTCAGATACCGATACAACAGCAGTGAAGACATTGGTCCAGTATAATCCCTATTCGGAAAGGCTGATCAACACACAACCCAAGGACTTTACAAAATACCTGAATTATCCATTCTGTGGCAGGGAGGACGATTGTCCGCCTCCTTATTACTGCAGATCATCTACCTCGTATTATGTTTTCCCTGATTTCAACGGAGACAGTACACAGAATGACTATACCATCAGCTTAAGCTCGCCTCATAATACCAAGGTTACGTTTTCATTAAAAATAAGGGATAACAATGGGAATGTTTATACTGCAAAAAATACGGTCAATGTTGTAAACAATGTAATGCCGATTCCTAAAATCGATATTTGTGCGTTCTTTGCCACCATACCTTTGTCTTATAGCCAGCTTTATGCTTTACCTTTCTATTTTGAAATCAGTTCTCCGGATTATGTAGTTGCTAAAAATCTTTCATCGATAAATCCATATATCATTAATTCTGCATTTCTTGGAAATCCACCCATGGCTAATACTGATCATAAAGCAGATTATTTTGCGTACAGATCTGATAATACCCATTACAACATCAATACAGGTCTGGTGTACCAGGGATGGGGAGGGTTTACTTATAATGGTTCTAAATATGTGGGACAGCCGATCCGTGAAAATGAATTTACGGCTAATCCCGTGAGTACGGTTCCTGGTCCTGGCGGATCTTCGCCATGTAATCCTTCAGATCCGAATTATACTACCTGCATGATCAATTATATCACCCAGCAGAATAATAACCGCTATTTTACACCTTTAACACTGGACGCTGAGAAGTATGCTTACATTTCTCCTTTAGAATCGGTGGAATTAACAGGTGATTATCTACAGCCGTTTATGCTGGGGGTAAGTACAGGCGGTCAGATTATTACACAGACGCCTGTTTTTGCTGTTCCTAATCCCCGGGGGATTATTCTGCGATCGAAATCGGACGGATTACATTTATTTGCAGCGGGCTCAATTACTCCATGGCTCGGAATCAGCGGACATGCCGGATTTTCTAACGATAAAACAGCAGATTATTTCCAGGACTTTAACGGAGACCAGTATCCCGATATTATTTCCGGCACCTATTTCCAGAGAACCAATATTTTGGGGCAGCTCTCTACCGAAACAAGCATTGATAAAAAAGAAATCAAAAGTAAAGGATGGATATTGGGAGCGGGGCTTTCAGCCTCTCCTTCTATTGCAAAATTCAGTAGTACCTCCGGTATATTCTTCAATCTGGGGGGTGAAAAAGATTTGCATACCGGCTCCTCTTCGTTTGCTTTGGGAATCGGCGCCAATATCACTATAGGAAAAGCATGGGCACAAGGTAACGGAGTATGGGCAGACATGAATGGAGACGGATTGATGGATTATGTTTCGGATGGAAATGTTTATCTCAATAACGGAAATGGATTTGCTTATGATCCTTATGGATGGAATGTCTCCGAAGTTTCTAAGAACGATTCCTTTGCGGTTTCCGGAGGCGGAGGATTCAGTATGGCAAACGGAAGCTGGGCCGCAGGTGTCGGGCTTTCCAAATCCAATTCAACGGCAAAAACAGGTCTCATCGATGTCAATGGTGACGGGATGGCTGATAAAATCGTGAAGAATGGGGATACGTATGAAATCTGGATGAATAACGGGACCTCATTTATATCACCCAATAATTTTAATAAAAATTTCAGCCTGAATAATAAACAGAACTCTTCCGGGAGTAACTTTTTCGGTACATTGTGTGCGTGTTTCGGTATAAAGATCTGTTTATCGGGAGGCTTTAGTACGGATAAATCGGTCAACAAGCAAGAGGTTGATTTAAGGGATTTTGATGGAGATGGTTATCCGGACCTGCTGATTTCCGATAAAGATACAGAACTAACCTATTACCATAATAACCTGGCACAAGCAAACCTGTTGCTTCTCATTGAAAATCCTCTTCAGGGGGCTATACAAATGGAGTATAATTATGTTAATGAAAATGGAAATTTAGGCTCGTTAGTAGGCGGAACCTATCAAATGCCTTTTTCAAAAACAGTAATGTCTGGCGTTGCCATATGGAATTTCAGACCATTCGACACTACATTGCCAATGACTAATGGAATTCTCGATCCTCAGAAAGTGAAACCAAGAGAAAAATTTCTTTTTGAATATGAAAAAGGGGTTCATGACAGAAGGGAAAGAGAGTTTTTAGGATTTGGAATAGTCAAGACGAAGATATTAAATGATGGGGCACTTCATCAAACCCAAGTTACCGAGTATGAAACAGATTATACAGGAAATGAGGGTAATTTCTTTGTTAACTACAACGATACCAAAGTAAGACAGTATTTCTATAAGAAAGGACTGGTCCGGTCGACCTATCTTTTAGACAGCCAGAACAGAAAACGTTCAGAAACAAAGAATACCTACCGTTATTTCGACCAGAGTTCTTCTTCCGGTTATCAGCTTACGGAAAACCAGACAGAACCTCAATATAAAGATATCGGAAGGATAATCCCTTTATTGTATAAGGCAGAATCCTCTTTTACCGAATATGCGGGAGGAAACAGTCATAGTAAAACGACCATCAGGACCATCGATTCTTATGATAAGTATGGAAATGTCACCCAGTCTACGGACAGGGGAGTATCCATAAGCAATGTTTTGGATGACGTTAAGATGAATGTCTCGTATCATAACCCGGGAATTAAAAACATTGTAGGGGTTCCTTCGGAACAGACTATTACGGCAGGAGGCCAGCTGGTAAGAAAAAGTACCACTGAACAGGATGCTGCCCAGAATATCAAAAAGATCAGAAAGTATCTGGGAACGCAAACGGCAGACTTTGATATGGAGTATGATACCTATGGTAATCTTACCAAGGTTACACAGCCTGTATCAGCAAATACGCAGCGGATGTATTATTCTTACTCATACGATCCGGTTTATCATACCTATCTTGTACAGACCACAGATGCCTACGGTTATACATCTTCAACACAATATGACAATAATTATCTGTTAGGAGTTCCGACGGTAATAACGGATATTAATGGAGTAACTTCTGCATATAACTATGACAGTTTCGGAAGGCTCACCCGGTACCGTTCACCACTGGATGGCGACTGGACGGTAAAAATGTATTACTATCCCTCAGATGTAATGCCGGTAGCGGTAACGGAGAGAAAAGCCCCTTCTGTTAACGGTAATGTTCCTGCCGATAATTATTTCAGCAGTCTTTTCAGTGATGCATGGGGCGCTGGGCTTATGATGAAAAAACTCTTTAAGAAGGAGAGCGGAACGTACTATTTTGCCAACAATATCTATCAGATCAAAGATAAGCTGGGAAGACCGGTGAAAACCATTATCAGGGATAAGGTGACTACGGGAACCAATATCATGACTTCCCTGAGAACATTTGATGATTATCTGACTTCTGAAGACCAGGCAGCACAGCTGTATACGACTACCGTTTATGACGATATCGATCGCCCGATAAGTATAACGCAAAACAGTGTAAATACCAATACGGGGATGCAAAACCTTGTAACAAAAATATTTTATGAATTTGGAGCCGACCGGAACGGGCTTACCCAGTTTTCGACAAGGACACAAAGTCCATTGGGGAACACTACTATTTCCTACACGGATGAAAAAGGGCAAACCACAGCCAGCAAGCAGACTGCCGGTAGCCAGGATCTATGGACAAGCTATGGATATGATCTATTAGGACAGCTTACCGAAATAGACGATACGGGATATAACCCAACCAAATATATCTATGATATGTTGGGCAGAAAAGTTTCCGAACAGCAGTCAGATGCCGGAATCTCTACTTTCAGTTATGACCTGAGCGGAAAAATGACCAGTTCAAGCTCTGCCGTACTGAATTCCAACGGACAACAAATAAATTACAGATATTACTATGATCAGCTTACTTCAGTAAACTATCCGACCCATGTGGTATCTTTTGAATACGGAGCTGCGGGAGCTGCTGATTTTGCAGCAGGAAGACTGGTAAGGCAGAAAGATAAAACAGGAACCCAGGTATTTAAGTATAACGCGGTAGGCCAGGTTAGAGAGAATACCCGGGTCGTTGTAGCTCCTAATAATGTTCCGAAAATGTTTAAAACATCCTTCGTGTACGATGCGTTGGGAAGGATCAACAAGATCAATTATCCGGACACCGAAGAAGTTACCTATAATTATAATATGGCGGGATTGCTGGATAACATCCAGAGCAAGCTGCCGGGAGAAATTAAAGTCAAACCCATTGTTTACTCCCTGACGTATGACAGCAGGGATCAGATGACTTCTTATCTTTCCGCAAACGGAACAAAGACAAATTATACCTATGATCCTTGGGGAAGAACAAAAGAGCTGTCCCTTTTATACACTACAGGAACAAATATCCGTACAAACCAGTATTCTTTTAATGGCAACGGAAATATAGCCAATATTAATGGGGTAACACCAATGTCAGGCAATTACCCTTCTATGGATATGGCCATTGCTACACAAAAGACCTTTAATTATGATCCTTTTGGAAGGTTGGGGTCTGCACAGATTTTGGTAAAAGGAAAGAAAATTAGCAAGTATTATACTTTGAATATGAAGTATAATAATGTTGGGAATATGGCTATTAAGGATTTCAGGCTGAAATCCTATCAGAACGGACCATGTCAGTTCCCTCAGAATGAAGGGAACGTGGGAAGTTATCAATATGATAATCCTAACCACCCTAATGCCGTATCTTCTATAAAGTATGATAAGTTTCAAAGCTTTACCTCACCTCTGGATTGTGGAACCGCACCAGCTGCTTCACCGGTTCAGGCGACAGAAGTGTTTTCTTATGACCTGAACGGAAATCTTACAGCAATTGAGGATAAAAATTCTGCCGATGGGGATTTCAGAAACCTGTATTGGGATGAAGAAAACAGGTTGAAGGCAGTGGTTACTCAACAACAGAATCTTAACTATTATGTATATGATGCTGCAGGAGAGAGAATTCTTAAAAATGATGCCGTTTCCAAAAAACTTTACGTGAATGGAAATGACCCTGCTCAGACGACTCAGATGGGTGCCTTTATCTACTACCCAAGCGGATATGTTGTGTTGAGTGAAAAAAATATGAGTAAGCATTACTATATGGGCAGCCAAAGAATAGCGACCCGTGTAAGCGATGTTCCTTCCCATAGGTTTAAGATTAATCTGGCAGGAGAATATGATGATCTTGCGAATGCGCTTTATGAAGAGATCAATGATATTATTATGCAGGCCGGGCTTCCTCCGGCAGTTTGGGTGGCCAATGAAGATTCGCAGGGAACCTATACCCCTCCTGTTTCCACGACCAGCGATCCTACTATATGTTCTTATCTTGTAGAACAGCAACTGATGATTTTCGAGCAGGATCATAATATGGAATGCTTCGAACAGCTTAAGGAAGCTTATGGTAATGCTCTTAGTAACGGAAACGTGTGTGATATGTGGAACGTATTTTTACAGTCTGATTGTATGCTTAATTATACCCCTCCCGAGCCGGTAAAATCTGAAATGTACTGGATCCATCCGGATCATCTGAGCGGGGCTTCCATCCTGGTCAACAGCGGAGGAAAAGTAACCAACTGGTACGAATACATGCCATATGGGGAAATGTTGATGGAAAACTCTAACCAGCAATATAACAATCCATACAAATACAACGGTAAAGAATTTGATGCAGCTACCGGGTATTATTACTATGGTGCCAGGTATTACGATCCTAAACGCAGTTTCTGGCTGTCCGTAGATCCACTCGCAGATATCAGTGGTTCTCCTTATGCTTATGTGTGGAATGATCCTGTAAATTATGCCGATCCATCCGGGATGCTGGGAGAAAGAGTCGGAGGTGAGGGTCCAAATCCGGATAAAGGATGGAGAAGATGGTTGTGGAATAGAGCTCATCGAAATGCACAACGTTACGCAAACAAGATGCAATTCGGGGGAAATAGTGTTAATACATATAAGCATAATGATGGAGATTGGAGTGTAGATACAAACTTCGGAAATGGGCTTCATAATAGAGCTACTTTCTCTGGTCAAGGAGAAGTTTATAATAGAGATTATGGTGTTTACGTAGGGGATATTCAAGGACAAAATGAGTCTTCTAATACTATTACCAATTATCCGGCACCAGGCTTTAATACACCAACTATTGGCTCTCCTGCAGATAATCCATATGCTAATCCGTCTTCTCAATTAGCTTATACTACATTAATTGCGATGCAGGAGGCTCCTTTTGTTATACTTCCCGAATTAATTCCTGCTAAGTACGGCAATATTGCTAAAAGTATAATTTGTGGTCCACTAAGACAATTAACAAAAGGATTAATAGAAATTTGTTTTATAAAAGGAACTTTAGTAGCCACAGAAAAAAGCAAAAAAAAGATTGAGGATATCAAAAAAGGTGATTGGGTATGGAGTTACAATGAAGAAACAGGCAAGAAAGAACTTAGAAAAGTTGTGGAATTATCCCGAAATACTTCTTCATCATTAGTGAAAATCTCTGTAAACGGTAAAGAAATTACATGTACACTAGAACATCCATTCTATGTAAACGGAGATTGGGTTGAAGCCAAAGAGCTTACTAAGGGAATACTTTTAACTACTTTAGATGGAAATACTTCTGCTATAGAGTCTATTAAATTTTTGGATAAAAAGGTAGAAGTGTATAACTTTGAAGTAGAAGGCAATCACAATTATTACGTTTCTGATATTGGCATTTTAGTGCATAATAATTGTCTAAATTGGTTAAATAAAGCAAGAAAATTAAGTGTTATCAGAAATGGCTGTGAAGTGGTGGCCGATAGAGCTGTAAAATCCTTAGGAGAAGGAGCAGAATATTTACAAATAACACCAAGATTTGGAAATCAATTAGGTAATGTGGCAGGAGAAAATTCAGGATGGAGTTGGCATGTTGCTGCAACTAAAAATGGGATGGTTTATGATCGATTAACGGGCTCAGCTGGAATGAAAATAGAAAACTACAAACAATTATTTGAATATCATTCAGATCTCATGTTTGAAATTGTTTCCAAGAGAACAGTAAAATAGTATAATGAAAACAAAAATTATCGGATTAATACATATTATAAAAAGGCGCCCTGGCATGGTTTTCTTTAATGGTGCTAATGCTGCATTAAAAGACTATATTCATTTTTTCGAAGGTGTCTTTTATAGTCTAGAGTTTAGTTATAATGTAGATTTCGAAAGAGAAATCTCAAAATGGTATCAAAAACGAATTGATTTCAAAGCCCCAAATATGAATTGGTTTGCACAGTTTGAGCATATAAACAAAGATTTATCTGAAATAGAAAAAACGAATAGATTTTTAGATACATTAGAAGATTTTTTTAAAAATAATAATTCTTTGTCAGAATACAAGTTTCAGGATCATTAGCCAATCATTTTCAATTTTGAGTGAACATTATTTTTCTAATAAATCAAGAATTTTCACGAAGAAATTGATTTATACAGATAGTCAATTTTAAACTGGAATAGAATGTCCAATGCCCACTGCAGAACTTGTTTCATGAGCAGTCGTAACAGCAAATGATTTTTCTGAAGGGCATTAAGAAATGCAAAAATAATAAATTATGATAGATCCAGAAAAAATTAATTTACCCAGATATTTTTTAAATAGACCAGGAGTCTTTCAAATAAGAAACGTTGAAGAATATCGGTTGTTTTTAGAAAGTTATTGTGCTGGTAAGCAATTAGACTACTTTTATTTTAGAGTAAAGTTTGATAAATTTTTAATTAACGTGAGTTCGGCTTAAGCAGCAATCAATCTATCTTCATCAATAATGTCGGAATTGGTGTTAATAGAAGGTTTTTTATCAAAGAAGGAATAAGCAGCTAAAGCGGAGAGAATATTGAGAA